>CAYTOR010000024.1:0-21272 GCA_964439505.1 uncultured Sangeribacter sp.
TTCCCTTTTCCTTATTCAATCCCTTCTCCTTCTTTGCCTTCGCTTCCCTTCCCTTTGCCTCTTCCCCTACCTTCATTTTTTTCCCTTCGCCTATCTCTTCCCCTTCTCTTCCTTTCTCCTTTCCCTTCTCTTCCTTTCTCCTTTCCCTTCTCTTCCTTTCTTCTATCCCTTTTCCTTATTCAATCCCTTCTCCTTCTTTGCCTTCGCTTCCCTTCCCTTCGCCTCTTCCCCTACCTTCATTTTCCCCTTCGCCTATCTCTTCCCCTTATCTCCTTCCCCTTATCTCCTTCCCCTTATCTCCTATCCCTTATCTCCTATCCCTTTCCCTTTTCCTTATTCAATCCCTTCTCCTTCTTTGCCTTCGCTTCCCTTCCCTTTGCCTCTTCCCCTACCTTCATTTTTTCCCTTCGCCTATCTCTTTCCTTTCCGTTCTCTTCCTTTCTCCTATCTCTCTTTTTCGCCTTCCTTTTTCCTTCTTTTTCTTCTTCCTATCTCTCTTTTTCGCCTTCCTTTTTTCTCGCGCAAATTATTATCACGCTGAGGCGCGGAGGCGCAGAGTTTTTTCCTTTGAAGGGATGATTCGATGGCCAATACGATGATGAGGCGCAAGATCGCAGAGAAGGCGAAGATCGCAAAGATGCGCCTGGCTTCGCGCGCTGAAGTTACGTTATTCTTCTGCTTTCTTCTTCCCTAAATTCTCTCCACACCTCCGCGCCTCTATGTGGGCCTAACCATCAGGTTATCAGACTTCTATTATATCGCCTTGCCTATTTTCTCGCGCTGCTTTCTCTCTTCACGCGGCCTTATTCCTCACGCTAATAATTCTCACGCTAATTTTCCTTACGCTGAGGCGCAGAGGAACGCTGAGTTTCCCTTCGATGGGATGATTCGATGGCCAATACGATGATGGGGAGCGGGGGCGCTGAGAGAAGGGTTATGCAAATTTAATGAATTTTTCTGATAAAATATAAAAAGCTGCCAATTTTCTGAGAAATTTCTCGGATGGAAGGCTATTGCCTTCTTCTACTCCGCTGAAAAGTCTTCGGAGAAAGAGGGCTTCTTGGAGCCTATCTATCCGCGGTCGTCAAGGTCTTGGAATAGGGCTTCTCCGAAGTATCTATCTGCTGGCGTCAAGGTCTGGAAGAGGGCTTTCCCGGCTATAATTTGTTTCTTGGTAGGCGCGCTTGTGCGCCAAAAAGAACCGCGCCAAAAGAAACCGCGCCAAAAATCCCGGAAAAATCGGAAAAATCGGGGGGAAGTCGGGAAGGTCTGAAAGGCCGAAAAACTTGGAGAGATTAAGGAAAAAGAATCCTTAATAACAATAATTTATAACATTAACTAACAATCTAAAAACTAACTTACATGAAAAAGCTACTACTGTATCTGATGACGCTGCTCGTCTTCGGTGCCGTGCCTGTAGACTCTTTCGGTGCTGAGTACCTGAAGATTGTGTCGGCTAAGAGTAATTTCGACACTTCCTCTTCTGGTGACGTCGCCGTTTCAGTCAAGGGAGCTGCAAAGGAGAATGTGGTGCTCGGGAATGGTAAGTTTGCTATCGGTGTCCGTAACACCGACGGATCTTCTCAGGTAATCACCTGGTATAAGATTCTCGGTTCGGGCAGCGGAGTAAGCGAGCTCGTGCCTAACACGACTTACAATCTCGAAGCCATCTATCCGAGTACTTCTACGACCGGCTTCTCGGAGACTCGTCATGCTTTGATGAAAATGGCTGATGATCAGGTCGGCAGCGACGAGGCTTTTACAGTTTCTTTCGACAATCGCAACTATACCTTGACGGTATACGCCGATTATTCTAAGAATCAGGTAAACTATCAGTCCCAGCGTAACAACTGGGCCGATCAGAGCCTTTTTCTTAATCGCGCGGGTTCGCAGACTTTCGACGTCAACACCGGCTCCGACACCAAGATCAAGCTCTGGCTTACCGACGGCTCCGGTAGAAACCTCGCCTATAATATCGGCACTATCAATGCTTCCGAATGGAATTCCGACAAGGTCTATAAGAAGACCGTAAGCAATTTCGTAACGAAAACTGACAGCAATTGCGAAATCGGCGGTCTTAAGCCCCGTCAGAATTATCGTATCACAGTCAGCTATGTCCGCAAGGATATCACCATCACTCAGCTCCCGGCATCTCTCTATCTTCGCGGTGATGCGGCCGGAGGCAACTGGCACTCTCTTTCCAACTGGCAGAACGACGACTGGATGCTCGTAGAGCAGGACGGCGAATACACCGGTACTTTCAAATTGAAAGCAGGATGGTTTAGCCTTCAGTTCGGCGAGATGTCCTCATACGCTGGCCAGGGTACAAACGATGAGCAAACCGCTAAAGCTACCCAGTATGGTATTGGCAGTGGCGCGCTCAATGGACGCAATGTCGAGGGCGAACAATTGCATGCTGATGGCTGGTCTTTCCAAGTCACCGGTTCTTCCCGCTATTTCTTCTTCCGCGTCACTGTCGACGAAGATGGTTTCCCGGATAAGGTATGGATTACGGAGGTACCCGAATCCGCTGACACTGACTATACAGGCTACCGCCTGACTACTTACTACGGCGACCAGACCAAGAATACCCAGCATACTACCTCCCGTGTAGAAAAAGTCATGGAAGGCGAAGGTGACGACGCTTATTGGAATGGTCAATGGATGACAATCGACAATGGTGACGGCGACCCGCACGCTGATAATGACGGTTACGTTATTTACGACGGTCTGCGTCTGGGTTACGACAAGTTCTGTCTCTTGGGTCATAACCCGGCTACCGGTGCTACCCGTTGGTACGGTTATGACGGTGACGGCGGCATCAAGGTCGGCGAAACCTATACTTTCAAGGTATTCAATACCGCCAATTCCAAGACTGACGCTATGGCAAAGACTTTCCTCGTCAGCGATGAGGTCAATAAGGTCAACAGCCGCTATGACATCTACTGGAACTGGACTACCAAGCAATTCCGTGTTGAGTTTAATGAGGAATGGATGAACCATGAGAATGCCATGTATCTCTATAAGCTCGATGCTGACGCTGACGGCAACCTCTCTGAGGATTACCGCACCCTTACTCTTGACAAGGTCCTTGAAGAACTCAACAAGGATGGTCAGAATAAGGTCTATAAATTCGAGTTGGCCGGCGACGGTATGTACACTTATAACTTCAAGGATGACGAAGCTCAGGATCTTCCCATGAATACCCGCTTCTGTCTCGTAGGCCGCACAGGTCAGGTGTATAACATCGCTACTTCTGATTTTGAACCATACGAGATCGGCGACCAATGGTATGAAGGCAACAAGAACTTCCGCCTTGAAATGACTCGCTCCGACGCTCAGAAAGCGGCGTGGGTGAAGACGGATCAACTTGCCGACATGAACTGCGTGGCTACAATCCGCGCTAACTTCACATCTTCTGCCGACGGACTTAAGAACGCCTACGCGATCTCCTTCATGCAGGAAGATCCCGCTCCGACAAAGTTCACCATCCGCAAGGAGGGTGAAAGCACAACCCACGATATAGTTTCCAATGGCGACGGTACTTATACTCTGGTAGGCCTCAGCCTCGAAAACCAGAAGAAATACTACGTGACTGCTGAATTCATTAACGGAGAATCCAAAGACTACGGCCCGGTAAATACAACTACTGTATCTTCCAACGGCTTCGACGGAGATATCGATATCGTAGGTAATAACGGATCTACTACGGATTATTCCAACTATAAAGTCTGCGTTCGCGGTGACAAGATTGGTTGGGGTAATACCAACTACTCTACCCCCAATGCAGCAGGATACGTTGTCATGAATAATGTATGGATTGGCAACGGTAACTTTAAGATCTTCTTTAATAACGGAGAAGAGAACTGGCGCTCTAACGGTCAAACCATAAGTCTTGGTTCTCCGGTTACTCTTACCTACAACGACAACACGAACATGAAAGTTGACGGTGCAAGTGAGAACGACAAGTTCAATGTAATGTTCAACGTCGCAACCGGGGAGTTAACCATCAGCAAGAATGAGCTTTCCGCTCCCGCTCCGTCGACTCCCTCTGTCGGTGGCAACGGCAAGGAATACTTCCAGATTAATTCTACTGTCTTCGATCTGACTTCGCGTATCAATATACAGTGGAATAACGGCAGCCCGAAGATGCAGATCGCTCGCTTCGGTGACGACAAGCAGGTTACTGTCTACTTCATCGACCGCGCAGGTTGGGTTAAACAGTATGGTGGTAATATCAATGTCTACAACTGGTCTGACCAGGGTCTGACTACTCCTAAGGATGTCAACTCAGCATGGGGTGAGTCAGTAGATATCAACCATGGATATCCCGGCGTTCCTATGAGCCTTGTCGCTGAAGGTGACAGCGATTACGGTTTGAGAACAAAGCTTAATCTGGCTAATGACGTCCCTTTGTATAAATTGCAACTCTCTGTAATGGAATACGAAGGTCTTTACAGCCGTCCTAAAGTGCAGTTCAACAACTATAATAATGATGGCAACTACAAGAAAAAGACCTATAACCTCTATCTCGTTGACGGCGGTATCTATACCAATGCCAGCCCCGAACGTCAGGTTACTAACGAACAGGGTCACACTGTGACTGTAGTTGACTATCCGGCTACCGTTTATCTGCCGCGCATGCAGTATAACTACATGGATGATGAGCAGGATCGCGACGTGCTCGCTTATCCCAACGAATTCCATGACACTGACTACAACTACATCTATCTCGATGATCCCATCCTTCTCGCTTGGGCTAAGGAAGAGGGCCATAATGTAGGAGTCAATATCCGCTATGACCGCGACAACGACGGTTATGCTGAATTTACAGCAACCGGCATCACCGGTCAGCACTATATGTACGTTCAGAAAGTAGGTAACCACGAGTATCTGCGTGTCGCTCTTGCTGAAGACGTCATCCCGAATCATCAGGAGAATGTAGAGATCACTTTCTGGTGCATCGAATGGAGTGGCCACAAGGAGCATGAGATGTCCTTCACCGGAGAAAGCGGTAAGCACGATTCTTCTTCGCTCTCCACTAACTGCACTTACGACGGCGTGGATTATACAGGTGAGCACCTTGCTTGTGAAAACTCCCACTGCTCCCTTATCTTCAAAAATGTAGAGTATGCCGACGGTTACGTTTACCGCCGCTACCACGCAGCTGACGGAACTCCGCAGAAGCCGATCACTACTATCGGCGAACTCGAGAATCCGAAGGCACTCCATATCGTAACCTCTGTCATCTCCGAGTTCGCAGGTGCTCAGACTAAGGGCGTCCTCGCGACTTCCGCTCAGACTGTCGCAGGCATCGAAAACTGCTATCAGCTTCTTCGTCGCGACGAAAATGAAGGTGAGAAGATTGTCTACAGCCTTCCCGAGGTTGGTTCAGGTGCTGAATTCTATGTTCTCGCCGAGTATGACGGCAACGTAGCCGTCAAGTACTCCGGTACCGAAGACAAGCGACTTCTTCCCGGTGTGCCCGAGATGATGTTTGACGGTTTCGGCAAGAACTACAGCATCAACACTGACGTGACCAACTACGTCAAGAACTATGAGATCGTAATCTCCTGGACCGACGCTACCGTGACAGTCAACGCCAACAAGATTGACGCTGACTTCCAGTTCCTCGGTTATGACGATAACGGTGACCTCGTAAGCATGTATAACCATGGCTTCCTTCTCCCGGCTCACTCCGACGGCTGCCTCAAGCATGCCGAGGGCGTACACCTGACGCCTATCTTCTTCGAGTATGCCGCAGGTTACGACATGAAGAATGAAAAATACAATTACGACCGTCTGAAGAATCTCGCTATCAGCCTTGTCCGCGATCAGGCTTACGAGAAATACTTCTCTTCAGATCCCGAAGATCCCAACAAACCCGCACGTATAATCAAGAACGGTGAGTTTAATGGTTTTGAGCCGGACAGCAAGGATCCTTATTCCGGCTATCAGAATTACGTTCAGGTCGGAGGCGATGAAGGTTGTCTGACTGTAGTCCGTCCGAGTACTTATATCAGCGACAAGAACGCCGGTAACAAGAAGGGTATCGCCCGCATCTACATCATGGGTTATACCGCAGGTCTTGTATCCCTGAAGATCGAACAGACCGAACAGGATCCGGACTATCGCCGCAGCGCGGAGACTGTGCCTATCCGTATCTACCCGACCTTCGAATCGATCGGCCTCTCTATCAATAACCTCGTAATCAATAACGAGATCGAGTATGAGTTAGAGGATGGTAGCACTAAGAAGATCACTCCCTTCCAACAGCAGGACGGCGTCTACACTGTCAATCTCTCCCATGAGAATCACAACGATGGAGACGTTCAGTTCAAGGATCGTCTGCACTTCCAGGCAACTGCAGCCAATCAGAAGTATGTGACCTATCACTGGTGTTACAATTCCGACAAGAACAGCGCTAAGCGCAGACTTACCGGCTCGTCTTCCTCTTCGATCGAATCAGTAGTGACGAATCCGGCTTATTCCAAGTCTGTACTTGTAAGTGATGTGAACAAGAATCCGTTTACTGATGAAGCTATGGCTGCGAAGGGTGTGAACGTATCCGACTACAGCATCTATAATGCACCGCGCGTTGCGATCGACAGCACCGGCCAGGCTACCAACAGCACAGGAGTTTATCTCCAGCTCAAGCAGAACGGTATCGCTTCGCCCGCATATCAGCTGGATGTGAACCGTACGGCCGATATCCCGACTGAAGTTGAGGAGATCCCCGTTGAGGGCGTAGAGGAGGTTGCTCCGGTATATTATAACCTGAATGGTGTGCGCGTGGACGCTGAGCGTCTGGAACCGGGCATCTATGTGAAGGTTACCGGCAATACCTCTGAGAAGGTTTACGTGAAGTAAATATTTGGCCTGCCGTAGGCATGGCCCAACCTTGATAACCTTGATTAAGGCCGTCGGCGCAGTTGCGCGCCGACGGCTTTTTTTTGATTAATTTTCGAGCTTTTTTGATTAATCGAGATTGAGCTTGATTAATCCTGATTAATCGGGATTTTCGAGATAGTCGAGAAACTCGAGATAGTCGAGAGGCTCGAGAATCCCGCTTTCTCGAGAAGTTCGAGATTTTCGAGAAACTCGAGATGGTCGAGAAGCTCGAGAATCCCGCTTTTTCGAGAAACTCGAGTTGCTCGAGATTGTCGAGAAGGTCGGATTTGCGAAAGCGGGGAAAATTTGCTATCTTTGCAGATTAATTGGCTTTTCTAACGGTAGAATATGAAGAAAAATACTGCGGCTATCAATCCGCCGTTGCCCCGTCGTGACCCGTATGGGGCGTTGGCGATGCCGGTATATCATTGCGCGGCATACGAGTTTCCGGATCATCAGGCTATGATCGATTCGTTTACGGGGGTCAGTGATGACCCGGATTATTCGCGTGTCACTAACCCGACGGTCATCCATCTGGAGAAGGTGGTGAAGTCGCTGGCGCCGGGAGCGCGCGACGTGGTCGCGTTCACGTCGGGTATGGCAGCGATCTCGGGCGTGGCTTTGGCTATACTTTCGGCCGGCAAGAAGGTCGTCACTTCGCGTCATCTCTTCGGAAATACTTATCTGCTCTTTACCCGTACGCTGCGCCGTTTCGGTGTGGAGACGGTGCTTACGGATCTTACGGATCTCGATGCCGTCCGCAAGGCGGTAGACGATGATACTGCGATGCTGTACTTAGAGACTGTCACCAACCCGCAGATGGAGATCGCGGACGTGAAGGCTCTGGCGGAGATCGCCCATGCGAAGGGGGCGGCGGTAGTCGCCGACACTACCATGATTCCCTTCATTTTCACCGACTCAAAGGAATTGGGTATTGACGTGGAAATCCTGTCGAGCACTAAATATATGAGTGGGGGAGCAACCTCGCTCGGTGGATTGGTGATCGATTACGGTACGTTGCCGGACTTCGATTTCAAACTTCGCAAGGATGTATTGATGAATCTCGGCGGTTACATGTCGCCCCACGCGGCATACATGCAGACCCTCGGGCTGGAAACCCTCATGGCCCGCTATGATGTACATGAGCGTAACGCCCGGAAGATAGCAGAAGCCTTAAGGGAGATTCCGGGGGTGGAGGTCTGTTGGCCGGGACTGGAGGATAATCCTTATCACGAACTGGCCAAGAGTCAGTTTGGAGGCCGCTATTCGGCGATGCTGACCCTGACGTTGCCGTCGGAGGAGGCTTGTTTCCGTTTCATCGACCGGCTGAAGCTGATAAGGAGAGCCACCAATCTCTTCGACAACAAGACACTTGCCATTCATCCGGCGAGCACTATCTTCGGCACCATCGACGCCGCTACGCGCGCCGAGATGGATGTCAGCGACCGGTTGATCCGCCTATCCATAGGGCTGGAAGATGCAGATGATATAATTGAAGACTTACGTCAGGCTTTGTCATGAATTACGATTTTGACCGGATAATAGAGCGCAGGGGCTCAGGCGCATTGAAGACCGATGCGCTGAAGGAGCGATTCGGCAGGGAAGACCTGACCGCGCTATGGGTAGCGGATATGGATTTCGCTACCCCGCCATTTATAGTCGACGCCCTTCGCCGGCGTCTCGAACATCCGATATTCGGCTATACGGTCGAACCGGCTGACTATAGGCCGGCAATCATCGACTGGTTGCGCAGCCTGCACGGCGTCGAGGTCAAGCCCGAGTGGATTTGCTTTATCCCCGGGATAGTGAAGGGGATCGGCCTGGCCATAAACTGCTTCCTGAAGGAGGATGAGAAGGTGGTCGTGATGCCGCCCGTCTATCATCCCTTCCGGATAGTGCCGGAGATGAACGGCCGGGAGGTGGTATGGTGGCCTCTCACCCCGGATTACCGGATAGACTTCGACAGGATGGAGGAGACATTTGATCCGAAATGCAAGATGCTGATTCTGTCGAATCCTCATAATCCGGCAGGAATAGTCTGGAGCCGGGAGGATTTAGAGAAGATAGCCCGGTTCTGCGCCGAACGGGGAGTATTGGTCATCTCCGACGAGATCCACTCCGAGATGATACTTCCCCGGGCGGAGAAGGAGGGGATCCGCCACGTTCCCTTCTACGATGTCAGCGAGGACGCCAGGCGATGCTCGATCACTTTCGCCGCACCGTCCAAGACCTTCAATATAGCGGGGATAGTGAGCAGTTACGCGATAGTCCCCGATGAGCGGATTCGCGAGAAGTACTTCACCTTCCTGAAGGCCAACGAGCTCGACGAACCGACTCTCTTCGCACCGATAGCCACCATAGCGGCTTACCGCGAAGGAGAAGAGTGGCGACGTCAGATGCTGGAATATGTGGAGGGCAACATAGACATGGTCGAGGAATTCTGCCGCAGCCATTTCGGCGACAAGATCCGGGTCGTCAGGCCCCAGGCGAGTTTTCTGATATGGCTCGATTGCCGCGGATTGGGATTGCCGCAGGAGGAGTTGGTAACGCTCTTCCGCGACCAGGCCAGACTTGCGCTCAACGACGGCGCTATGTTCGGCCCCGGAGGGGAAGGGTTCATGCGCCTCAACGTCGGCGCGCCGCGGCAGGTAATTGCCGGCGCGCTGGAAAGCCTATCCAATTTCGTATAATAATTTCAAATATGGGATCACCGTTATTTTCCTTTGAGATATTACCCCCTTTGAAGGGGAACAGTGTCTTCAAGGTATTCAATATAATCGACAAGCTGAAGGAATTCAATCCGGCTTATATCAATATCACTTCGCATCATAGCGAGTATGTGCTTAAGGAACAGCCCGACGGGCTGCTGAAGCGCGTCTCTACGCGCAAACGCCCGGGGACTGTGGCTATCGCGGCCGCCATCCAGAACAAATACGGCATACCGGCCGTGCCGCATATCATCTGCAAGGGTTTCTCGAAGGAGGAAACGGAGTATGCGTTGCTGGACCTGAACTTCCTGGGTATCTCCAACCTGCTTCTGCTGCGCGGCGACTGCAAGTCGCTGGAGACTGTGGAGCAGGATCCGGAACTCTATCATGAGCATGCGACTGACCTGCAGGCTCAGGTCAATCTCTTCAACCAGGGCATATCGCTCGACGGCACACGTCTGGAAGGGATCGAGACTCCGTTCAAGTACGGCATGGCCTGCTATCCCGAGAAGCACGAGGAGGCGCCCAACTTCGACTCCGACCTGTACTGGGCGAAGAAGAAAGTGGATGCCGGGGCGGATTATCTGGTGACACAGATGTTTTTTGACAATGAGAAATACTTCCGGTTTGTGGATCGTTGTCGCGAAGCGGGGATAAAGGTGCCGATCATTCCCGGTATCAAGCCGATAGTCTTCCGCAATCAGATCAACGTGTTGCCGAGGGTTTTCCGCTGCGATATTCCGGAGGACCTGGCTTCCGAACTGCGTAAATGCCGCACGGATAAAGAGGCAGTCGAAGTAGGGGTAGAGTGGTCGAAGAATCAATGCAAGGAACTGATAAATAGGGGAGTGGGAGCGCTCCACTTCTATACCTTCATGGCCAGCGAGAGCGTGCGCCGCATAGCCGAAGAAATATATTAAAATATAGAAAGAAATGATGATACTTGACGGAGCGATGGGTACCATGATCCAGCGCTATGGCTTGACGGAAGAGGACTTCGGGAAGGGCCGGGAGGGTTGCAATGACGTGTTGGTGCTGACACGCCCGGATGTTATATCGGAAATCCACAGCGAATATCTTGCAGCGGGAGCCGATATAATAGAAACCAACTCATTCAACGCCAATGCTATATCACTGGAGGAGTATGGGCTTCAGGATTCCGTCAGGGAGATCAATCTCGCGGCGGCGAAACTCGCGCGCCAGGCTGCCGATGCTGCCTCGGCTTCGGCTGCCGCTTCGGAGGAGGCCGAAGTGCTGACTCCGAAGGATAGGATAGCGAAGGGTAGGAAACTCGTAGCGGGTAGCATGGGGCCGTCGAATGTCGCGCTCTCATTGCCCGAAGTCGCCGGTGCGCGCGGTGTCGATTTCGACGTCATGCGCAGGGCATACTCGGAGCAGGCCGAGGCCTTGATCGAGGGAAATGTCGATCTCCTTCTTTTAGAGACTATCTTTGACACACTCAATGCAAAGGCTGCCATAGCCGGTATTGAGGACGCTTTCGACAAGACCGGACGGCGGTTGCCGTTGATGATCTCCGTAACCCTGACCGAGCAGGGTCGCACCCTGTCGGGCCAGACCTTGAAGACATTCTTAGAGGCGATACTTCATGCGCGGCCCTGGAGCGTCGGTATGAACTGCGGGTTCGGTGCCGAACAGATGGGGGGTTGGTTGATGGATCTTCAACCGCTTCGCGATCAGGGGATTCTTATCTCCCTGCATCCAAATGCCGGACTGCCCGACGAATTAGGGAACTATACCCAGACTCCCGAGATGATGGGAGAGGTAATGGGGGATTATATCCGCCGGGGATTGATAGATATCGCCGGTGGGTGCTGCGGAACGACGCCAGAGCATATTGTAGCAATCGCCCATCGCCGAAATATGAGCCAAGCCGTGGAAGGCCAATTAATAAGTAAGGCTCTTCCGGAGGGATTCGTGAAGGTCGGGGAGCGCTGCAACGTTGCGGGGAGCCGGAAGTTTCTGCGGTTGGTCAATGAGGGGAATCTGACGGAGGCATTGGACATCGCGGCAGCCCAGATTGCGAAGGGGGCGGCCGTGTTGGATATCAATATGGATGACGCGATGCTGGACGCACCGGCCGAAATGGAACGGTTTGTGAAACTATTAGGCCAGGACGGTCGCACTGCCGGCAACCCGTTGATGATCGACTCCTCCGATATGGAGGTAATCCGTAGGGGACTGAAACATATCCCGGTGCGACCGATTGTTAACTCCATTTCCCTGAAGGAAGGGGAGGAGAAGTTCCTGGAACACGCACGCGAGATTCGGCGTCTCGGTGCGGAGGTGGTAGTGATGGCCTTCGATGAAAAGGGTCAGGCCACGACGCTGGAACGTAGGATAGAAATATGCCGCAGAGCTTACGGGTTGCTGACTGAGAAGGCCGGATACCGGGGTGAGGAGATCATATTCGATCCCAATATCCTTACCATAGCGACCGGTATGAAGGAACATGACCGCTACGCGCTGGACTTCCTGGACGCGATCGAATGGATAAAGAAGAATCTGCCGGGAGCGAGAGTGAGCGGAGGCGTCAGCAATCTGTCGTTTGCTTTCCGGGGCAACAACCGTCTGCGCGAAGCCATGCACTCGATATTCCTGGAGCATGCGATCGCCCGGGGGATGGATATGGCGATCGTAGATCCTAAGATCGAGGTCAATCCGGAGGCAGACAAAATCCCCGGTCCGCTTCGCGAAGCGATAGAGGACGTGATCTTCATGCGGCGAGAGGATGCAACCGACCGCCTGATGGAGATAGCGGCCGAGATGAAGGCCGAGGATGACGCCCGCAAGGCGGCCCAAAAATCTAAAGCGGCGAACGCTGCCGGGGGAGCGGTTGCTTCCGCGCCTGCCGCGCCCTCAGCGCCGGTAAAACAGGCTGATACAATAGAACTTAAGATTGAACGCGGTAACTCCGAGGGATTGGAGTCGCTGCTCGACGAGGCCTTGAAGGAGGAGGGCTCGGCGATGGAGGTTGTCAACAATCGGTTGATGACGGCCATGAAGCATATCGGGGATGAGTTCGGGGTCGGCAGGATGTTTTTGCCCCAGGTAGTCAGGGCCGCGGGAGTGATGAGTAAGGCGATAGATTACCTGACTCCGCATATCGAGGCTGAGTCGCGGTTGGTGACTGACGGCAAAAGCGATGCTGCAAAGGCTTCGCCGTTCGTGTTGGCTACCGTGAAGGGTGACGTGCATGATATCGGCAAGAATATCGTAGCCGTGATACTGAAGTGCGGCGGATTTGACGTCATCGACTTGGGGGTGATGGTTGAGGAAGAAAAGATACTGACGGCACTTCGCGAAAGCGGAGCGAAGTTTTTGGGTCTCAGTGGTTTGATAACGCCTTCGCTGAAGGAGATGCAGAAGGTCGCGGAGATGTTGGAGAGAGAAGGGCTGACGGACGTGACGCTCTGCGTCGGTGGGGCGACGACGAGCGACCTTCACACCGCCGTCAAGATCGCTCCTCTCTTCAGCGGCCTGACTCTTCATACGCGCGATGCGGCCGTCTTGCCGGTCGTCGCCAACCGTCTTGCCGATCCACAGCAATCGGCATCCGCCGCTGCCGAGATTCGCGAGGACCAGGAGCGGATACGGCGGGAGTATGAAGCGAGAAAGGGCAGACCCGGGGAGGCTCATGATGCCTCCAAAGGGACAGCCGCAACTCACGGTCCGGGCTGTCCCTGCTGTTCCGGACATGCGAAAGTCATCACACCGATGCCCGCGCCGGCTGAAGAGGGGATAAGGACGCTGAGGATACCTATTGAAGAGGCCGAGAAACATATCAACTGGAAACCGTTTCTGCATACCTGGCGCCTCAAACCGACCTTGGCAGCCGAGCTTGATATGCCCGAGGCGGAAGTCGCAGACTCAGATCGTAAGGATCTTGAAGAGGCGCGCAGGCTCGTTGCTGATGCTCGCGAACTTATTGAGATCCTGAAAGAGAACGGTGATGCGATGCTGACGGCGAGAGCGGGAGTGGTTGCCGCGCATAGTGTCCACGCGGGTGAGGAGGACTCTATCGTCATAGGGGAAGGGGATGAGAAGATTACGCTATCGACTCCGCGCAAGAAGGGGATGCCCAATCTGGCTTTGGCGGACTTCATAGCCGGAGCCGGGGATTGGATAGGACTGTTTGCGGTTACGGCTAAAGAATTGATTGACAAAGGGGAGAATATGATGAAAGAGGGGTTGCTACCCGAGAGATTGACCGGGGAATACGGGTCGCTACTGCTGCATAGTCTTGCCGATCGGTTGGTTGAGGCGGCGACTGAAGTAGCACATGAGACGGTACATCACCGGCTCTGGGGGCTAAGGACGCCCATCGGGATTCGTCCGGCTGTCGGGTACGCGGCGCTTCCCGATCAGAGGGCCGTCTTTGAACTGGATAAGATACTCGACTATGGCGCGATTGGAATAGAACTTACGGAGAATGGCGCCCTGAGTCCTTCATCGACGACGACCGGTCTGATCTTCGCGGCGCCGCAGGCGCGCTATTTCTGACGCTCCCTCCGGCCTTCCGTTTTGCGTGACCCATTGCCTTGATTTTCACGCCCCCAGCGACCCGGTTTTTTCACGCGCGCCATTGTGAAGGATTTTTTCACGTTTGGGCGACCATAATTATTTCACGCTGAGGCGCTGAGGCGCTGAGGCCGTGCTTCGGGAAAGGGAGGCGATCCTATTACTGACAATGGGTCGCCAAGCCCGCTGAGGAGGCGGAGGCGCTGAGGTTGGCCGGCGTAGCCGGCGTAATACCATCGCCTATCGATTTTTTTCCATCAAGCTGGTAGAGGGAGAGGGCGAAGAGATATAGGGAGAGGGCAAAAGAATAAGTATTCATAGCGAGCGAAGCGAGCTCACCTCAGCGCCTCCGCCTTCCCTGCGGTCTTGCAGCCCCTCGTCGATAAAAACTCAGCGATAACCTCTGCCCCTCAGCGCCTCAGCGTGAAAGAAAACTCGCGGGAGAATAAATATCGCGAGGAAGAAAACTCGCGAGTGAAAAAAGAGCAGGGGGAAGAAATAGGTGGGGGAGATTTGGGGAATTAGAAATAATTGCTTATCTTTGCGGATGTTAACACGGATGATAGGTCTCTGTGGGCGCAATGTATTGCGCCCCTACCTGAGAGGCGGCTCATTCTCTGTGGACGCGATTAATCGCGCCCCTACCTGAGAGGGGACGTGTCCTGGTTGTGTGGACGCAATTTATTGCGTCTGTACCTGATCTCAAAAACTTGAATTTCAAACCTGATCGGCCTTGATTGGCCAAATATTCATCATCTACCAACCAAATATTCATTATACGCTAACCGAACATTCATGAAGAAACTCTTTACTAAGTCAACTCTGGCTGCCGCAGCGGTGATCGCTTCAGCAGCGACGTTGTCGGCGCTGCCCACTCCGGCTCCCGACGATAATGATCAGGCGCCTTACGCCATCAGGAGCGTGACTCCCGGGAATTGCTCGGAAGTGGAGGAACTCTCCACAATCACCATCCTTTATGATTATCCGGAAAACGGCTGGAGCCCGGCCATACGTGATGATTATGCTCCCGATATCTGGAACCCTGAGAATCCTTACAGGAAACTGACGGTCACCCGCAACGGCAAGACCGTATCCACGCTTAGCGTCGAAAACTGTTATACAAGTTACGGTCCGACGACCCTGAACCTGATGTTTTCTCTCGATACTCCCCAGACAAAGAGTGGAATCTATGAGATAGTGATTCCTGACCGTTATATCGTCGACGGGGCCAATAACGGCTCGGGGAAGAAGACCCTCCGTTATCAGATAGGCGACGGAACGTCGGATGATCCTGATCCGGAAGAACCTGCAACCGGATATTTCCGGCTCGAATCCATGTCGCCGGCGGCAGGTGAGGCCGTGGAGGAACTGTCGTTCATAACCGCGCAGTGGCTTGATTCCAACGATAAGCCGTGCGTATGGACCGGCCCGGGTTCCCTTTTGCTCAAGGCACGGGACCCGGAGGGGAATCCGTTTACAGTCGGAAAGGTGAATGTGGATGCCGGAAACGGGAAGATTTTCTTCACGCTGACCCGCGCATACAGTTCCTACGGCACCGCCTACCTTACCATCCCTGCCGGTGCGGTAAAATCAGCCGACGGCACTGAATCAAACGAAGAAGATATTTTACTGGACTATCCCATCTATTATGAGGGTTCGGTAAACATGAACAATTCCTATCCCGCGGCTTACAGTCTGGTCGACGGCAATATGGGCCAGTCGATGGAGAGCATAGCAATCTTCTACGCCCAGGGCATGAAGGCCGGATCGGGCGACGGGCCGTATCTGATTGATCAGGATGGAGAAATCTTTGACTCGACCAATGTGCTTGTGCCGTCGGTCGACACTACCCAGGGCCTTATCGAGTTCAGCGGAGCCGACAATCTCCCGAGAGGACGCTATACATTGGTCATTCCGCGCGGGACCTTCAGCAACTGCCGGGGCCTGGCCTTCTATTACGATTTCAGTCCCATCCCCGGTCAGGAAATTCCCGAAGTACCGGATGATGTCGAGCTGACTTTCACCAAATGCTTTATCGATCAGTATGACATGATGGATCCGGATAACGGCATCCCCTATCTGCGGATCGGCGCCATGCTGAAGATGGAGACCAATCTGGACTATGCCAGCGACGTCTACTGGTATAAGATAATTGACGTGACGGACTGCAAGTCAGATCTTGAATATGACCGTGCTCCGGCTATCCATACGTCATACATTGATAAAAGCGGCGGGTTTGAGGCTGAGATCCTCGCTCCGGGTCAGGTTGTGCGCAAACTGACGTCCGACAGGCTTTATGTAGTACAGGTGCATGCCTATCTCAATTACTATAACGCTTCGTTGCGCCGCGACTGGGGTTATGCCTACTCGGCAGTGTTCCGCGGAGGTTCAGAGCCATACGAATATGCTGATTGCGAAGTGTCAATACTTCCGGAGCCGGGCAGCGCGCTCTCTACCGGCCAGAAGGTAGAGATGACCTTTGACCGCCCGGTGAACTTTGAAAGCCTCAACTCCGGCATACCGCAGGGTCAGGAGGGAACGCTGAGCCTCGGAGCGCAATCCAATGCCGACAGGACGCACTGGACGTTTACCCTTCCTGATGCAGCCTTCGAGGACTCCAGCGTGGAGATACACTTCGGATTTACTGACGCAGCCACAGGCAAACGCATCCGCCCGGAGATCTATAATGTGCCGGAGACCGAGACTATCTACCATGCAGTCTTCAACTATGGAGCCGAAGACGCATCGGAGATTGTGGTAATTTACGGATCATTCGAGGCCAAGCCGGAATTCTCTGTCCAGCCCGAGTCGGGATCGAGGGTGGAGTCACTTTCAGAATTTACATATACCTTCGCCGACGGCGACGAGATAATGCCGGCCTGGTCGGGTGAGGCTGTAGTGAGAGACTCCAACGGTCAGATAGTGGCTACGTTGCTGGCTGACGGTATGGCCGAGAATGGAGGACACGTACGCGCCGATTATGACAATCCCGCTCTGGCAGACGCCAAGTCGATCGCTCTCCATATTCCTCTCGACAAGGAAGTGACGCAGCCGGGAATCTATACAGTAGAATATCCTTACGGCTTCTTCAACAAAGGCCGGGAGTATGAATCCGACTTCACCCGCCCTATGAATCATATATATGAAGTGACAGGCAACGGCACCGTAGGGGTAGAAGGCATTGAAGCTGAGGCCGACGGCCGCGTTACCGTCGTCAACCTCCAGGGCATGGTCCTTCTTCGTGACGCTGACCGAGAGGCGCTGAAGCAACTCCCTGCCGGGATCTACATCATCAACGGCCGCAAAGTCCGGATTTGATTTCGGCAGTGCTGCTTGGACGCGATTGTCCCTGCTCTGTGGGCGCAATGTATTGCGCCCCTACATGCGGCGGGAAAGGTAGGGACGCGATTAATCGCGTCCACATAGAATATTGATATGAAACTACGACATTCCTTGATAACTACAGGGGCGTGGCTCCTGATGATACTTAGCTTGACCGCTTGCTCGGAGGATAAGCGCGTCGAGCAGGCGAAGCATATTGTCATCAATGAATTGATGGCCTCCAACCGCACGGGTATCCTTACGCATAAGGGGAAGGCCGACGACTGGATAGAACTTAAGAACATGTCGGGAGATACCATCGACCTGAAGGGTTTCCAGCTTCAGGTCGAGCGTCTGCCCGAAGATAGCGTCCTCGCTGCGAAAAAGGGGGCAAAGAAGGGAGCGGACAACGCCGGAGATCAGGATGATCCGGAGCAGGAAGCCTTGGAGTCCGGAAAAGAGGAGAAGGATCCGGTGATGACATGGAACTTCCCTGACGTCAAGATACCGGCCGGGGAGACGTTGCTCGTCTTCACAGGGAAGAAGAGCAAGGCCGACAAGGAAAAATCTTCCGGAGAATCCGGGGAGAATAAGGAAAAAGCAGATAAGAAGACTTCCGCTCAGCCTGCAGAAAAGTCTCTAAGGGCTGAGGTCAAGCTCCCTAAGGAGGGAGGGATCGTCAGGTTCCTGTCACCGGGGGGCACTGTGCTCCGCGAACTTAAGTACGGCCCTATGGCAGCTGACCGTTCGCTGGCCCTACAGGCTGACAGCACTTATCGGATGACCTATATGGCTACCCCGGGTTTTGAAAATACCCGCGAGGGGTACGAGGCCGCGATGCAGAAGATTGCCGACCAGAGAAAGAGTCCGCTGCTGATATGGGAAGTGATGGGAAGAGCCGAACATTCCTATCAGAACTGGGTCGAACTCAAGAATGTCAGTGATCACGACGTTAATCTCGGAGAATACTCCCTCGGCAAGAAGATCAGCAAGAAGAATCCCGGCTGGAAACTCCCCGACAGGGTGCTCAAACCGGGGGAGATAATTACCATTACCTTAGCGGGCAGCAAGAGAGCCAACGGCCCCTTGCAGGCCCCCTTCAAGCTGGGGAGCAGCGAGACGGTAGTGCTCGGTAAAGATGGCAAATTCATGGATGGGGTTTGTGTGAAGACGACCACGAGAGGGGTATCTATGGGGAGGATGAACGGCAGGAAGGGTTTCTTCTACTTCTCCACTCCGACCCGCAACGCCGAAAACGGACCCGACGGACGGCGATTTATCGCCGAGGATGTCAGGTTCGATCATCAACCGGGCGTATATGAGAAGGCGGATAAGTTGACTTTGAAACTGAAGGATCCGAAGCAAAAAATACATTACACTCTTAACGGCAGCCTCCCGACGGCTGCCTCTCCCTTATTAGGGGATTCGTTGGTTTTGACAAAGACCACTACCATCCGTACTTTCGCCGAGGGGGACAGCATTAATCTGCGCGGCAAGGTCAATACGATGACCTATATCTTAGGTGCCAAGCATGATATGCCGGTCGTAAATATTACCGTCAATAACGCCGACCTGTATGACTTCAACACCGGTATCTATGCCGACGGACCCGGTTACGGCGATGAATGGCCGCACCCGCAGGCCAACTTCTGGAAAAACTGGACCAAACAGGCCCATGTCGAGATGTTTGACGATAAGAAGGGTGCGGAGGGATTCTCGGTAGATTGCGGACTGAAGATCTTCGGCGGATTCTCACGCAACGAGGACAAGAAATCCTTCAGGCTGAAATTCCGCGGAAGATATGGGGATCCGGAGGTGGATTATGATTTCTTCGGTGACGGAGAGCCGATGGCGTTGGAGGATTTAGTCTTGCGCTCCGGCTCGCAGGACTGGATGCGCTGCATGCTTCGCGATGAGTTCTTCACGAGCCTCATGCAGCAGACCAGTCCGACGCTTCTGACGCAGAAGTACCGCCCCGTGGCGTTATACGTCAACGGCGAATACTTCGGGCTCTATTATCTGCGCGAGAAGATCGATAAGAATTTTGTAGCAAGGAAACTGAATGTCAGCAATGACGATATCGACATCCTTATGTCGGTGGGATATTGCGAGGAGGGGGACCGGACGGAATTCCGCAAACTGATGAATTACGTCAAGGCTAACAGTCTGAAGGAACCGGAGCATTATCAATGGGTGAAGGATAGGGTTGACCTGCAGGGACTTATCGACTTCAAGTTAGGGGAGATGTATGCGGGAAATGCGGATGTTGGCAACGTCAGGTACGTCAGGTCCGGTGATCCGAAAGGGGACGGGAAATGGCGGTTCGTCTATTATGACCTGGACGCGACGTGGGTAGGCTACACACCGACTCCGGCGTATTATCTTTCGATGACGGGCGGTGCGGCGGAGTCGAACGTGACTGAGCATAATATGCTGATCAACCGGCTTTTGGAGAATCCCGAATTCCGGAAGCTCTTCATAGGTCGGCTTGCTTTTCATTTAGATAATACTTTCTCGCAGAAGAATACGGAGAAGGTCTTTGACGGGTTGGTAGCGCAGATTCGGCCCGAGATGGAGCGCAACTGCAAGCGTTGGCCGAAGCTCAGTTACAAGACCTGGGAGAAGAACATTGAGGCCTTCCGCGAGAAATTCAAGGACAAGCATACCGTAATGCTCAAGGGGATAGGCGAATATCTGAAATTTACTCCCGAGGAGGAGAAAAGGCTTAAAATCCGGAAATGATTTGCATTTCCGGATTTTATCAGCGGCTAAAGCCGCTTCCCGGTAAAGGAGGGGAGAGGCGATCAGCGGCTAAAGCCGCTTTCCGGTAAAGGAGGATGAATGCGATCAGCGGCTAATGCCGCTTTCTGGTAAAGGAGGATGAATGCGATCAGCGGCTAATGCCGCTTCCCGGTAAAGGAGGAGTTATTACTTAACAGAGCGGGGCTGCAAATTGGAAATTTGCAGCCCCGCTCTGTTTTTTCTTCCTTCTGTTTTTTCTTCCTTCTGTTTTTTCTTCCTTCTTCTTTTTCTTCTTCTCAGTTTAGTCTTCTTTGGGGAGCTTCATGATTTGGTCGACGGAGTTGGGATGGGAGCCGGGAGCCATGACGTAGTAGACTTTGAGCATTACGGTATCCTGGAGGTAATTGATGGCGCCGACTTCGACGCGGATGATGTTGAGGCCGGTGCGCTTCTTGAGGTCGGCAAGGAGTTCTTCGCGATGCTCGGGCTGGATGTTGTCGACGCGGTCGTAGAGGATGTATTTGCCGGTGATATTCTGGGGCCGACCGATTCCTTCGAAGGCCCAGATCGCTATGACGAAGATGATGTTGGCAAGGCATAGTTCGGAGAAACTCATCCGCAGGGCGAGTGCATTGATGACGGAGAGGGTGATGATGACGAAGAGGTAGGTCATCTCCCTTACCGACACCTGTTCGGTCCTGTACCGGATGATGCCGAAGATGGCGAAGAGGCCGAGAGCCATGCCGAGCTTGATCTTGACTCCGCCGCTGCCGAGAAGGTAGGTCAGGAAGAAGACGCTGATGCTTATCAGCGTGAAGGTGAAGTAGAAGTTGATCTTCTTGCTCTTCCGGTAGTAAAACATGTGGATGATTATCCAGACGAAGAAGATATTGAAGATAAACCGGAATAGCATCTGGCCGGTCTGGGTAAGATCGATCAATGGAGTATTGAAAAATTGGAGTTCGGTCATAATGGAAGGATGAGTTAATATTCAGCGGCTAAAGCCGCTTCCCGGTAAAGGAGGAGGGGAGGGAGGCATCGGAGGGGAGGGGGAAGCAATGAGGGCTTCAG
>CAYTOR010000025.1:0-21004 GCA_964439505.1 uncultured Sangeribacter sp.
GACCGGGTCCCTCGTGTTTCTGTAAACAACGGCACCGTAAGTGTTGCCGGTAAAGGCAGCGTACGTTATATCATCGACGGGGTATTGATGGAACTCGACGCCTCAGCCATGTCCATGCGCTTGCAAAATCTCCGCTCGGAGAATATTGAGAAAATAGAACTACTCTCGACGCCCCCTTCCCGATATGCCGTAGAACCTAATGCAGTCTACGTTTCCATAACAACTCGCAACGAGACACTTGGCACACGCGGCAGCCTCTACGGGTCACTTAATCAAGGAAATAAACTGCGTGAATATTTCAGCGGAAGTATCAGTCATACTACCCGCAAGGTGGACCTCTCGTTGGATGCGAGTATATCTAACTATTATACTACCAACGACAATCATATTGAATATTCGTTTGCCAACGGTTCTTCCCGGCTATCTTCCACCCGCACCCGGTCGCATCTTTTTGATGCCGGCTTCAATGCCATGTCCCGTTACAAGTTTACGCCCAACATGAATGTAGGTATCTTGGCGAACTATAATTACGAGACGATATCAAGCGACGCAACTAACTTTACCGATTATGAAGGTTACTCCTCCTCATCTCTATCTCTTACGAAATCTCGTCCTAACAATGCCCTTACGATTACCGGTTTTTACGACTGGATCTTCGGAAGCAAGGGCGAATCAATTCAGTTAACCTACAATTACTTCAACCGACACAGTCCCACGTCTTCTGATATCTCGACTTCATATTATAACGGCACTCCTGATAACGGTCCCTCTGATTTGGTCATTACAGAGAATGGGACGACCGATTACCGCTTCAATAGTGGAAAAGCTGACTTCAGACTTCCATATTCCTGGGCGCAGTTGGAAACCGGAGTCGCATATACCGACATCCTCAATTCATCCGGCAACACCCTGAAGCGTACATACGGTAACAATTCCGCTTCCGCGAGCGAATCCAATTTTTTTGACTATACGGAGCGCATAGCCGCGGCATACATCACGGCTTCCCGTAATCTTGGCTCAGGCTTCTGGGGTAAAGTCGGATTGAGATATGAATACACTTGGACTAAAGGTGAACAAAAAGACATATCTCAAATAGACCGGAATTATTACGGCCACCTCTTCCCGACAGTCAATCTCTCATGGAATAAAGACCGCGTAGGATCTTTCAACATCTCCTATTCCATGGGAATGGGACGCCCGAATCTTTGGGAACTGAATCCTTTCAGATATTACTCCACCACAGACGAATATGCCGTCGGCAACCCCGCTCTTAAACCGACTGTCTACAACAACGCTGAAATCAATTACTATGGACTTGGAGGGCTGTACGCGGTGCTATATACTTCCTTTGCTTCCGACGCCATCGGCTATGTCAGAAGAATAGATGCCGCCGGAGTACTCAGTACAATGCCGTATAATTGCCTCTCCACTAACAAGACAGGTCTCTATGCCAATTACAAGCGTACTTTTTTTGACCGATGGGAAATGAAAGTAGGAGGTGAGGTATTCAGGTCATACTCAAAAAGCGATATTCCGGACTTCAAGATCAAAAAAATGGAAGACTGGTCAGGCAAACTTGAATTATCAACCAACGTAATGCTCAATCGCCGGAAAACGTTGATCTTCGGTGCGCAATTTACCCATTTCTTTCCCTATCAACAGAATCTCATAAAATACGAATCTTTCCAACTTTTCAATCTCTCGCTAAGATACTCATTGCTCAACAATCGTCTTAACCTGCAACTTAAGGCTAACGACATTTTCGGATGGAACAAGACCCGCTCAAAAGAGAGCTACGCAGACTATACCATCCGTCACACCTTCGACGCCCATCCCTCTTACATCTTATTGGGCATAAGTTACCGATTTGGTCGAGACAAAGTCAACGGAGTATATCGCGCTTCAAAAGAAGAACACTCCGGAAGAACCAAATAGCCAACTAATTTTTTCATGCAAGGAATGAGAGTTCCCGTCAGTGATGCCGGGAGCCCTCCTTTTGATATCCCGTCCTTATCCCTCCGAATAAGAAGATAAAAGGCGAAACCCTCTTAATTCCATTACAAGACCCGGCCCCGTTTTTTGATATTTTACAATACGCGGCCATAGATATCGGCAACCACAGCGATATGGTTACAGGAATTATATAAAGAAAGCCTTCCTCCTATCGAACTCAATAATTTACGATAACCGGGAAGATCCTCTGTCCCCGTTTCTGTCAGCATCCTTATCTTCTTATCTCTGTATACGAATATGTGACCATATTTTTCATCGAAGCATACATCTACATCTTGTCCCAGACACGTACGCAGATTTTCCTTCATATCAATGACAGTATATCCTTCTTCAGCAGAGTAGGTCCATGAGAACCGCTTGGAGGGACTCCGGTCGATAGCAGAAAAACGCGCATCATGGATAATTCTCCTTGACTCTACATCAAACAAACCTTTCAAGCCGTCGCGGACCAAAACTATAGAATGATCCGATGATGAAAAATCAAGATTGTCGTAGTCGAAATCTGTCAGCAAGTCTCCACTCTCAAGATCAACTACAGCCAATAGGCCGCATATTTCGACTGAGCCTAAATTTGAATGGGGATAAATGGTCAGATCATCAAAGACGGGCGGAATAATTAACGTTCCCTCCTTACATAATCCCTTATAACCTCTTGAGGAAATCAAGTCAAGGCCATCCAACGATCCAATGGAGGAAAACTCCGAACCCCGGCTTTCAAATCGCTCCAGTCGCTTCAATATCTTATCATCAAATTTAGTCCCCATGTCAATCAATCAAAACCATATTTTTTATTGAATGCATCCCCTAAATGCATGACTACGGACGAAGAAATGCCTTTCCGGGCAAATGACATCACCAATTCCTCAAATTTACTCTCATATTCATTCCGCTGAAGCGCTACCAGGACTGTATTGACTATTTCCGCTATATCGGGGTCAACGGTACTACTATTGTAAAATCTGCCGTTTCTACAATCAACAGTTCTACTGATCCGGTCAGGAGGAACTAAGGCAATCCAACTCACACCGATTTTCCCGGTAGGGTATAAATTGACAGACTTCCCGATTTCGAACTCACAGTCTCCCGTCGTCGCCACAACCGATAATATCTCAGCGACATCGTTACTATCCAAAATCATGAAAGTTTCCCGAGAGAGCTTAAGCAGCATCCGGGAATCCTTCATGCCGGCATTAAGATAAAGGATTTCTCCCGGAAGAAAATCTGCTTCCGGCAGACATCTATCATAATTAAGACAAAGCCTTCTGTCCTTACCCCTAAGTATCGAGACATACTCATTGAACTCTTTCTCTCCGAATTCAAATCCCGCCGTCCGGCAAGTATCGGCTATAAGATTGTAGGTTTTATTATCGACGCAATGATCGTAAATGTAAATACCGCGGGAGGGGTCTAACTTCACCCCTCCCTGCGCCATGTAGCCGAATATAATATCATCACGCTGAAGATCCGCTCGCAGGTTCATCTCATTCCTCCATATTTCAATTGGAATTCATCCAATATTTCCCTTACGGCAAGAATATCAATCCCATAATTTACGTTTTGCATATCTTTTGCTCCGAGATCATGGATGGCAACTACCTTCCCGGTTGGATCCGCCACAGGTCCGCCGCTGTTGCCGGGATTGGTAGCCATTGAATACTGTACGAGCGGCCGATGCTCCACATCCCTATAGGCGGAAAGGTCCCCGGAGGTATACGACCCGGTAAGTCCGTATGGATTACCATAGGTTGCTATGCGGGTACCCTGCGGGACATGCTTATCCGCGAGTTCGAAATAATCAACCTTTTCTCCCGGATCAAGGCGCACTTGAAAAACCGTCAGGTCAAGTACCGGATCAGTGTAAATTATCCTATCGATCTGACGCTGCCGATCGCTGTAGATTTTACTGTCATCATGAACTTTATCGTTATAAAGAAATGCTGTTCCTCTGGCATCAGGGAGTACATGATTATTAGTCAGAGCCAGCCCTTGATCGTTGATAAAAAATCCGGTGCCGATTCCATCAGGTACCTGTATCAGGAAGGAACGCATCTTCATGTAAAGGGCCAGATCAGTTATATTGACTGCCTCCCCTTTACGAGGCCGCATCACTTCCAGACTGTCCCCTAATTCCTTCGCATCAAAAGCACGCGGATTATCTATGATTATCTGATGATTGACAGAGGGATGAGACTTATCCAATATGACATAGGCCGGTATTTCCTCATCGTAATCCTCCATATTCTTCTTGATCATGCGGTCAGCGATTAAAGTCACCGGCTCTCCGACAACATGCGCTTTCAGATAACTTTCTACCCATCCGTTGTGGTCCGCGACTCCGATTACTCTGACCCTCAAACCGGATTCAAGGATGATCACATTCCCTTCCGCGCCAGCGACTCGTTCTCGAATACCATCTATATTGCTTTCTTCAATGATATTATCCGCTCCGTCACTATCATCTCCTCCACCGCAATTCTTCACGCAAAGAATGACTATTATAAGAGCCACGACAATCAGTAAGATATTCTTCATGATCATTATTAAACTTCACCTATCACCAGAGGAGAAATGACTTCCCATCCCCCCGTTGATTTCTCTATCTTACCATTCGAGACTATTCGATATGAGTCCTCCCTCGGGTTACCTTGCACGACTACAACGCCCTTTTCAAGATTACCCGAAAAGACAGTCTTCAGATTAACCTCATCATTAAGATAGTATATTCCTTTTTGAGTATTAGAATCATATTCCAAAATAAAGATATACTCCTGCGGATCAATTTCGGGATTCATGGCTTCCGAAATATCCTTTTTAATCTGCTTATTGAGGAATTTATTGATTTCCTCACCTGTCAAAATAGGCTCCTTGGCATATCTTTTCTCTGAGAAGGCAGCAGTCGCCGCCTGAGAAGCAGATCCTGAAGGAGTAGGCGCGGGAGAAGGGTACCCGGAAGAAACGGAGCCGGATGAAGCAGAGGCCGAAGGATTTGAATGAGAAGTCATTAAAGCGTTCCCACTGTAATTCTCTGACGGGAAGCCGTTATCTTCTATTTTCTCTATGCGTTGGGGGTTTGTCGGAGGGGTCAGATAATCCTCATGACCGGTCTCTTCAGATTCATCCTGAAGCATGTTGACAAGAGAATTCATTGATTCGCATATCATTCGGATTTGATCCTGCCGGGAGGGAGCCGGATTGACGATATTTATAAATTTGAAAAATGCGTTGACGAGCTCATTATAAGCTATGACAAAACGCGGATCCTTTGTATCCATATCAAGAAAGAGAAATTACAATTTTAGATTCTACCTGCCAATAACCGTCTTTCTCAACCACTGTCCCGGGACGTTCAATCTCCACCTTCCTGGCCGTTGAATAGAAGTCAAACGGCTCGACAAATGGCTCAAGCACGTTTAATCTGTCGATAGCGGAGGCTGCTATTTCCGGTGCCAGAGTATATGTCCCTGTGCCATTTGACGTATTTAAATCAAATTGAAAGTATTTACCATTCTCAGCAGAGGTGAAATCGCCGCTTTCTACTATGAGCATATCCTTGGCAGGTATCGCAATATTGCCGAAGACAATTTTCTTCTCATCCTTTCTCTTCGTAGAGGTCTGGGACTGAACTCTTCTTCTTCCGGCAGATTCATGTAATCTTGTATCGGATGATACTCTTCCATTATTTGAAGGACTATCAAAACCATCGTTGCTATATGAGGTTGCCGACCCGGTGAATGTCGAAGAGCGCCCGCCGCGCGAGGAGGCATAGTTATTGTTCAGGCCTTGATAAGTCGCATTCTGAGTCCTTCTTTCTTGAGACTGATAGGCCCCTGTCCTACGGGTTCCTTCGGATGAAGAGTTATCAGAAGAGGACAATCCGGAAAAACTATACCCTTTCTTTTTGAGAAACCAGAAGCTTGCTACACCCAGTGCCGCTCCTGCAAGCAAGGTTAAGAAGATGGCCCCGAACCCTATGCCGGAATCAGAATCTTTTTTCGAGGCCTCCTCCATCTTTGCTTCCAATCCCGCAACCCGCTTTTTGAGTGAATCCAATTGTTGCAGAGTAGCATATTTCAGTTCGTCTTTAAGAGTATCCTGCGCAGCTTTAGATTTATCCTCGGCTTTTACTTCTGTCTTTTGAACAGATGATTGATTGGATTTGCCACTCCCCCCGGCAACGGCCGTTGTCAGGGAGAGAAGCAAAATAGATAAGATGATTATCCGATTTTTCATATACGGAGTATTAAGAATATCTGTTAGAATTCCCGGATAACGAAGACGCAGACAGATCTGCCATTTTGTTCCCGAGCATGTAGAGAGCATGTTTCAGAGGCCAGAAGAAGAGTACGTCTTTGATAGGAGTCTCATTCTGACCTGAAGGATACTCATGAGCCTTTGAGTCATCAAAACCCTTTTCCGCCCAAGTCAGAAATTCTTCTACATCCAATTTAGGAGTATTCCCCTCCAGATTGGAAATGGCTTTAGAGAACGTTTTGTCTGCGAAAAGTCCTACGAATCGATTGACTTCTTCATACACGGGATCTTTATATTCGTCGACTTTACTTAAGGTCATTTCGATCTCCTCCTCTTCGTCTTCTTCTCCATTATATAGATGATAGTTGAGTTCTTCACTCCTGACGACTTTATCCGTAAGTTCGGGTTTGGTAGTGTTAACCATAAGCAACGCTCCCTCTGCCGTGACTTTCTTAGGATCTTTAGTAAAGCCTACGTTCAGAGCCTTCTCACGTCCATTTTTGTCTTCAAGTTTCAGTCCGCAGAATTTGAAGATCGCCTTGATAATATCCGCAAGGACGTCCGTGTCCTCAGTAAGATATTTCACATAAAGCGAGCCCATCCCGGAGAAATAGATGTGCTTAGGCATCTGTAATTGTGCCATGGCAAGTGTGCGTCCTATATAATAGAAAGTCGCTGCGAAGTGCACCAACATCGGGAGCCTCATATGCTCATTCCCAACCAGTTGCTCGGTGAAAACCGTACCATGGTTGGAAAATATATACCCTATCATATCCTGGGAGGGTTGGGTCTGGGAATCGTAAGCCTCATATTCGGTTTGTTTTATCGAATCAAGAAGGGGTTTGACTTCTTTTTCGAAAAACGCTAAGAAGCCGCTTGTATGATTCTTGCCGCTCACACCATCGCCCCAAAGATCATCCGCGGCGAATTTTGCGGAAAACGAGTAGCCCTTCATTTCTCTCAGTGAGTCTCTTACCGGACTTTGGATGAAAACGACGTCGGTCGATCCTCCCCCTATATCCACATTCAGGAACTCATCGTTATAAAAGACATTACCTGCCTTTTGCGAAACAGCGCGATACCATGGAGCTATCCCTTCATAAAGGTTCAGACGGCGCCCATTTGCAGAGCGGATATTCTCATTGAAAATACGCGCATGCGTCCTGATGCTCTCCGCGGCTTCTTTCCATCCTCTCATCAACGATACAGTATTCTGCATCGTTTGAGGATAGGTAAAAAAGAAGTCAAACTGAGGATCTCCTCCTAATTCAGCTACTTTGTTTTTACATATCCACAGTAACTCCTGAAAGAAAGCCTTAGTCAATTTTTTCACCTTATGGTTATGACTCCATTTCAGTTTGGTATCGTATGAATAGAGTTTGCCTTTACTTTCGCTATTAGTTGCCTTCTGGTCGCGGTATTTATCAATATGGAAAGCGACGTTGACATCACCGAAAAGTTCTGAATCACCATTGGTTTGATTATGGCGGGAACATACTCGGGTCCTTATCGGGAATTTCACTCTTCCCTCTCCGATTGCCTTCGGAATGAATTCCTGGTCAATCAGAGGATTAAGTTCAATGGCTGTTCCTTCAGAACCCTCCTCATTTAACATAGCCATCTGAAAACTCTCCGGACCATATTCAAGAGTCCGGATCGAATTGCCGTCAACCCGCAGTTCCAAACCGTCAGAGGTAGGGAAGGTTGTCTCCAAAGCATAGGCGACATTTGTATTGGCAGTCCCGAAATCCACGCTGAAGATATACTTGTCAGAGCCGGGCGAAGCTTTCTTGAATAAAGGTACGATCATACCCCCTACTCCGTTTTTAACCACGCGGATCACGCTGAATGTACCGGGCGTTCCGCTTTTATCTTCCCCCATCGGAGTTCCTAAGGTATAATACTCCGTCACTTTATTCCCATCTTCCGTTCTCTTTTTCCGGCTGACTATATCATTGCCGAGAGGAGTGACGAAATCCCGGTTATAGAATTCCAGTCCGACGTCTGTCATTCGGGCCAGGAGCACCTTATACAAATCCTCATCCGCAGCCTCCGTTCCGGCATATGTATAGAACGGGAAGACTCCCAACTTAAACCCGCCTTCTTTTGACAAATCACTGAACCGGAATCCCTTTCCGGGCTCATATACGCGAGTGAAATTGACTGTCCCTCCCTTTACGGGTATCTCAAGAGAGACAGTGACGCTCTTGCATATCGGGAATCCTTCAGGGATGACCTTCACCATTTTCGGCAGATCCTCCACCCGGAAGTATTTGAAAAATGTAGGTTTAAGAGGTAGCAGGAACTCACAATTCCCATTGTATCCGGTGAAGAATCGGTTGGAATCAATCATATAACCGAGTTTCATGATTGAATCTTCCAGAAAATCTCCGGCAGTAAGATAGGGATATTTCGGATTCCCCGGGACTCCCGGCAAAGTACGCTCAAGATACGATTCTTCGGGTTTTACAGGAAGCGTTTCCGGATTATATGGAGTGCGATACCAATACCGGGCCCTTTCACCAAGACTGCTTGAAGACAGCACCAACGGAAGATTCTCAGCCATGTCGATACTTACTCCACTTACATTTTTCTCCACAGGGAGCGTTTCTACGGTCGGAGATACCATGTAAGCGCTCGTGCTGTCAGGCTTCATTACCTTAGTGAAGAATGGTATGGCACCTGCCATTACCTTAGTTTGCGCACCTGCGTCCCCGGCCGCTTTGGATGTAAGCTTTAAATCCTTAAAATGCCCTGCAAAATATGCCTTCAGATCGAGTGAGACTATCTTGGTATAGATTTCATATACATGAGTGATGCCGGCAGGAGTGCTTTCATAGCCATTCAAAGTGTTTTGAAGGTAATTGTACAGATTTGAAAGTTGTCCGCCATCAGTTTTATTCAGAGAAAACTGGGCGTTGTACATGTCTGCCAGAGCATACATATAAAGCCTGAATTCATCTGACCTTTCAGCCAGCGACCATATCCTTGAGGCCGGTTCGATTTGGGGGAAGAGGATATTGCCTTTCCCGCCATAGAACTTCCATCCTTTGGCAGCCATCTTGCGTCGCCAATTAGGACCGGTATAGACCAGAGTAAATGGTGAAGTTCCGCCGATAATCTCGCCGTCCCATTTAAAGATAAAGATCTTGTTTGCAGACCGTAGAGAAGTGTTGAGAATTGCGTCGCGCAAGGCTGTGCCCAATTTGGAATGTTTTTTCTCAACCGGATCTTTTCTCTTCCTTACTCCTCCGTAATCTTCCTCTTCTAAGATAAGACGGCCATCCAATGTGGCAGAGGTGACACCCAAAGAGGCCGTATCTGTAATTACGTCCCATTCATGGATACTGAATCTGCTGTCTTCTCCGTATTCGAAAATAAATTCGAGAAGGTCAAGACACTCTGCTACGAGATGATGATATAGAGAAGCGTCGCTCCCTTTAGATTTATAGATCAGTCCTTTGTTTTCATCCTTGCTCTCCAACGCGTTCAGTTCCGCGAAGGCCGTATCATACAGATATAGCCGGGCGAAGGGAGTAGGAATAGACGTAGCCATTTTATTGAGAGCATCCTCATTGACAACGGCGCTGTCCTTTATTTCCGTGGTCTGTATCCCCGAACTTCCTACTTCAACGAATCCATCGTTGCTGACGACGGCTTTGGAAGTGCCGTCTATACTTAAATCACTATAATGAGCCATAAGAAAATCGGTTTAATTGATCGGTGTTGTTGCGTTAGGAGTCTCTACTCGTATGCTCTTTGAAGAGAGAAGGCGTTGGCGTTCGGCCGTCCTGGAGGAATTTGCCATAAAGATTGCCCGGCAACCCTCCGTCAGCACGGCCATCAGCATGAAGGCCTTGAAGCGGGAATCAATCGTGAAAGTTTTGACCGCCTTCAGTTTAATCCACGCATCCTTGGTAGCCTCTGCCACGTCACCTTCCATTTTAAGATATGACTGGGTCTTTTTTATGCCGAGGGATGATTTCGTGACCTGCAGCTCCCCGCCTACTATGAATGACGCGATCGCCTTGCTTTGATCAAAGTTAAATAGATACAGAGCATGGGAATTATGAGTCTTTAACTCCTCATTCCATATTGTGAATAAATCATAGAATCTCATCAATCCCTGACAGCAGGTAAGGAGATCCGTCATTTCCTTATCGGGCATCTTTCCATTGACCGGGAGGCCATTCTTGAAGCAGGCAGGAATTTTCAATGCCTCATACCAATCGAGTTCCTTGACGATCTTAGTCCCCGGAGCTACTTCATCATGGAAGAATCTAAGAGCAAGTGCAAATGACGAAAGGGGGTAAATCACCCTTCCCAATTCCGTCTCCATGAAATTGGTATAGTCCAGACTCGCCTGATCCTGTTCCTCATCTTCCTCCGAGGGGTTCTTCTCATCTTCTTCTTTGATCCTGTATTTATAGTACTTCGTTGTCTTATCATCCGCAAGGTTGCGCTCCGCAAAATGACATATACTTAAGGCGCTGACCAGATCGATGATATGAGTGGCATTCTTCTGGGATTCTCCCCCTTCGGAATAGTCAAAAGTGGCAGGACGGTCATCTCCGACATAATAGATGGAATTGATCATCTCGTTGATGCCTGAGGCCGCATAGAAATTAAGGGCCGCTTTGGTCTTTGATTTGAAGATCGAACTCCTTACAGCTTTCTCATCCTTGGAATTGAACGCGAAATACGGGCACACCATGATTACTGACATATCCACATTTTTTACTTCCGGCTTACTGCAAGTCCTGATCGCCTGTACAAGTTCCGGGATCCCCGATGAACCGGTACCCCCGAAAAGGGAACCGATTATTATTACCTTGTCACCTTCCTGACATAGAGTGGTGAAATCGGTGAATTCATCAGTATCCTTCAGCGAATGAAAAACTATGCTGCCGATATTAGGATTGCCCTTGAAGCCCTTATCCATTCTGAGTTTTAATTCAGCCCTCCTATCGTCAGCGGAATCATTATAGAGCGACTTCATCAGATCGGAGGTACGCTCTTTTTCATCCCTCAGCTGATTGGAGGCGGTCCATTGCTCAAAGGTCTGCTCGCTCTCCTCACCGAACTTCATGGCAAAGGAACTTTTGCATGCCGGCGAGACCTCTCTCATCTCATACATCGGTGTGGAGAAAAAGAAGCCGTTGAAGCGTTCTTCGTCATTCAACTCCCGGGGATAAGCAGCGGCATGGATCGAATGATATTCATCCATCAGTTTCTTTGTCCGATGGGTATCCCCGTTTTTCTCATCATAGTCAATCAGAATGGGGAAAATTCTATCCTTTGACTTAAAAGGAGGGAATCCGGCCGCAAGCAGCATGGTGAATGACCGCATCACACGCGATCCCGTCCCTCCGATTCCGAAAATAAAATAATTTGCCATCTTACTCTGTCTTTAGGATTTATAAGGCCATGCGATCGGTTTTGTCTTTGCAGCTTCCGACATTCCCTTGAATATTATGGAAAACAGGAAGTAAAACACCGCACACCATATAGTAGTATTGATTGAAAAGGGATAGCGCACATCCCCTCCTCGGTTAAGTTTGTCGACTATCTGATTCTTGGTCGCTATGCACTCATCCTTTTCTCCCTGAAACCAGCCGGCCTGAAGTACTGTTTCCTCGGATTTTTTTGCCGGTTTCACAGCCTTGTCCAAGGATCTGTAGAAGGAATATTTGTAGGTCAGTTTGGAATTAAGTTTTTTGCTGTTGGACCGTTCCTTTTTTGTTGGCTCCTGACCTATGATCACATAATCACTGATAAAGAAAGTCGCCAACAAAGCGATAACTCCGCATAGCCACCAATTGCCCATCTTGCCGGTCGTCACCTTTCTTCCCAGAACGAAGTAATACACCAAGGCCATAACCAGAGCTGCCACAAAAGCCAAGACAAGTCCATAGGCGAACCCTTTGGGTTCAAAAAAGAATTCATGTAACTTTGAGGAGTACTTGCCCTCCCAGTCTACAAGAAAATAGAGATATTTCATGATGATTTATTATTGTTTTTTATTTGCACATTTAGACTATGTTGTATACCTACTCCCGATTTCCCCGAATAACCCCGCAACGCATGTATACTCTCATTATTACTAATTCAAGTTTTGTCACAGACGGGACTTGAATTAGTTGGTCTCAGTCGGATCGATTATCATTTCAGTCTCAAAAAGATAGCTCTTTCCGCCCGTAATACCATCATGGATGGCCTTTATGAGTTCATACAGTAGATACGTATGTTCGGAATCAGGTTCGGTATCATCAGATGTGGAGAATCTCTTCCAATCCTTCAAAGCCGGATCGTTAAGTGTGAATTTTACAGACCAGACTTTATTCTTCTCTTGCAATTTCTGAACGATTTTTTCAGGGATCAGAAACGACAGACCATTATCTTCCACATAGATCTCTGCCGGGAGGATGTTTCCACCGACCTCAATCTTGGACATACGTTTTATTACCTCCTCCGGATACCATATCATTAACCATTCAGGAGTAGTCACTACGACTTTGAAACCTTCCTCGCCCGTATATCTCCATACCTTATCATTTACATCATGAGTGAAATTTTCCGAAGAGGCAATGCTCTCGCCGGCTTCTCCTGACACTCCTATACTGCAGTCTATGGCCGGAGCAGCGCCGATATAGATTTTTTCTGCGTTTTGGTAGATTTCAGGAATGACACCGGTCCTAACCTTACTGTCGAAATCACGTACATTCGCCGGACTTCCTAATACGAACACAAAGAAGGGCCGATCTCCTTTATAATTTACTTTACTGTTTGCTTTATTCAAATACTCCCCATTAAAATTACCTTTCATTCGATAAATACTCATGACTTTCCCTTTCCCCTTGAGCGATTTTTCTATAAGGTTGGTCAACTGGCCTTTATCATAGTATGTAAAATCCTCATCTTTTTTAGTATCTTCCGGATGGGAACTGATAATACCATCCGAAATCAGAACTGTCAAAGTATCCTTTCCGGCCATTTTAGCCATTTCCGAGAAAATCCGGTCAAAGGAAGTAGCCTTCCCTTGGAGGTTTTTATCTATCAGCCGGGCAGTCAACTCGTCGGAAGGTATAAGTTCTGTATTTTTTCCCCATACATAATACTCTGCTTCCCGGCTTTCTACGGCTTTGTTCAATCCTGCGAGAGCATCGGCGATATTGGAAATATCTTCTTTTCCAAAGTAGCCCTTCATGCTTCCGGAGCCGTCGATAAATACCTTTAGTACCTTTGGAGCCACAACGGTTTCATCGGAAATATCGGGTACCTCGGGCTCAGCAACGATGCTATCTGTATCATGAGTTCTTTTACATCCATCTTTATTATTGCAACTTTGCCAGCCTATCAGGATGAGGAGGCCGAGCACACAGTATATCCAAGTTTTCTTCATTGCTTTATTGAACTATTACAGACGTTTTCTTCAGTAACTTATCCCCTTCATAGTACCCCAACCTTACTATATCGAGCACTATATTTTCGGCATCCCCGCGATCTATATTCTTTACGTGATTTCTCACATTAGGCACTTGATAATCAAGATTAAGCTGTTCGCGACCCGTTAGGTTCTCAAATTCCCCTTCTTTAAATTTCTGAGTAAAGAGTACCGGAATCTGGTAGCGATACCCTGCTAATGAAAGCAACCGCGATAAGGCTCCGTATGCTTTCTCAATAGCATCTAACTCTACCGTCCGGCCCTCTTCTCTGGATCGGTCCAAGACAAAAGCCAGACGACTATAAGCCCACCATCTTGCGATTTCCATCAGAGCCGGGTCCTCTATATTATCAGATATGATCTTTCTGTAAGCCTTATCCAATTCTGCCGTCGAGTTGAAATGGTCTTTCCTCAACTCCGCTATTTCCGAGGCAATGAATCTTACTCCTTTGCGGATTTTGGCACACATCCCCTCGACCGTCGCCATTTCTTCGTCTTCATTACATTCCTTGAGAAAGACTTTCTCTACCGCTTTTTCCAAATCTCCCGCGGCACTCTGATATACTGCAGCCTGAGCGTCTATGTCGGATTCGAGCAACGCTGAAAGACATTTGACACGCTCCGTCTCAGCAGATTTCTCATCGGAGAGTCTCAAATTTTCTTCCTCAAGTAGTTTTATATCCCCGACCAAGGAATCCTTTTCTTCTTTGGTCTTCTGAAGAAGTTTCCGGAAATCCTCATATTGGGATTTTACTGTCCGGAACTCCTCATTTACTGCATTAAGGTCATTGATCAAAGTTTCTCTCTCAGAATTCAGTTTCTCCAATTCCTTTTCTCGAATCTTTCCGGCTTTTCTGACATCTTTCAGATCTGCGACCACCTTTTGATAGTCATTCTCGACCTGCGCATATCGGGTTTTAAGGCCCTCCATCTCCAGTCTCTTCTGCTTTTGAGACTCTTCCAGCTGTTGGATTCTGAGATTAAGGCCATCCTCCTTATTTCTACGGATATTAACCTCATCTTCCAGACGACTGATTTGCTCCTCCTTTTCCCGGAGGGTCTTAATGGAAGAGGCCTCTTTTTCCTTGAGATTGGTCAGGGCTGCTTGCAACTCACGGTTCTCTTCCTCCTTGCTACGGAGATCTTTACGATCACTGTCAGTTTCTGCCGGGACGCTCTCGAGAGGAGATTCCACCCTCTTCTCCGTCAGACTTTCCTGCTTAAGATCCTTTAGCTGATCTTCAAGTTCCCGAATATAAACTTCCTGTTTCTGCAGCCGGGATTTAATATTCCCCATTTCAGCCTCTTTTTCCTCAAGACCTCTACTTTGATCCTGGAGTTGCCTATCCTTGGATTTTAGATTAATATCCAGAACTGCAATCCGGGCTTTCCCTTCATCTATCAGGGAATCTTTTTTCTGGATCTCTTTCTTCAACTCCTCATTTTGAATCCGCAGAGCTTCATTCTGCCTGCCTGCGGAAGTGTCCGGAGCGGCGGCTTCCACTTTTTCACCTTGCAGTTTCTCCTTAAGCTCTTCATCTTTCTTTTGAAGCGCAACTCTATTTTCAGTAAATCTTTTTTGCAAGGATTTGATTTGCCCTCTCAGTTTATCCAAGAGGACATCAGTAGAATCATTGTCAGAAAAATCCGTGCAACCCATTTCTTCCAACATATTTGTTATTTGCAAACCAAATTCATCAACCCCCGGATCTCCTGCCACTTCTCTTTCGGGAATTTCCTCCTTTGAGCATTCCACGGTTTCAGTGTCTGCGGATTCACCGCTTACATCCCTACCGGAGGATACCGTGGGCTCATCTACAGGTTCTTTGGGTTCATTCCGTTGAGAATCAGTGGAAGGTACATTTAAAGTTTCTTTGAGTTCATTCTCTCGAGAATCCACGGAAGGCACATTCACAGTTTCTTTGGGTTCCTCCTTGCTATGGATGGAAACCGTATTTCCCGCAGCTGATTCTATATCCGGAGTATTATTACTTTCCTCACTCAACCCGGGAGTAAGGACCTTAGGCTCAGGAGTGGATGGATTGGTAGCGGAAGAATCTTGAAATTCCTTGAATGATTGGATATAAGCCGGATCTTTCACCCATATCAAGGCTGCGTCCTTGGTAATTCTTCCGTTTCCGCCTTTATTTTTTTTATTATTCTTTCCTGAGGGCTTATTCGACAGGTAGACATATCCCTTCCCAACTTTAAACTCATCGGAAGAGCAATGCGTAGGGAGATACCATATCTGGCCGATTCCTCCTTTGTAACCTTTAGGGATCCCAAGTCCCTCCGGAAGTTTCCGGAAGTCAGCCTTGGCGCTTAGCAACTCCTTGGGAAGTTGAATGGGACCCTTCCCGTCCAAAATCAAACTTACCTTTTTCTTACTGTTGCAGGGTCCGATGACAGGCTGGGACTGACAGCTTACCAGAAGGAGATTATACCTGGTTTCCTTAGCGGACCCGGCAAAAATATTTTTCAACCATCCGAAAATACTCATAGTAATATTGTTTAGATAGCCAATGGAATTAGAGAGTCAATGTATTTAGATAGTGACCGGCCAGACACTGCGTTTTATAGATTCATCCGTCAGATCATCTCCTTTCGGGGATTGACCGCGGGTGCGCTGCTGGCCTATGTAAAGTACTATATTGTTGTTTTCAGTGATCTTCATCATCACTGTCTCGGAGCTCTGCCCGTCGAGCGTTATTCTCTCCATCTCTCCAAGATAATCCCACTTCCCTTCATTCAGGGCCGTTTCTGTCGAGTCCGCATCCAGATAGGATTGGATGACGACAAGAGTTGGGATATGATTGAGATTGGGGAGAGTGATTCTCTCACCGTTATATTCCCCTTCTATATCTACCGGAAGTTTCTGATAGTTGAGAAGCTCAACATAATGCCAGCTTCCCAGCTCTTGATACGCTACTCCGAAAGAAGCATATACCCGCTTGCTTACGATCCTGCGCATGGAATTCTTACTTCGGTAATTCCGGGCCATGATGGCCATGGCTCCTTCTGCGACCGCCACTTTCTGACGGTTTGGATTCTTGTCCTCATTCTTCGGCATATCCAGACGGATAAATTTAGCCGGAGATTTCTTGGTATTGTAGTATCGGCTGATGGCCCTTTCCAGATTATCGCGTAAGGGAACCAGCAGGCTGCTCCGACCGGACATCAGCGCGGTATCCAACTCGGGGCGCTCCGTTCCTGCGAACTTTGCCAATTGTCCTATTATATCCTCGGTCACATCCGACAAAAACTTCCTGAAGCGATCATCCTTCAATACCTCTCCTACCGTAAATGAGCGATAATGATCACCTGTCTCCCCTTTAAACTCAAGGATCACCTTGCTGTTTTTATTACTCAATATCGGCTTCAAGGTATTCTTGACAAACTCCTTCAGTTTGATGCGTTTCTTGGCTATCTCGCCGTCTCCCGCACGCAAAGTGGACGCTAAGGCCAATTTGCCTTGACCTTCATCCCCGATAAGATCGCTCACTATCTCGCTAAGGACATAGTCAAGATAGTTACCTGCTTTACAGGTGCCTATTTTAGCAAGTACCTCCATTGTAAGCTTCCCGTCGGAATCGACAGTCTTCCGGATTAAAGAGAGATCGAGGGTTCCGGCTCCCATATCGAATACCAAGATAGTCTCATCTTTCTTAGGATCAGCCCCCGGAGCATGATATTTCGACCAGTTCTCCAAGTAATATGCCGCGACAGCATCGCTTTCGCTTACGAACTCAAGTTCGCGAACCGCAGGAATGGCTTTGGTCACGATCGAGCGGATAGTAGCGAGATGCCGTGGAGTATAGGTATTGGGATATGTAAGTACGAGGCGGTTGACCAAGTTTATATTCTTTACCTCCGGAATTACAAAATAATTCAGTAAGGCTTCGTAGGATTCCCTGAAAATATTGTCAATCAATACCAGAGACTTCCCCGGATTGACTTCTTTTATTTTCTCAGCCTCTACGTTCTCTAATCCGCCGTTGGGATTAAGGATGTCGTAGTGGAAAGTGTTGTAATCCGGATTCGGTGGCAGTTCGGAATTCCCGACAAGAAGTTTCAGACAGGGAAGCTGGCGCAATGATTCGTTTATCACCATAGTTGAGGTCGGCGAAAGGAAAACGGCAAGGTTATCATAATTTTTGTCATTATGATCCTCTTGTTCGCTACAAAGTGCGGAGACCTCACCTCTTGGGTGATTGACATTCGGAGTATGGAAAATAATATCGGATGAGAGGAACTCCGTGTTTTCTTCAAAGGTGTCCTTAAGGAGGGCTTTATTGTCCTTTCCTAACGCTTTCTTGAGGATAGCAGCCTTACGCGAACGCAAGCTGAGGAGACTTTCATCGTACTTGCATACTATGGCCGACGAGCCATAGTCTATGCATAACCATCTCGGATTTGGTTTCAGATAAAGCGGTTGCCGGATTTCAAACCGGAAATGATGTGGAGTAATCGAATCGTATGGTTTCCCAAATGAATTTTCTATATAATCAAACTCCACCGTTAAAACCGACATAAACCGGAAATCCTTAGTATCCAAGGCTATCATAACCTTAGCAGGATCAAATGTAAGGGTCAGATCCATATTGGAATTACGCCCGTTGCGCAAAATGACCCCCGCTGATGAACTTAACTTTTCTATGGATATGTCCGATTTGTCGAAAAGTTCTGTTATCCATTTTTCATTCCGATCCTTTATGATCGCTCCCTCTATGCTCTCGGTGACTGTCAGTCCCTTTACTTGAACCCCGGCCCCGGCTCTTGTGGTATCCGTAGCAAGATTCGAAAGACGGAATATCAGATCGGCTAATGTGTTGCCTTCGGCAAAAAATTCAATCACGGGCAGCGTGATGACGTCTCCGTTTGAGATCCGGGGACCAGCGTTGCCATCCCGGTCAATGAGATTTAGGATCAGTTCAGCTCCTTGCGAATCCTGCTTGAAATCTATAGTATCGAGAACCCGCTCGCCTGCAAGATATTCCCCCGGATTATAACTATGGCGGTACGACCACGTGCAGATAACCTGCAGATTCTCCTTCGACACAAGAGGATTCGTAAGCTTACGCATGTCGAGATATATCGGAAGGACTAACTCGTCCCGGCCAAGCACATTCTTGCAGCGCTTGTCATGCGGCGACAGTTTTTCGATCGAGCATGTATTTCCTCCGGACTTCTCTCCTATATGAATTGTCTCCGGAGGAAGCTGGCGACCGTCGGCTGAATCATATATATCAAGTTTGAGATTTACATCTATCTCCGGCGTGAATTTTAAATCGGGGATGGGATTGGCAACCAGAATCGTTCCGATATCCACGAAATCAGCATCCGCGGAATACGTGAATTCCTCTTCAAGCGACAGCCGCACGGTCGGAGCAAGCCTCACCGGGCTAAGATTGATCATGATCTCCACATCATGGCCCTCGATCATCTCCCCCTCCTCATCATACATCACTATGGAGAATGTAAGCGGGTAAGGCTGACGATGACGATATTCCTTTTCCTTCTCCGTGCAATCGATGATCCTTTGAGGATTGACAAGTAAGCGGAAATAGGTCTTCAGATTCTTCAGTTGGAAGACCAGTACACTTCCACATTCTCCTTCGCTGCGTAAATAGACGAGTTGTTCCGCTTCCCCATCCATTACGAGTCGGTCGTCCAACTTTACATTCTCTACCGCAACCCTGACGTTCTTTTCAAGTTTTCCGTATTTCTTGAAAAGAAGTTTCTTAAGCGGCGAGGGAGGGGCCGGCACTTCGATCTCCCATTCAACCTCAATGGGAACTTCAGGACGTTTCTCAGCAGAGAGGTCTATATTGAGTTGCTCCTTGACAGTATTGTTATCCATATTGGTTATTTATTCTTTATCTTTATTGATTGGCCTCACGGGATGAAAAGTGATTTTCTCTGAAGAGGGTCGGTAGGCACTGAATTTCTTTATCAAATACATGATGAGGGCTATGAAAATCAATATTATCACTACATCCCACAAAAGAATTGCCTTAGTCGCATCGGTAGGAAACCACCACCAGAAAAAATCATGCAACGGAAAAATTCCCAATACTTTGCCTTCCTCGGGCAACCTGAACTCTTGTCGATGGGTCATCCCGGACTTGAATCTGTCATTTTTATATGATATGACTGAGCCGTTATAAAGCCCATCCTTGAGTATTAGCGACATACTGACATTGATGCTGTCGCCTTCTGAAATAGACCCCGACGGAATAAGAAAATCAAATGTTCCGTCGGAAGATCGGCCAAGCAATTCTCCGTTCTTATCCGTTACTATGATGTCACGTATGGAATATTTGGGATTGACAGAGGAAACAGCTGTATTTACCCTCACTCCTCCTCTCACTCTCTTCAGCGGCAGCGGGGATGGCATATCGGTCACGGAATGAATTGAAGGGATTTCTGCGGGCAAGACTTCGTAGCCTACCACCTTATATCTTCCATCGTTGGAAAGTGGAATAAAATCCCGGGATTTACCTGCATGGACCAAAGGTATCTGCACAAATTTAAATTCCTCATTGAACTTACGCATCGTTGAGAACACTTTATCCTCGATCCTGTTATAAACCGGAATTTCACTCCCTGCTATACCCTTGACGCGGTTCCATTCCTGGCGATAGTCATCGTCCGAACCGTTTACCACTTCATCGGTGACAAGAAGCAGAATGGTACGGTCGACTCTTCTGGCAGAATCCCCGGAAGTCTTGGTGGCCATTATGGAATAAGGCTTGGCAAGAGATTGCATTGAACTGGCCGGACCCTTTTCATTGTTCAGTCCGGGCTGCCCCATAGGCCAGTTTTTCATATTTATCGAGAGAGGATTCTTATAATTTTTCCATAGGATTCCATTCCCTGATATGTCTCTGTATGGGCGAACGAAACGCTCAATGGAAGGTTCATGTTCCAAGGAATACCCGAGTACTGAGATGTAGTCCTCCCCCTTCTTATACCTGTTCTCTTTCAAAACGGCATCTAATTTCCCTAATATGGAGGGGGAAAGATAGGAATCGCTATAACGGGGAGTTGAAAGATCAAAAGCGATTATATAATGACCTGCCAATGTCTGACCGTAGGCTATTACAGTCAGACAACTAAACAAAAAGGTATAAAATATCCGCAAAAAGGAGCTTGATATTTGCCTTTCGGGCATGCTGCGGGGATGTTAGGTCGCTCTATAGACATCTCCTGATTTGAGCGTATACGAAAAAAAGCGTGAGTGTCTGTACCTGTTGCTCGTCCTACTATCGGAGGCTTCTCGCATTGCCTATTGGA
>CAYTOR010000026.1:0-17420 GCA_964439505.1 uncultured Sangeribacter sp.
AGATGGCAGAGAGCCATCTCCACCATCGACACAGCCCCTTCCACTATCTTTTCTCCGTGTGAAATGTAGAATGAATCACGCAGCGATCAGCTATGACGATGGGCTTGAAGTAATTTTTCTCCCATTCCTCATTCCAGTCTTTTCCTTCTTCGACTTCATGACGGTATGTAATTTTACATTCAAAAGGGAAATCCTCGATGATTTCCTTTACCGTCCCGGAAGAAAAACTTTTAACCGGGATGTAAGCAGAGAGCCCTTTTTCATCAGGAAGAAAACTCTCATAACCCGCATCCGCCAAAAATGCCGCGAGCAAGTCGGTCATATCCGGCGAGCATGGGTCGAGATCTATACGCAGATGGACGTAATCGTTCATTACTTTTTCTTTTTGAAAAATCCAAGCAGTTTCCTTACGTTGGAAAATGCCGAAAAACCGATTATAGCATAATCGAGATAGTTCATTCCTCCGATCAGTTTGCCGGCTATCGCACCAAACTTACCAAAAGAAGATTTCTTCCCGCCTGCATAATCTTTACTGAAGGGAGAAGAAGTTTTCAATTTGCGAATACTCATATCGATCTTCTCTTTGCAGAATTCCTTCTGAAGAGCGACGAGTGCACGCTGATATCTGATCTCGGAGATAGTAAGACCTTTTACCTGCCGGGGAGTGGGAGTGGCCAGATCGGCGGGTACGTCCGGAAGTTTAGGATTTGGTTTGCTCATCTTCTTCGGGTTTTAAGTCAAGGATCAATTTACTAATAAGACGCGATATGGGATTCTCAAGCAGAGGTTTGCGTAAGATAAAGAGGAGAATGATGAGGATCAGCAATGCTCCGGCTGCGCAAAGGAATGAGAGGGCAGGGGAAAGGAAACTCTCAAAAACATTTACGAGCGCAAATGCGAGAAGGATGAGTACGACCATCCCGAGCAACAGACAGACAGCGCCGAATATGAGAGTCGAAAGGAGAACTGTCGTCTTTTCCGCTGCTGTAAGTTTTGCATATTCTATCTCCAGCTCGATCCATCTTTTGCCATTGGCAAAGATGTTTTTAATAGAGTCTGTTAGATTTTCTTTCATATTCTTCAAGATTATGCGGTGGTAGACTTCGGTTTAGTCCAAACCGAGACGAAACTATCCCGGGTGGGGACATGGATCCTATTCCAAAAGAAATCTTAAGAAATAGAGGATAAACCTGAAAAGAGCGGGCATGAAAGCTATATGACGTAAACTCTCATGCCCGCTCAAAGATGGGGAATCTTAATGATTATGCTTCTTCTCCGGAGAGTTCTGCCACGAGGGCATCAACCTCTTCGTCAGTGATCTTGATACCTTTACGACGAAGGAGTTTTACAATTCTCTCACGCAGTTCCTCACCCTTTTCGGGGGCGAAAAGAAGAGCGGCACTTGCGCCTACGATAGCGCCTCCGAGAAAAGCATATAAAATATTAAGAGCTTTCATATTATTCCTTTTTATAATTCTGATTAGATATGCTGCTCGATCTGATCTTCGATTTCGTCAACGAGCTCTTCCATCTGGCTTTTCTTCAGGCAAATGCCTTTTTCCTTTAGAAGCTTGATGATGTTCTTGCGAGTGTTGGTTCCTTTTTCAGGAGCGAGAAGCAGACCTACTGTAGCACCTGCGATCGCGCCGCCGATAACGGCGCAGATAATGTGAAGGGGTTTCATTGTTTTTTGGTATTTATATGATTTAAAATTTAAGTCAATTCAAGATTCTGACTTTTCCTTAATCAAAAGAAAGAAGACAAAATCCTTTCATATCTTATAAACGCCGATTACGGCGGAAAGTTCAGTGAAATTTGCAAATTATTCTTATAGCGCATTAATCCTATAGCGCATTAATCTTATAGAGCAGCCAAGGATTGACCGATTTGCGCATGATGAGCCTGCGCTTCATGGCTATAGGCCATTACACCTTGCTCAGTCAGCTCGACCAGGCGCATATCTCCTTCGGGAGAGATCATCTTGACATGATTGTCGTCGACGAACGTCATCAATGGATATGTCTCTCCGTTGATGGTTGCGGTCCAGGTCTGATCCTCCTCTATGAAGTCAAGACGATAGGATTCGGAAGTAGTCTGGTTAGTGATGGTATATCCCTTACCGTCGCACTTTACCAGGTAGCGGCCGTTGTCAGTGTCGATAACCTTAACGGAAGCGCTGAGGGGATTCCGTCCGCTCCAGAATTCTATAGAGTTGATGACCAGGATATCCGACAGAGCAGTCACTTCATATACGGGAAGGATCCAGAAGGCAAAGAAGACGAGTTCATTGAGAAATTTCGAACCGACCTGATTGTTCCACTTCAAGACCGAATTGGTCAGACGGAAGGAGCCGATACAGCTCGACAGAGTCAAAGAGGAAAGCACCAGAGCTATAAGGGCTACAGAAAAATATCTTTTCTTCATATATGTATGGGTCTTAAATTAAGTATCACTGTTAAGATGGGGGCAACTTGGACGCAATAATCGCATCCTTACTTTCTTGTTACAATCCCGGCGCAACTTTTATTCAAGGAGCAGATGGATTATGAATTCAAAGTTAACATATTTTTTCGGAATCCTAAAATAATATGAAAATTTTTATTTGATATTTTTTTGAAAGTATGGCATTATTAAAATTTATTTCGTAACTTTGCGGCGCAAACGGTTTCCCGGCTATACCGGGACTAAGAGGGAACACGGTGAGAATCCGTGACATTACCCGATGCTGTAATTCCTCGGATGATTGCAGTCATTTTGCCACTGGTCGCTTCATTGTCAATGCTGGACAATGGACAATGACCGGGAAGGCGACTGCATGAGAGGATAAGTCAGAAGACCTGCCGGTTGTAAGTATCAACCTCCCGTCTGCGGGTCTACAGACGCCAATTCTCAGCATCGATGTCACGAGGTAACCCCTCCTTATATTCAATATTATCCTTTACTCCGGCGACTGTCTGGTCTCCGGGGCCTGACTGCGTCTGTCCTGTTGGAATTTCTTTATTCGTCAATCTAATATTTCCACCAATTCTTTTTTCAATATGTCAAAGTATTCAGTACTTGTAGTTTTTCTCTTCGCCATCCATGCGCTTTGCCATGCGGTGGAGGAGAAGCTGATTGTCCTAAATCAAGGGATGTGGCAGGCTGACAACGGCCGTTTATCTTATTTTGCCGACGGACAGATAATCAGCAATGAATGGTTCAGGGAGGTCAACGGATATAAACTCGGAGACACTCCCAACGATATCATTACGGTAAACGAGGACCTGATTGCCATCGCTGTCAATTGGTCAAACATTATCCAATTCATGACTCCTGAAGGGCGGGCGGTCGGAGCAATAGAAGACATACCCAACGTAAGATGTCTTGCTTCCGACGGAGAGTATGTCTATGCTACCTCATACGGTCATGAATGTAAGACTGCCACCGGCTGTCTCTACTTCGAGAAAGGATTTGTCGCCAAGATCGACACCCGAACTTTCACAATTACGGATGCGTGCGAGACCGGCTACGAACCGGAAGGGATAGCCTGCCATAATAATTGTCTTTACATTGCCAACTCCGGAGGGTATGCGTTTCAGGAGGGCCACGATTACGAACAGACCGTCACCATTATTGACTCCGGAAATATGGAGAAAATAGGGGAGATCGATACCGGCCACATCAATCTATATGGGAAAATGTCGAAGTCAGGTAAATACCTGTGTATCAATTCAGCCGGTGATTATTATGAAACTCCCGGATGCGGTATTATCCTGGATTGCGAGAAAGCGCTGTCGAATTCCGGAGAATGCTTTATCTCCATTCCTTATTATGTAACATACAACTGCAACGCAGGAGATGGCTTATTCTATGCTGTAGGAGCAGGCTATTCTTATCTGACAGGAGAATATGAATTCAACTGTATTACCTTAGACGCTCAAAAGATAATGGATAGCAAAGGGGAAGAAGGGATAACGCTGAAGATGCCGGGAAATATGGCTGAGATGATAATGGGAATGGAAGCCCCATACGGGATTTATATGAATCCTTATACGAGGATGCTTTACGCAACGGATGCAGGATCATTTTCAGGTTCCGGTCAACTCTATCAATGGGATCCGGATGGAAATTTCAAGGGGAAGCATGCGGTATATATCAATCCGGGAGGATTTATGGCGCTTCCACCGGATTCCCAACTTTCCGAAATAACCGCACTTAATCGTGAGACAAGTAATGGGATATATGATATACTTGGACGTCGGGTAATCCAACCCGATAGGGGAGTGATTTATATCCGGAATGGCAAAAAAGTAATCTTCAAATAACGCCCTTTGAGATTGCTGAATAGATGAGAACACGGGCAGTCAAGGCAGCCCGATTAACCAATAAATAATTTCTAACGATGAAAACAACTTTAAAAACTATCAGTTGGATGATAGCGGGACTTCTCGCTCCCTGGCTTTCCTCAACTGCAAAAGAGATCAGCGTGGAGATGAATACTGTTTCCACGACTATGTCCCTTCGCCGGCTTACAGACAACGAAGTTATAGACGCCGGCAGTCCTGTCTCACGTAAATACACCTTTGATGCCGAACCCGGTGAATATCTCCTTACGGGGTTTGCTACTGACGGTAAGACTGTAAACGGGGTTATCAAACTCTCGGTAACGGAATCGGAAGAGTCCCAGGAATTCAAGGTCCTTACCTGTACCGTCTATGCTTCCAACAAGAAAGAGGACAAAAGTACCTGGAAGCCGGAAGAGGATTACACTCTATCCGTTGAACTCATGAACAAGGAGGGAGAACTGATAGAAACTGTCGCCGGAGAATCCTCCACAGTCGGGAGAATGACATTTCTCGCTCTATCCGGCAACAGTTATTTCGCCACCATGACTCCGTCAGAAGAATGGAGAACCCAAGGCTACATGGAGCTCTTCAAGAGCGGGACGCTGACGGCGAATATCAACGTAACCGGAGCAATTCCACAAGGAGGAGACTATTCCATCTCACTTCCCGAAGATGCCGAACTGGAATTAGGCATCAAGTTTACCCACTTTACAAAATTCAGAACGGTAAAGCCCGAAAGTGTCTCCCTCTCAGAAGAAGGTAAGATCTGTCACTACCATCTTGCCAATTCTCAAGTCTATAATTATCGGACCTGGAAAGAAGACGGGGTTACGTATGCGGGATACTTCACCATGAATATAGATGAGTCCAAATGTCCTGTCATAGCATTTACAGAAGAGGATTACGCCGCTTATTCTCCCTCGGCTGTCAATCATTCGGTAGAGAGCAACGATGGATATGAAACGGGCGATATATTTGTCAACATCAATCCTCAAGGCTATCTCCGACTCGAAAAAGGGGAAACATTCTCAGCTCATGCGATGCGCTCCTGGCAACTGACGGACTCCGCCGTCGGAAACTATTTCATGGAACCCGACTTCCATTACTCGGTAATCAATCTTGATGGAAGCCCAAGTGAAGGAGTGATAGAAATAAGCAATCCGGATACTACAACAGATCCATGGTCGACGATCACCGCAATAGGAGAGGGCACAGTGATAGTCATGGTGACCTACGATGCAATAGCTCTCGACTATTACTCGGGACTTACGAAAAAGCCTTATATGGGAGGAGAGTTCTGGGGAGCTATATGGCCTGAGAACACTGCTGCATTTGTGGTAAGTGTCGGCCTGCCTGAATCAAAGGCCGTGCCTAATATGGTGATCAATGAAGAGTATAATTCCGGTACTTCTAAGATAGCCGGCAAATATCTTGATTCGGAATGCGACGTGCTCTATTACTTTTCCAAAAGTAATGGAGCGGAATATCGCTTCTCTCCGGAGAACACGCAGGAAGTGACTGTTGCCAGGCCTTCTTTCTCCTCCGGCAAAGCCGAATATTCGGGATTCACCTCAGAAGGAGTAGCTAAAGAGGCAAACGGAGAATATACCATCCTGCTGTCCGAAGGAAGGAATATCGTAGCCCTGAAGGATGAGGACGGGAATCCCACTTATCAGATCATAACCGCGCGAAAATGCGATGTTGAGATCAACAATGAGTCTGATCCCGAAAGGGAATATTACATACCCGGAGATAAAGTAAAGATCCAGTTTACCGGGCTTCGGCATCCGGCCAACAAACTTGCGGGCATCTACAACATGTCGGCGTATGTCACTTTCAACGGCGTTCCCAACGGAACATCCCTTATTCTCGGATCCAATCAGTATAAATTCGGTTCCACTCCGGCAGCTCAGGCTGTAACTTTCACCATTCCCGAAAATTACGATACGGAAAATAATCCCGAGTGGACTCTTAGTGAAGGCTCCATTCAGATCAATGGATACGGTGACCCGATAGGGAGCCATAGAAATATCTCACCTGTAATCGGGCGTTCTCCTAATTTCACGGCCATTGCGCATAAGACTTATCTCGGGATTATCCCCGATATATCAATTCCCGTTACAAAGGATATAATCTCCGGGATGAAATCTTTGGATAATGCGCGTGAAATCAAATCAATATGGAGTATTGAAGGCAACCCGCTCCGGACACTGCAACCCGGAATCAATATTGTCATCTATACAGACGGGACTACAGGGAAAATATTTATCAAATGAAAAAGATAAATTTTGACATAAGGTAAATATTTCGTAACTTTGCGCCGCAAACGGTTTCCCGGATATACCGGGACTAAGAGGGAACACGGTGAGAATCCGTGACATTACCCGATGCTGTAAATCTTTTATACCCGGCAGTCTGATTGCCACTGGCCTCTTCTCCGCCTTGCCGGGCGGAAAGCGGCCGGGAAGGCGGACTGCCGGGAAGATAAGTCAGAAGACCTGCCGTCTGCAAGTATCAACCTCGCGTCTGCGGGTCATCAGACGCTCTAAACTCCGGCATTAATGTTACGAGGTTTCTCTGCCCGTCTGCTATTCCTGTCATCTATCGCCATCTCGGCTTTGAACCCTACTGCCTATGCTAAAGATAAGGCAGGGGGGATTAACTCATTCTATGACACCGAGAACGCAGAAAGTCTCCATTGTAAAGATAATGTGGGAGAGGATTTCAAGAACAATCCTGTCAAAACAGATACTATTCCGGAACTCATAGTGACAGGAAAACAACCGGTTGCCACATTCCAAGCCCTTCAGGGAAAGGAACTCCAATCTTTGTCAGCGACAGGAGTAGCCGACGCCCTGAAATATTTTGCCGGAGCCCAGATCAAGGATTATGGTGGACTCGGAGGAATGAAAACCGTAAATGTCCGTTCGATGGGAGCGCAGCATGTCGGAGTCTACATTGATGGAATCCGTCTTACCAACGCACAGAACGGAACTGTAGATCTCGGTAAATATTCCCTCTCTACAATGGAAAGCGTTGAATTATATAACGCCAACAAACTCGACAGATGCCAGACGCCATCGGAGTTCGCTTCTGCCTCCACAGTATATTTTAAGACGCGCCGACCCACACGCGATTCATTATCCGCCCAGTTCAGGATCGCATCCTTTTCTACTTTCCTCGGGAAACTGAACCTTCAGACTGCCCGCAAAGGTTGGCAGGCAATGATTGACGCCGAGGCGCTTCATTCAAGAGGGGATTACAAATTCCGGTATAAATCGGAATATGAGGATACCGTCGGCCGACGAAAAAATAATGATATTCGATATTACAGGATAGAAGGAGCTGTCTTCAAGGAAGGCTTCTCATCTCATATATATTATTACTATTCTTCACGAGGTTGTCCGGGAGGAATTGTCAGGCGACTGTCGGATAAATTCACCAACGTTGCCCGGGAATGGGACAGCGATTTCTTTATCCAGGCCGCATATAGGAAGACTCTTGGCAACCATTCTTTACTCTTTAATACCAAATACAGTAACGAATATCTTCGGTATAACACAGATTACCCTGACAATCAGAATACTGCCCGGGTAGATAATCATTATCACCTTAATGACGTCTATGCCGCCGCTTCCTACGCATGGAGTCCGCTTAGCTGGCTTGATCTTAACGTCGGGTATGATTTCCGCTACACCCATCTGAATGCGGATTTAAAGTACTTCAGTCCGGTCCGACGCTATGATCAGAAGGGCGTACTGGCCGTCAATGCTGAAAAGTGGGGGTTCCGTCTCGCCGCTTCCGTCCTTTTTCAACATTACAAGGACAAGACCCTCAACAAAGCGGGCGCGGCTGACCCGCTTCATAAGTTTACCCCGTCAATTACTTTGGGTTACGCCGCCGAGCGATTCCGTATTCACGCATGGTATAAGCGGATATTCCGCGTCCCGACTCTCAACGACCTATACTATACTCAGGCAGGAAACCGCAACCTGAAACCGGAATATACCACCCAATGGGATTTAGGTGGAGAATATACTTTTTTTGCAGGCAGTTTCGGTCTGAAGGCGCAGGCTGATCTATATATCAATAAGGTAACGGACAGAATAGTTTGTCTTCCTCTTCGAGGGACATACACTTGGTCTATGCTGAATTACGGTTATACTTTCTGCCGGGGAATGAACGCTACTGTCAACGCCCGGTATGACACTGACGACTGGAATTTTTCCCTGCTCGCCACCATCACCCTCCAACGGGACCTCGACCGCACGGATCCGGAATCGGAGCTCTATAACAAGCCAATCTGCTATTCTCCTACATTCTCCTCCGGAGTAACTGCCATAGCCGGATGGCGACGACTTACTCTGACTATTTCAAATCTATATGTAGGGAAAAGGATGTGGTCGTATGCAGACCCCGATGACCAACTCAATCCCTACAATAATGTCGATCTCAAACTTAACTACATGCGCTCTATTAGCAAGCATATAGATTGCGGATTGACATTGGAAGTCAACGATCTTTTCGATGTGCAATACGAGCATGTACCCCGTTACCCTATGCCGGGACGTAATTACCGATTGTCGCTGACTTTCTCCATGTAACATCCCTGTAACAAACTTGCAACATTCGGTGAATCTGCGGCCACATCCATGGTGTATAATCCTCGGGCCGGCTTCAGAATCGATCTGGTGATGACTTAAAAATTAATTCATAAAACAATATAACATGAACAGAAATTTACTTTTTACAGCCGCTCTCGGAATCGCAATATCAGCTTCGGGAGCAGAGGAAAAACTCATCGTCGTCAACGAAGGGTCTTGGCAGGCGGATAATGGGCGCCTTTCCTATTTCGCTGACGGCAGCATAGTGAGCAATGAATGGTTTCGCGAAATCAACGGGCATAAACTCGGTGACAATCCCTCCGACATAATCTCCGTGAAAGAGGATCTGATTGCAATAGCGGTCAGAGGCTCCAATCTCATCCAGTTTATCAACGATAAGGGGGATGCCGTAGCGACTGTAGATAATCTCCCCAACATTCGGTGCATGTCGACCGACGGCCGATATATCTACGTTACTTCATACGCCCATGAGTGTGAGACTGAATCCGGAACACTCACCTTTACAAAGGGGTATGTCGCTAAAATAGATACTGAGGGATATAAAGTCGTCGCGGCATGCGAAACAGGATACGAACCTGAAGGGATCGCGCTCTTTGACGGTCATCTTTTTGTGGCCAACTCCGGAGGATATTCCTTCCAGGAGGATCATGACTATGAATCTACTATTTATATCATAGATCCGGTAGCGATGAAAAAGACATCCGAGATTGAGACCAATAAACTCAATCTTTACGGAAGAATCTCACAATCCGGGAAATATCTATGTCTCAACTCGGCCGGAAATTACTATGACGTAGCCGGATGCGGATTGGTGGTGGACTGTGAGAAGGCTCTCCTCGATCCAACGGATTGCTTTGCGGCCATTCCTTATTTAGCCACTTACAATACAGCGGCAAAAGACGATAAGTTTCTTGCCATAGGTTCTGAATATTCCTATACTGAAGGGGGATACGTCTATACCTGCCTGACTATAGACGCTCCGACGGTTATCCAAACTAAAGGCTTGGAAGGATACTCCACTACATTGCCCGGCACTATGGCCCAGGATATTGCCAAGATGACCTCACCATACGGAATCTATATGAATCCTTATACCGGCATGCTCTATGCGACTGACGCAGGAACTTTTGGAAGCGCAGGCAAACTCTATCAATGGACTGCGGAAGGCTCTCTGATCGGGAACTTCCCCGTTTATATCAACCCGGGATGGTTTCTGGCTTTGCGTCCGGATTCTTTCAATAATTCAATCAATCTGATAGAGGATGAATTAAATGATGAGGATGGACCCATCTACGACCTTTTCGGCAGAAAAGTTAACGCTCCGCAAAGAGGTGCCATTTATATAAAAGGTGGAAAAAAGATAATCTTCTGAACAGTTACTTTTTGGGAGCCTGGAAAGAAGATGAATATCCGTCATTGTGGCCCCTATGGCCCTTGACGATCTGAGCAGCCAAAGAAAGGGCTTTATTACCCACCCGACCATTGATTTTATCTACCGCCTCCATGAATTTTTTCATGGAGGCGGATGTCTTTACATCCTCCTGCGCAAACAAGGACCCGACTTCCGGGACATCCGGCTCTATCTCACCGAGCCATACGCCGGCCCGCTTGAACGGTATCCCGGGGGGATATATGGAATCAAGAATCTCCAGAGCCAGACTGACGATCGTCTGCGTATCGTAAATCCCTTTTTCAACATGCAACGCTCCCTCCGGCTTCACGGGGAAGGCCGGAGGATTGAAGGGATTGGTGCGCAAAAACACACCCACACTCTTACACCTTCCATGCATTGACCGAAGTTTCTTGGCGCAATCGGAAGCATAAATGACAATTCTGGCCCGGATATAGTCATAGTCATCGACATCCTCGGGAAATGTGCGGCTCTCTGATACGGAATCCTGGAGCGAACGATCGACGTGGGAGAGTTCAATACAAGGAGAGCCGTGGAGCTCAAGCCATGATCTCTCCCCGTTGATACCTAATTTTTTCTTGACCCAGATGCGATCACGCCGCGCAAAGTCTCCGATAGAATAGACTCCTGATTGATAGAGTTTTTTTGATAATCTCCGGCCTATACCCCAAAGTTCCGATATCGGGAGCGAATCCAGAACAGGATAAATCTCGGCTTCGGTCTTAAGCATGCCGACTTTAACTCCATTCTTCTTGCAAACCTCGGTTGCTATTTTGGCAAGTGTCTTTGTAGGAGCGAACCCAATCGTAACCGGAATATGCATCTCATCCCAGCAAGTAGTATAAATGGCTTCCCCGATAGAGATCAACGACTCATCCGGAATACCGGTTACATCTAAAAATGATTCATCGACGGAATAATCAACAGCGGCCGGAACAAATCTGCGGAAAATATCATGCACTCTCAGGCTGATATCCCGGTATAAGAGATGATTGCCGGAAAGGGCTATCAATTTTCCTCCCGCTATCAAGTCCTTTAGTTCGAAAGCGGGCTGCCCCATGCGGATACCCATGCGTTTAGATTCATTGCTTCTGGCCACGACGCAACCATCGTTGTTGCTGAGAACAACGACCGGCAGCCCTTCGAGGGCCCGATTTTTGCTACGTTCGCATGAGACAAAAAAATTATTACAGTCAGCTAACCCTATCAAAATTATTCTCCTATGTAGTCTTAATAATCAATTCAAAAAATTTCTAATTATAAGATATCCCGGAACTCTCAGTTCTCCAGGAACTCCCGGGACTCCCGGGACTCTCAGGTCTCCCGATTTCAGTTCTCCCCATCCTCCCGGTACTCTCAGCGCTTACTTCAAAACTACCAGATTGCCCTGATATTGGAGAAAGCCTTCATGCAATAGCTCCCGTAATAATGGTTCGGCTTTTCCCCGGTATCGTTTGAAATCCTGCGAGAAAGCGGCTTCCGTCATTCCGTAGGGATGAGTCTTGAAGTATCCCAATATCTCGTCAATAAGTTTGTTTCTGTCGATCTTTAAAGTCTTATTCTTTTCCGCAGTTTTTCTGCAGACATCACATCGGCGACATTCCCGAGGAGAGGGTTCTCCGAAGTATGCCAACATTCTTTTTACCCTGCAGCTTCCGGAGTTATCCGCATAATCGATCATAGCTTCGATTCGCCGCTCAAGTTTCTTCATCCTGTCTTCATAGACACTGACCGGAATCTGCAGATAGCGTGTCTCCTCGCGGGAAGTCGGAAAGTAGATGCGTGGCATCCGGTTACGGGGTATATAATGAAGTATCTTATTCCTGCTGAGTTCAAGCAGAGCCTGATAGACGCGCTGGGTGTCAATGACCAATTCGCGGCCGATCCGGGTCTCGTTGATGTAGACGTAGTCTATGAAAAGTCCCGGATACAGTCTGAGTATCTTATCGAGCACAATCTCCGCATCTTCCGAGATTCCCTTTATATTGTAAAGTTCGCGCCTGTCAAGAAGGATCCTGATACGCGAAGTATTCTCGCGTTCATCGATATAATCCATGTATCCGGCCCTGGATAGTAATCTAAGGGATGCTTCGGTAAGTTCTTTTTCTTCCTTAAAGGTCGCTAAGAAAAGATCCAAATCAAATGGGAAGACTCTGTCATATCCTTCTCCGACAGCCACAGAGAGGAAATTGGAAACACGCTCATAGATCCTGAGAATATGCTTCCGCTCAGGAAATTCCTTGGAAAGACGACGGCGAAGGACTGACTTGTCATAACGTGAATATAGAAGCACCGCGAAAGAGGGCAGACCATCGCGACCTGCTCGCCCTGCCTCTTGATAATATTCTTCAAGCGAGGGGGGCATATCGTAGTGGATGACAACGCGCACGTCCGGTTTATCAATCCCCATTCCGAAAGCGTTGGTCGCAACGACGACCCTTACCTTTCCCTCTTTCCAATCGTTCTGACGCTCTTCCTTGATTTCATGTTCAAGGCCGGCATGATAGAAGGTCGAGGGGATACCGAGACCGTTGAGATAATCGGAAATTTCTTTGGTACGCTTACGGTTGCGGACATAGACGATCGCTGAACCTTCCGTCTTCATCAGGATATTTCCACATTCCGCAATCTTGGTGTCCGCTTCCCGGACGAGATAACTGATGTTATCCCGGATGAAACTCATCTGCAGGGTCCTGTTGCCCTGACGGAACTCAAGTTGACGACGGATATCGGTCGCAACCTCCGGGGTGGCGGTGGCGGTAAGGGCAAGGACCGGGGCATCGGGAAGGATCCGACGTAATTTCTTTATATTAAGGAATGAGGGGCGGAAATCATAACCCCATTGCGAAATGCAGTGGGCTTCGTCGACCACTATCAGCCGGGGCTTAAGTGCCCGCAGTTCCGACATGAAGCGTTCGCTGGCAAGACGTTCGGGAGAACAGTAGAGGAACTTCGCCTGATTATTGACCAGACGCTCCCAGGCAACCCGATTTTCCACAGGCGACATGGCTGAATGGAAATAGACAGCCTGCAACTTATGGCTGCGTAGATTGTCGACCTGATCTTTCATTAATGAAATCAGGGGGGAGATGACAATAGTCAGGCCGCCCATAGCCAGACCGGCAACTTGAAAGACTATGGATTTTCCGCCGCCCGTAGGCATCAGACCCAATGTGTCATGTCTGTCAAGGACTGACCGGATGATGTCTTCCTGAAGAAGGCGGAAAGAATCGTAGCCCCAGTGATATTTAAGAATATCATGCAGTTTATCCATCAAAGAGCCAGCCTCCTATCCTTGTTTGGAAAGACGGATGTCGCGTATCATCAACTGAATGGATTCGCCGTTGCTGTTATGTTTGGCGGGTTCGATAGTAAAGCAGATATCTACGGGTTTATGGGCATGAATGTGCTCGAAGTAAGGAGCCATATTGAAGGCTATGGCGTTCAGTACACGGGAAGTCGAGTTATCTTCCAGTTCAAGCTTGATATGTTCGAGATTTTTACCGACGAGTTTGGAAGTGCCGAAATCAAACACGTTGCGCGTGCAGAAGACCGGCTTCTGATTGCCGGGTCCGTAAGGATTCAGCCGACGCAATGAGTTGACAAGATCGGGAGTAAGGTTGGCGAACTCTATGGTAGCGTCAATATCAAGTTGGGGAGAAAGTTGGTTGGGCTGAATATGGGAAGCCACGAATTCTTCGAATCTTCTTCTGAACTCGGGGATATTTTCTTCCTTCAGAGTTAGACCGACAGCGTAAGTGTGTCCTCCGAAATTCTCCAGCAGATCCCTGCAGGAATTGACAGCCGAATAGATATCGAATCCCTGCACCGAGCGGGCGCTACCGGTAGCCATTCCGTTGGAATAGGTCAGCACTACGGCAGGCTTGAAATAAAGTTCGGTCAGTCGGGAGGCCACGATGCCGATAATACCTTTATGCCAGTCTTTGTTATAGATGACTATCGAACGCTTATCCTGGACAATGCTGACATTCTTTTCAATCAGGTTATTGGCTTCTTCGGTTACTTTCTTATCGAGTTCCTTGCGGTCCTTGTTGTATTGGTCGATATCCTTCCCTTTTTCGTAGGCGTCATGGAGATCGCGGCTGACAAGGAGATCTACGGCTTCCATTCCGCTTTGCATGCGTCCTGAGGCGTTGATTCGCGGCCCAATCTTAAAGATGACATCGGAGATGGTGATGTCTTTGTTAGTCAGCTTACACAATCTGATAATGCTTCTGAGTCCCAAGTTGGGATTGGAATTTAGGCGACGGAGTCCATGATAAGCCATGACCCGGTTTTCATCGACAATCGGTACGATATCGGCCGCTATGCTGACCGCACATAAATCGAGAAGCGATTCGAGTTCATTATGGTTTGATAATCCATTGCTGAGGGCGAACGCCTGCATGAACTTGAATCCCACGCCGCAGCCCGAAAGATGACTGCAGGGATATGTCGAACCGGGCATCTTGGGATTGAGAATCGCTACTGCGTCCGGCAATACTTCATCAGGGACATGATGGTCGCAGATAATGAAGTCGATCCCTTTCTCCTTGGCGTATGCAATTTCTTCGTTGGCTTTGATGCCGCAATCGAGGACAATGACCAGCTTCACGTCGTTTTCAGCGGCGTAATCGATACTTTTACGGGAAATACCGTATCCCTCCTCGTAACGCGTCGGGATATAATATTCAATGTTACTGTAATAGTTCTGAAGATACTTATAGACGAGGGCAACAGCAGTAGTGCCGTCGACATCGTAATCCCCATATATCATTATGCGCTCCTTCGCTCCCATAGCCTTATTGAGTCTGTTGACAGCTTTTTCCATGTCGGGCATAAGGAAGGGATCATGGAGATCAGAAATAGAAGGAGTAAAAAACGCACGCGCCTCTTCGGGAGTTTTTACTCCCCGACGCACGAGTATTTCGGCAACCGTCGCGTTGCCTCCACACTCTGAAGATATTTCTTCAACCAGACTTTGTTGCTGATTGGTAAGTGGCTGATAATTCCAGTTAGTAGTCATTGTCGAATCTGCATACCGAGAAGGGAGTTTGCCTGCATCCAAAAGGCGAGAAAGCAAATTCTCTCTCAATCTACAAAGTTACAAAAAAAATCCGACATGACAAAATCCGCATTTTTCTCCTCAATTATCCCGCTTCAAAGCGAAATTTTCGGGGTCTTAACCTTAAGGAAATTCTTTAAGGTCTTAGCGCCGGGGAAAATATTTAGGGTCTTAGCGCAGGGGAAAATATTTAGGGTCTTAGCGCCAGGGAAATTCTTCGGGGAGGGGTTTGCCCTTTACCTGCTTACGGACTTTGCTGAGAAATTCGCGCACTATTTTCTTTACCGGACCGGGTTCCATTCCGATTACCTTGAAAAGAAGCCCGGCGTTGTTGGGAAGGTGGGTGATCCCTGCCGCCAACTTCTCCTTGCGGTTGATGAATGCATCCGTAGCAGCATAGATCGCGTCAGCGTGCTCCTTCGGTGTAAGCACTATAACATTGGCAAAAACGTCAAAATTGCCCATTATTCCAAGCTGACGGGGATTGACATTCTTAGGGTCTATAATAAATTTTTCCCGGAAGAGGGGAGTACCGTCAGGCCGACGGGCATGACTGCAGACGGAAAGGATATCGTATTCATACAGTTCTCCTTCGTTATAGTACTTTCTCCCGGCCATGTAGATTTCTGAATAGAAGAGGGTAGAGGTTTCGTCTATGGTTATCGCCGTGTCGGAGATATATCGCGTATGTTTACAGGGATATATAGGCTCTGGCATATACTCGAGATAGGTATTTTCTTCCAACTTTATGTTTTGGACCATACCTGAGTAGTTGCGTTCCATCTCGGCCAATTTCGTAGCCGCTCCGGTCGTAATAAACGCATAGGAATCCTTCTTGAGGGTAATATCCTGCTGATAGCGGTCACCTTCTACATTCGGACCACCGGAAGAGAGGATATATACGCATGGCATTTCCGGCATCTCTTTGTCGAAATAGAGCGCCTGCTGCACTATCAGAGGGGCGCGGCGATCAAGATCACGAAGGATAGATTTTCCTCGGGGATCGATCTCAAAGCCGAGCCGGAGATAACCGTGTTTGCCGGGTGCGCCTACATACATCGCGATAGGCTCGTCAAGATAGGGAGCCATTTCGCTGCAATGTGAGAAATCTATTTCGGGAACATGAGAATTGGAGGTTGTCTCTCTCAATTGATAGTCAAATGCCATAAAGGAAGGATGATTTAAAAAAGAAAAGGGAAGGGAGCGCGGACAGGGATTGACTATCCGCACCCCCTAAGTATATTCATAGTATTAACGTTATCTCGCTTTGTCAAAGAGTGCCATCTTATAGATTAGATCTACAAGTTCCTGGATTCCCTCTCCTGTCATACAGTTTGTAAAAACAAATGGTTTACCGGGACGCATGAGTTTGGAATCATGGTCCATCACGGAGAGATCAGCATGAACGTAGGGTGCCAGATCGGTCTTGTTGATTACCAGAATGTCACTTTGGGAAATACCGGGACCGTCCTTACGAGGGATTTTGTCGCCGGCGGCCACGTCGATCACGTAAATAAAGAAATCGACAAGGGCCGGGCTGAAAGTCAACGTTAGGTTATCCCCTCCCGATTCGATCAGTACGATATCGGTGTCCGGGAATTTTTCCTCCATTTCCTCTACTGCGGCAATGTTCATCGAGGGGTCTTCCCGAACTGCGGTATGAGGGCAGGCGCCGGTCTCTACGCCAATGATCTTGTCTTCCACCAGTATGCCTTTGAGAGTCTTTCTGACGTGCTTGGCGTCTTCTGTAGTGACGATATCATTGGTGATGATCAGCACGTTCATTCCTGCTTCAAGCAGTTTTGGAGTGATTGCTTCTATAAGTGCGGTCTTTCCGGAGCCTACCGGGCCTCCGATACCGATTCTGCAAGTTTGGCTCATTGTATCTGTTGTATCTATATGTTCTAAATTAATTCATAAACATTCGCATATTCCCTTTCTCATGGAGGGAAGCGAGGATGTCAAGCTCGGGAAAGAAAGCATGCATCTCATCA
>CAYTOR010000026.1:17430-20627 GCA_964439505.1 uncultured Sangeribacter sp.
TGACTCTTTCGTAAAGATCCTTTACCTGCGAACTCATCTCGTAAAGTATCTCTTGGGTATCATAGTGGGAAACCCTGACACATCGCAGGGCGGCGGAAAGGACCATATTCACGACTCCATATTGGTGGGAACTGAAAAGATCTTCTTCCGTAATACCTGCGGCGGCGAAGACAATGCCTTGGGCTACCGGATACGTCCCGGGAGTTTTACCGGCTTTTATGTCGTCAAGCCAGCGTCGGGCGATCTCCGAGTCAAAAAGCTTCACGGACAGTTCGGCGAGTTTCTTACCCATGCGCTGAAGCATCTGCCGGGACTCATCGTTCATCTTGCAAAGGATTAGAGTCCGGTCAGCTTCGGTTATCTTTTCATAATCTCCTTCGAGATATGCGCGATGAGCGGCCAGGGCAGCCACTCCATCGGTAAAAGCTGCCTGCAAGGCCTGAGACTTGGCAAATTCGTGAAGAGTCTCTTTGTCATGCACTATATTCTCGAATCCTGCAGTCTCAAGACCGTTGGAGAATGAGAATGTGCCGACGGGAAAGGTTGAATCTGTAAACTGCAACAGACGCATTATTTGGGCGATATTCTGCGACATCTTGATTTCTTCCTAAGCGGGAGTTATTGTATCCTGATGAATTTAAAGGGAGATTATCCTTGGGGTCCGAGTATAATCAATGAATCGAATCTGATTCAGAATGATCGTGACAATGATCATGATCGTGGTCGTGATGACTGTGGTCGTGGTCATGATCATGCCCATGATGATGACAGTGGTCATGGTCGTGATAGTGGACGATATGTCCGTGATCATGTTCGTGGGAATGACTATCCTGACCGGCGCCGCCAAACAGTCGGCGGGTCTCGTGAGGAGCTAAGAAAGGAATTACGTCAAGCCCGTTCTCAAACTCAAAACTGATTCCGGGGATATGATGGGTTTCAAGCACGCTGAGCATAACCTTCTTGTCCACTGTCAGGGGAACGTAGACCTTAGTACCTTTGACTACCGCAGGCCAATGCTGATTGCCAATTGCGTGACCCAGTTCGAGGGAAATACGGATGATCGTCTGAGGATCCTTATCCGCAATGCCGGCCAGATCCACTACCAATACCGGGCTCAGTTCAAGACGGAGCATGGCTGCCGTCTTAGCTTCCGGGTCAAAATCTATGACATCTCCGTCAACTATATGGGTATGACGCGCGAGAGCTACCGGATATTCCTTTCCACTCACACCTTTCCCAAGAAAACGGGATTTCTGAGCCATCCATTGGTCCAGAAAGATATAGTCAACTTCGAAACCTTCAAGTTTCTCCTTCCAGTCGGAAGAAGTATTTACATTGCCGAGAACTTCGGTATAGATCTTCATATTATTGATTTGCGATATAATTTATAATGATAAGTGAGAAATCTATCGTAGATAACGACTCACATGGAAGTTAATTTTATCTGTTTTTTTAACAATTCGGCATTGTTGAAAGTTTAAGAAGAAAGGGTATTTTTTAACATTTCTTCGCGGGCGCAGTGTATTGCGCCGAAACTTTCCCGGGATAATTATACATTCTCTGTAGATGCGAAGAATCGCACCGCATTGTTGAATACCTTATTCTTCGCAGGCGCAATGTATTGCGCCCACAATGCCATTTTTGGGCATAAGAAAGCCTCCGGGCTTTGAGACCCGGAGGCTATTAAGAAAGGGTTAATACATTATGTTTCTATAAACGTACCTTCAAGAAGGTATTTTTCTGTATCTTTTTTCTGTCGCTTAACAGGCTATGCTGATTTGAGATCAGCTGAACCAGTAGAGCTGTGCAAGGGGAAGTACCTTTGCCGGCGGAACGTAGGCGAGCACGCCGTCAACTGTCACATAGAAGGTCTCGGGATTGACTTCGATATGGGGAGTAGCAGTGTTGCGGACCATATCTCTCTTTGAGAGAGCCCTCATGCCATGTACAGGATAGAGATTGGAAGTCAGACCGTATTTCTCCTTGATGCCTGCTTCGTGAGCCGCCTGGCTGATGAAGGTAAGACGGGTCTGGGGAAGAGCCTCGCCGAACGCACCATACATAGGACGCATTATCTTCGGCTGCGGAGTGGGCAGAGATGCGTTAGGATCACCCATATTTGCCCAGTTGATCATACCGCCCTTGATGACGAGTTTCGGCTTGGTTGCGAAGAAGGCAGGTTCCCAAAGTACGAGATCGGCCATCTTGCCTTTCTCGATAGATCCGAGAACATCGCTGAAACCGTAAGTGATAGCCGGGTTCAAAGTTATCTTGGCAAGATAACGGAGAACGCGGAAGTTATCGTTATTTTCGGAATCTTCGGGAAGTTTTCCGCGGGTAGACTTCATATAGGAAGCCATCTGGAACGTACGCATGAAGGATTCTCCTACGCGACCCATCGCCTGAGAGTCGGAGCTGACCATGGAAAGGATTCCGAGGTCATGGAAGATATTCTCAGCGGATTGGGTTTCCGGGCGCACACGGCTTTCTGCGAAAGCTACGTCAGAAGGAATATTAGGATTCAGATTATGGCAGACCATAATCATATCGAAGAGCTCAGCCTCGGAGTTGATACCGTAGGGAAGGGTCGGGTTGGTAGAAGAAGGAAGGACATTCATCATTGAAGCCACCTTCAGGAGGTCGGGAGCGTGACCACCACCGGCACCCTCAGTATGATATGTATGGATCACACGTCCGTCGATTGCGGCGATAGTATCCTCTACAAATCCAGATTCATTCAGGGTATCAGTATGGATGGCGACCTGCATGTCCAGATCATCGGCAGCTTCAAGACAGCTGCGGATCACGGCCGGGGTAGCACCCCAGTCCTCATGGATCTTGAAACCGCAGGCTCCGGCTTCTCCCTGAGCAAACAATTCCTCTTTGCGTGCGCAGTTACCCTTACCGAGATAACCGATATTGATCGGCAGTCCGTCGGCTGCCTGAAGCATCTTCTCAAGATTCCAGGGGCCGGATGTGATTGTAGTGCCGTTAGTACCATCAGTCGGACCTACGCCGCCACCCACCAGAGTGGTGATACCGTTCGACAGACAGTTGTAAGCCTGCTGAGGGGATACGAAGTGAACATGTCCGTCAATACCTGCGGCTGTCAGAATGCAGTGCTCGCCTGAAATTGCGTCAGTGGAGGGACCTGTCACCAGACCTGGGGTGACACCCTTCATGATATTCGGGTTGCC
>CAYTOR010000027.1:0-20600 GCA_964439505.1 uncultured Sangeribacter sp.
AACCGTTTTCATTTTAACTCCCGTTTTGTCTGACGAACAGATGAAGGAAGCGGTTGGCAAGTTCAAGGGTCTTCTCGAAGAGAATGGCGCCACTATTGTCAACGTAGAGGAATGGGGTCTTCGCAAGCTTGCGTATCCCATCCAGAAGAAATCGACAGGCTTCTACTGCCTTCTCGAATTTGAAGCAGATCCCAGCGTGATCAAGAAACTCGAAGTGGCCTATCGCCGCGACGAGCGCGTCATCCGCTTCCTCACATTCCGCCTTGACAAATATGCAGTGGAATATGCCGAGAAACGTCGCAATCTGAGAGCAAACAAAGCAAACGAGAAACCCGCTGAGGCTGCAGCCGAAGCATAAACTGAACTTATCTAATGGCAGCAAATAGCGAAATTCGTTATCTTACTCCTCTTACAGTAGACACAAAGAAGAAGAAATATTGCCGTTTCAAACGCAGCGGCATCAAGTATATCGACTATAAGGATCCTGAATTCCTCAAGAAGTTCCTCAACGAACAGGGTAAGATCCTTCCCCGTCGCATCACCGGCACCAGCCTTAAGTTCCAGCGTCGTGTGGCTCAGGCCGTAAAGCGCGCTCGCCACTTGGCTCTTCTGCCTTACGTGACCGACTTGATGAAATAATTGTTTCACTTCTTAAATTAGACTTCCGAAAATGAAAATTATTCTTAAAGAAAATGTTGCCGGCCTCGGCTATAAGGATGATGTGGTAGAAGTGAAAGACGGTTATGGCCGCAACTATCTCATCCCCCAGGGTAAATGTATCATCGCTTCCGAAGCCGCCCTCAAGCAGCTTAAGGAAGACCTCAAGCAGCGTGCTCACAAGATCGCTCAGGCTAAGGCAGACGCAGAAGCAGCTGCCAAGGCTATCGAAGGCCTGAAGCTGACTATCGCCGCCAAGACAGGTGCTAACGGCACAGTTTACGGCAGCGTAGGCGCAGCTCAGATCGCCGAAGCACTCGAGAAGCTCGGTCACGTTATCGACCGCAAGATCATCAGCGTGAAGCAGCCCGTAAAAGAAGTTGGTGTATACGTAGCCAACGTGAAATTCCACAAAGAGGTTGAAACCGAAGTGGAATTCGAGGTTGTCAGCGAGGACGCTCCCGTAGCAGAAGCTCCCGCAGCTGAAGCAGCTGAATAAGACTATCTCCGGGATTACCCGCGAAAATAGATTTTAATCCATAGTTGCAAATCCGGTATCCGGTCTTCGGATATCGGATTGCTTTTTTTAGAAGAGAGAGTTTGCAGACTCGCGGATTTTTTGTAAATTTGCGGTTAGTCAAAATGCCTTTGGCACCGCGCACCGGCCTTCGGCCGATGTCCGCTTTTTGCGAACTCGCGAATTTTGACAAATTTGTAACTCAGACTATAGTGTCGTATCTGAGTTGAATTCTCCTCAGATAACTTCAGTATAATTGAGTGACGGCTACTGTCAATTCCGGCTCCATTTGTCTGCAGAAGGCAAATCAGATTGCAGCGAGGATCCGACCGTTAAGCCCATATCATAATATAAGAAACTTACATATAAAAAATACCGATGAAATTCAACGTATCCGGAAAAGCACTGCAGGCGCAGCTGCAGGCCGTCAGTAAAGTCATAGCGTCCAAAAACGCCATGAGTATTCTTGATAACTTCCTTCTTAAGGTAACTCCCGATCGTCTTTACATTACCGGCGGGGACCAGGAAAATGTAATGACAGCGTGGGTTGAGATCTTCGATGTCGAAGGAGAAGGAGAAGTGGCGGTCCTCGCCAAGCGTCTTCTCGAAGTGACCAAGGAAGTAAGCAATCAGCCTCTGAAATTCTTCATCAATGAAGATACGAAAGAGATAGATATCACCTTCATGAACGGTCATTTCAGCTTTACCGGTGTGGATGCTGCTGAATATCCCCGCAAAAAAGATCATGAGGAGGACGCTACAACCTTGGAATTTCCGGCTGCGACCGTGCTCAATGCTATAGAGGGCACAATCTTCGCCGTCAGCCCCGACCCGATCCGCCCGATCATGACCGGTATCTACTGGGATATCGAACCTGAAAAGGTCACGTTCGTAAGCTCCGATACCCATAAGCTTGTAAAATATGAAGTCACTTCCATCAAACCCGGCGTGACGGATCATTTCATTCTTCCCTCCAAGCCGGCCAATGTCATCAAGGGACTCTTGAGCAAGGAGGAGGATGCGATGGTAAAGATTACTAAGGATGAAAAGTCTGCGACTTTCGAGTTTGATACCTTCACTCTTTCCACCCGTCTGATCAAGGGTAATTATCCTCAGTACCGTCGGGTTTTCCCTAACGACAATCCTTTCTGTCTGATCGTAAACCGCGAGGGTTTGCTCAATGCTGTAAGACGCGTCGCGCTCTTCGCAAGCAAGGCTTCCAAACTGATCAAATTCAATATCCAACCGACGGAGGTATTGATGGCATCCCAGGACTTGGATTACGCTACCTCGGCTGAAGAAAGAGTAGAATGTGAATATACCGGCAATCCGATGACTATCGGTTTCAATTCCGACTATATGACGGAAGTGCTGTCGAACCTGCAGGGTGAAGATGTAAAGGTTGAACTCGCCGATCCGGCCCGTCCGGGATTGTTCTCACCTGTAGAGCGACAGGAGGGAATTGACGTGGTGATGCTTCAGATGCCGATGCAGGTCATCGAATAAAATAAGTTCAGCTCAAGGCGTCACGGGTATTGCATCCCGCACAGCTTGAGTTTCACGGGTATTGCATCCCGTTCAGTTGGCGACGCCTTGAGTCTTGAACTTTTTATCATTATATCTTAAGAAGATATAACTATATAATAGGTTCGAAAAACAATAGTGTATATAATCAGAATCAGATCATGAGTCAAGTTCTGAAACTCGATCGGCCGCTCGTCTTCTTCGATCTGGAGACGACCGGAACGAATATAATCCGCGACCGAATTGTAGAGATCTGCATCATCAAGCTTAATCCCGACGGAAGTCAGGAACGTAAGACCCGTCGTATTAACCCTGAGATGCACATTCCGGAGGAAGCTTCACGGATTCATCATATCACGGATGAGGACGTAAGCCAAGAGCCGACTTTCCGTCAGATAGCTCATTCGCTTTATGACTTTCTGGATAATTGCGATATCGCGGGCTTCAACAGCAATAAGTTTGACGTGCCGGTATTGATAGAGGAGTTTGCCCGCGCGGGCATCAATTTCAATATCTCTGACCGGAAATTCGTCGACGTGCAGAATATTTTTCACAAGATGGAGCAACGCACTCTGGTCGCCGCCTATAAGTTTTATTGTGGCAAGGACCTGACGGCAGCCCATTCCGCGGACGCGGACACTCAGGCCACCATGGAAGTCCTCTTGGCTCAGGTAGGAAAATATGATGAACTGGGTAATGACGTCCAGTCGCTAAGTGAATTTTCATCCGGCGGAAAGAATCTGGATTTGGCGGCGCGAATCGTCAAGAATGACGATGACGTTCCGGTCTTCAATTTCGGCAAGCATAAAGGCAAACCCGTAGAGGAAGTGTTTTATCGTGAACCCTCCTTCTATTTCTGGATAATGCAGGGAGAATTTCCGAAGAACACCAAGGACGTCCTTACCCAACTCTACTACGCCTACCAACAGAAGAGAAAAAACAAATCTTAGGCAGAGAAGCAATGGGACTTAAAGGCAAGCATATAGTATTGGGGATTTCAGGAGGGATCGCTGCGTACAAGAGCGCTTATCTGCTCAGACTTCTGATAAAGAAGGGAGCGGAGGTGCAGGTTGTCATTACCCCCAACGGTAAGGAATTCATCACTCCGGCTACGTTGGCGGCCCTGAGCGGCAAACCAGTGGTAAGCGAATTCTTCGCGGCCAATACCGGCGAATGGCATTCCCATGTCGATCTCGGTCTATGGGCCGACCTGATGATAATTGCTCCCGCTACGGCCTCCACTATCGGCAAAATGGCCAACGGGATCGCCGATAATATGCTTATCACCACCTACCTGTCTGCCAAAGAACAGGTGATAGTCGCTCCGGCGATGGATCTTGACATGTGGGCTCATCCTTCTACTCAGCGTAATGTGGAGACCCTTAAGAGAGACGGAGTGATTATCGTAGAGCCACAAAGCGGATTCTTAGCTTCCGGACTGACCGGTAAAGGCCGCATGGAAGAGCCGGAAGTTATAGCGGAAGTGGCGGAACGGTATTTCCTCCGTCAAGAATCGAGACTCCGGGATCTTGAGGGGAAGAGGATAGTCATCAGTGCCGGGCCTACCTATGAAAATATTGATCCGGTAAGATTTATCGGTAATTATTCATCCGGAAAGATGGGATTCGCATTAGCCAATGAATGTAAATCCCGCGGCGGGGAAGTAACGGTAGTAGCCGGTCCGGTCGATAAGACCCTGAATCTCCAAGAAGGAATCAAGCGTATCGATGTCTTATCGGCTAAAGAGATGTTGGCGGCTATGAAGGCTGAGTTCGCTGACGCTGACGTTGCAGTGATGGCTGCGGCAGTTGCAGATTACGCTCCCGCGGCCGCTCTTGATCATAAGATAAAGAGGGAGAAAAGTGAGGAGCTGACTTTGCGTCTGGTTAAGAATCCCGATATCGCCGCTGAATTAGGTAGCGAAAAGGGAGGGAAACTCCTCGTCGGATTCGCATTGGAGACCGACAATGAGTTTGACAATGCGATGGGCAAGATGGAACGCAAAAATCTGGATATGATCGTGCTGAATTCCCTCCGCGATAAAGGAGCCGGGATGATGACCGATACCAATAAAGTCACTATCTTCACTGCCCAAGGGGAAAAGAAGGAATATCCGTTGAAGAGCAAGAAGGAAGTGGCTTCCGATATAGCAGACGCAATTTCAGAGCTCCTCAAACGTTAAATCAATAGTCTGATTTAACTATTGCTCTAAAAGATAAAGATATTATGAAGATAAGAGGAGTTGAAAAATATGGAGTTTTAAAGAGGATAGCGGTGGCAGTAGCATTATTTGCAGGTTTGCCTGCAATTTCGCATGCTCAGGAATTGCGCTGTCAGGTCGAGGTGAATTCGCAGAAGATAGAGGGTACGAATAAAAGTGTGTTTGAATCCCTTCAGCAGTCGCTCAATGACTATATGAATGAGAATAAATTCACGACCGCCACTTTCTCTCCCACCGAGAAAATCGAATGTCGGTTATATCTGACGGTCAGTGAATATGACGGCGACAGGATGAAGGGGGATCTGCAGGTCCAGCTTTCCCGTCCGGTCTATAATTCCAATTATACCACTACAGTCTTCAATTTCAAGGATAGCCGCGTTGAGTTCGATTATAAGGATGGAGACCCCTTGATCTTCAACGAGACGACTCAGCAGAATAATCTGACTGCCATATTGGATTATTATGCATATCTTTTCCTGGCACTCGATTTCGATACCTTCTCTCCCCAGGGTGGACAACCATATTTCGATAAGGCCGCCAGCATCGTGCAGGCCGCTCAATCATCGGGTGAAATCGGTTGGAAGGCCTTTGAAGACACCAAGAACCGTTCGGCGGTCTTGAGTGCCTATACCGACCCGGCAACATCTTCGATGCGCAAACTTCTGTATAACTACTACCGGAAGGGATTGGACGAGATGGTGACGAGTCCTGACAAGGGGAGAGCGGCCATCACCGAATCGATGAAAGATCTTCAGGACGTCTATAAAGCCGCTCCAATGTCGGTAGGGCTTTCGATCTTCCGAGATTCAAAAATGGATGAATTGGTCAATGTCTATTCAAAGGCTCCCTCTACGGAGCGCGAGGAGGTCTACAGTATTCTCGAACCCATTTATCCTACTGATCGCGAGCGCCTGGAAAAAATCAAGAAAGGTGCCGACCAATAATCCAAACCTTACGAAAAACCAATCCTTACGAAAACCCACAGAAGGTGATTAAGAAACTCATAATAAGGAATTACGCACTGATTGACGAACTGGATATAGATTTCGGTTCCGGACTGTCCATCATCACGGGTGAGACGGGAGCCGGAAAATCAATCATGCTGGGGGCTCTCGGACTTCTGTTGGGTGAGCGCGCGGATACGCGTGCTATCGCCGACAAGTCCCGCAAGACTATTGTAGAAGCGACCTTCGAAATCGATCAGCCCGCAGAAAACGCCGCCGAAGGAGAAACGGAAAGATTGGAATTGATCGTCAGGCGCGAGATCCAGCCTTCCGGTCGTTCGCGGGCTTTCATAGATGATTCTCCGGTTACGCTTCTTCAACTTGGCAGCGTGACCTCCAGGCTTTTGGATATTCATTCCCAGCATGCCAATCTCAGTCTGACATCCAAGGACGGTCAATTACAGATTATAGACGCCTTGGCTGACAATAAGGAACTGTTGGAGGATTATAGAGAAAACTTCCGGAATTATGTGGCTATCCGCAATAGACTCCGTAAAATAAAGGAAGAACAGATAAAGACCAAGGAGCGCCGCGACTCAATTCTTTATAAACTGGAGCAGTTGCGGAAACTTAAAGTCCGGATAGGGGAGCAGGAAGAAGTAGAGCGGTCTTTTGAGATTCTCAACGATGCCGAGACTATTCAGGAGCATCTTCGGGCTGTCAGCATGATGCTCGGAGACTCGGAAGACGCGGCGTTGTCGAATATATCCCAAAGTATATGGCATCTTCAGGAAATCACTGATCTGATAGATTCCGAAGGACCCGAAGACGAGACTCTTATCGGACGGCTTAAGGATATCGCTATCGAAGTGAAGGATATTGCGGAGACGGCGGACCGGATGGCAGACTCCATGGAGTCTAACCCCGCCAAACTTGCCAAAGTATCGGCCCGCATGAAAGAGCTTTACGATGCGGCGAAGACTTTCCACGTCGGAAAAGCCGATGAACTGGTCGAACTGCAGGAGAAACTCGAGAAAGAACTTAAGGTCCTCGACGGAGATGATGATGAATCGGCGGTGCTCGAGCGCGAGGGAAGACTTCTGGCCAAGCATCTTAAAGAAATCGCTCAGGAATTGTCGGAAAGAAGAGAGGCCGCTGCTCAACACTTCAGTAAAATTCTTACAGAAAAAGCCAGGCCTTTGGGGTTGGGAAATCTGAAATTTGAGGTCAAGGTAGAGCGCACGAAACTTTCGATCAACGGTCAGGACACGGTCGAGTTCCTCTGCTCATTCAATAAAAACGGGGAAATGTTGCCCATGGCGATGACAGCCTCCGGAGGGGAGTTGTCGCGTCTGACCCTTTCGATAAAGTCGATCATGGCGAAGAAGATGGAAATGCCTACCGTTATCTTCGATGAGATCGACACCGGGGTGAGCGGGGAGATAGCAGCCAAGATGGGGCGCATGATGGTCGAGATGGCCGATGACATGCAGATACTTTCCATTACCCATCTTCCTCAGGTTGCGGCAAAAGGGGAGCGCCACTATAAAGTGATGAAGCAGGATACTCCCGAACGGACGATCAGTACTATCAGGGAACTGTCATCGGATGAGAGGGTAAACGAAATCGCAGGGATGTTAAGCGGCGAACATATTACCGAGGCCGCCCTTTCGGCAGCCCGGGCATTGATAGAAAACAAGACCCATGAATAAGAAAGATTACATATTCGGTCTGCGGGCCGTAATAGAAGCTATAGAAGCAGGACAGAATATAGATAAGGTACTGGTAAAGAAGGATCTTAATGGAGATTTGGCGAAGGAACTTTTCGCCAAGATGAGGGAGTATGGAGTGATGATGCAGAAAGTGCCGGTCGAGAAACTCAACCGGATCACCATGAAGAATCATCAGGGAGCCATAGCCCTGCTTTCTCCCATAGAGTACTCGCATTTGGAAGATCTCATCCCTATTTTTTACGAAGAGGGGAGATTGCCCTTCATCATATTATTGGACGGCCTTACCGATACCCGCAATTTCGGGGCTATCGCCCGGACGGCGGAATGTGTGGGTGCGGATGCGATCGTCATACCGCGCAGAGGGAGCGTTTCCGTGACTCCGGATGCCGTCAAGACCTCAGCCGGGGCTCTTCTTCATATTCCGGTTTGCCGGGAGAATTCGATCTTAGAGGCCGTAAGAATGCTTAAAGAGAACGGATATAAGATAGTAGGAGCATCGGAAAAGAGCCATGAGAATTATACGGCGATCGACTATAATCTTCCTGTCGGAATCGTGATGGGCGCGGAGGATACCGGTATCAGCAACGAAGTGCTCCGGGCATGCGATGCCTTAGGAGCAATTCCGATCATGGGCCATATCGGATCGCTGAATGTCTCCGTGGCAGCCGGCGTGATGATGTATGAGGTAGTGCGCCAGCGTACCGGAGAGTGACTCCAGGGAGAATGGAAGTGACTCCCGTAGGGTAGCCGGAGAGTGGCTGCATGGATTCTACATTGAGGATTTTATGGCTCAAAATTTGAAAATGCGGTCATAAAATTGTAATTTTGCATTTGAACTTATTTAGAGCCCGTTTTAAGACTCGATCCCGGCAGAAATGTTGAAAATGCAACGGGAAAAGTTTTAAGACCCCCGGCTCTTATTTTTAAGAGCTACTTATGATAAATAGAGTATTGATAAGGATAAAGGTCGTGCAGATGCTTTATTCCTATCTATTGGTAGAAAATCAGTTTACTATCGAATCTCAACCCGAGTCGCAGACCAGGGAAAAGAGATTCGCCTATTCCCTCTATCTCGATCTCTTGTCGATGATGGTAGGGATCGCTTCAGATATAACCCGTCGCGGAGGCGACAGTCCTTTATATGAGACCCGCTTCATACAGCGAATCTCAAAGGAAGATAAGATAAAGGTGCTTCTTTCCCGTCACGCTTCGGGAAATTGGCCCTTGGCTGATGCCGAGCGTCATCTGACCGTAAAGGTAAAGGAATCCGGACTTTATAAGAAATTCCTTAAGAGTGAAAATCCCGGAGCCGCTTCAGATGAAAAAATCTGGCAGGAAATCTTCAATACCATCATAATGACCGATCCTGCATTAAACCAGGAGATCGCCAAGATGGAGAATTATTCTCTCGGTGGAGTCGAAAGAATGAGGAAATTAATGGAAGCTACTTTCACAAACTTCTATGCTTCCTCCGATCATCTTCCTGATGCACTGAAGACCTTGGCCATGAGCATGGACAAGGCTCGCGAACTCTATTTCCGTCTCCTTGACTTGCCGGTCCGACTGGTTGCTATGCGGGATACGGATATTGAGGACCAGAGAAAGAAATATCTCGCTTCAGCCGAAGAACGCAATCCCAATATGCGTTTCGTAGAGAATGAGCTCGTAGATTACCTTCGTCACAGCGAAGAACTCGAGGCCGGACTCAAACGCTACGGCCAGGCAATGTCGATAGATGACGAACCCATGCTGCGCGCTCTCCTTCGCGCTATCATGGCCTCCGATATCTATAAGGAGTACATGGAAGCACCGGCCACAGATTTTGAGAAGGATTGCGAATTTTGGAGAAATATCTATCGGCAGGTGATCTTCAACAATCCTGATTTCTTGGAGGCCTTGGAAGATAAATCCGTATTCTGGAATGATGACCTGGATATAATCGGCACTTTCGTCGTAAAGACAATCCGTCGGATTTACGATCATGTGAAGAAAAGCGAAGAGAAGGCCGATGGAGAAGAGGCAGCCGATTTGTCCGGAAATCTTTATCCCGTCAATGATGCGGAGGTATTGTTGCCGATGTATAAGGATGATATTGACGCCCGGTTCGGTAGCGAACTATTCTCGGATGTAGTCATAAACAAAGAGAAATATCGGGAATATATCGACCAAGCCTTGGACACCCGCATCTGGGAGTCCGAGCGAATGGCTTATATGGACGTGGTAGTCCTTCTTACGGCGATAGCGGAAATGCTCAACTTCCCTTCAATACCGTTAACTGTGACTGTAAACGAGTATATCGAAATCGCGAAAAGCTATTCTACGGCCAAGAGCGGTCAGTTTGTGCATGGCATGTTGGGTACGCTCGTCAAGAATCTTAAGGCTGACGGAGTGCTGCTGAAATAACTTGACCTATTATTTCGTAAGAATGGGTCTTAATAACTTGACCTATTAACAATTTTGTGGGAAGGGAAGGGGTCTTAATAAGAAAATAAATTATCAAGATAAACTTAAAAATGGAATTACAGACAATTTTACTTCAGCAAGGTGCTGAGTCAGGTGGAGGATGGAGCGGAATGTTGATGATCGTAGCCATGATCGTCATTTTCTACTTCTTCATGATCCGCCCGCAGAGCAAGAAACAGAAAGAGATCAAGAAGGCCCGCGAAGCCTTGCAGAAGGGATCGAAGATCGTGACCGCCGGTGGCATTTTCGGTACAATCAAAAGTATCAATACCGAAAACAATACCATAATGATGGAGGTTGCTCCCGGCGTTACAATCAAGGTCAGCCGCGAACAGGTATTCCCCGCAGAAGCAGAAACTCCCGCTAAGGAGAAATAATCCGGAGATCTGATATTTTCCCCGGAATTTAAGACTCTCCGAATATAGGAATTGGAGTATTCTCTGAGCAGGATTGTTTTCTGCCGGATTTTTGAATCTTCCGGTAAAGGCATCGGAGGATTTTCGGCTCCGGATAATTGAGTAAAGAAGTGACTTACAGAGGTCTGAAAATAAGAGCGTATTGGAAGAACGTGAAAGCCACACAAGGCTTTCGCAAATTCCTTACGTTTCTGATCTTCGTTGTAGTCGCGGCTCTTTTCTGGATAATTCTTGCGCTTAACGATAATCTTCAAGAGGACCTTACGGTCAGAGTCAATGTCTATAATATACCGGATTCGGTCACTTTCATTACCGATCCTCCTAAGGAGATCCACGTAATGGTCCGCGACCGGGGAACTAATCTCTGGCGCAACGGAGTCTTTAGTCATCCGGCCATCGATCTTAACTTTAAAGAGTACGGTCATGACGGGACTTTTGCCGTCAGCAAGGGAGAACTGACAGCCGGGCTAAAGAAGGCTTTCGGTCAGACTGCAACCATCATATCCACTTCGATAGAAAACTTACGTCTGGTCTATACCACTTCTCCGGGCAAACGAGTACCGGTTGATGTGACGATGGATCTGACGGCCGCCGTAGGCAAGGTCATTACAGGCAAACCCGGCGTCAGTCCAAGTGGTGTCTTGGTCTTCGGCAGTCGTGACGCGTTAGACACTATCGGAAAGGTATTTACCGAAAAACTGAGGGGTGAGAACCTGGAGGAATCCAAGAAGTTTACCGTCAAGTTAAGGAAGATACCCGGAGTGAAGATTGATCCGTCTACGGTCGAGGTTACCGTCAACGTGGAGCAACTCGTAAGGAAAGAGGTACGCGTAAACATTCAGATAGACAATAAGCCGGAAGGTTCCGACCTTCTCTTGTTTCCGTCGACAGCAACAGTCGAATATTATTTGCCGATGAGCAAATTCGGAAAGTATGACGAGAAAATAGATGTGCGTGTCGATTACCGCGATATGGAGGCCGGTTCGGGACGTCTGCCGTTGCATTTAGGCCGTCATGACCCTCAGCTGGAAAATATCCGTCTGCTTGATGATGACGTCGAGTATACCTTGGTTAAGAACTGAAGCAATGTTGATTGGAATCAGCGGAGGGATTGGGAGCGGCAAGAGTGTGGTAAGCCGGATTCTCAGATTGAAGGGCTATCCGGTCTATGACTGTGACGTCGAAGCCAAACGGATAATGGCTGAAAGCCCCGGGATCAAGCGAAGGATATCGGAGGAAATATCTTCTGAAGTGACCGACGGCATCCGGATTCCCGACAGGGTCAAATTAGCGGAGATTGTCTTCAACGACGAAAACGCCCGACTTCTATTGAATGAGATAGTCCACGAAGCTGTGAGGGAGGACGTGCTGAAAAAGGCCGCCCAATATCCTGTCTTATGGGTAGAGGCGGCAATACTTGCCGAAAGCGGTTTGGCTGATCTTTGCGAAAGGATATGGAAAGTCGAGACTCCGAGAGATGTGAGGATAGAGAATATCATAAGAAGAGATCGATGCACACCTCTTCAGGCTCAGTCCCGAATCAAGGCTCAGCAGAAAGAGGAGCGACTTCTATCTCAGTATGCTGACAAGATAGAAGTGATCGTAAATGATTCCGAAAACTCAATCCTCCAACAAATTGAGACGCTCCTAAAAGAATAAAAATTGAGACGCTCTTAAAAGAATAAAAATTGAGGTGCTCTAAAAAAATAAATAGAAAAAACTACAATATAGAGATAATATGTTAAGAACTATTCTTGCCATCACCGGCAAACCCGGTCTTTTTAAAATCGTTTCTCACGGCAATAGAATGTTGCTCGTGGAAGATTTAATCTCCAAAAAGCGTACACCTGTCCATTCCCGTGACAAAGTGGTATCTTTGGGCGACATAGCGATGTATACGGAAGGTGACGACAAACCGCTCGGAGAGATCCTGGATCTCGTCTACGCTTTCAAGAACGGTGAGAAGATTGAGGTGAAAGCAATGGACAACGACGCTCTTCGTGAGACGTTCGCAGAAATCCTTCCGGATTACGACCGGGATCGTGTGTATCCTTCAGATATCAAGAAACTCTTTACATGGTATAATCTTCTTCTTGACGCCGGCTTCACCAAGTTTACCGAAGAGGAAAAAGAAGAGGAAAAGGAAGAAGGAAAAGAATAAGAAACCCCGCAGAGCGGGATTATACATCAGGACCGTATCGCCGGCCGTTAGGTCGGCGGTGAGGGTACAGGAATAAAAGAAATAAAAGAAATAAAAAAATAAAAAAACATGTCGCCTTGCGTAGCTTGGCGACATGTTTTTTTATCCCGTGGTTAGGGTTGAATTGCTTCGTTAGAGCAACGAAACCGACCGACGGATGAATTCGTTGAGTTCGCGTCCTTTAAGGAGTCCGGCCTGAAGAAGGGCCAAATCAATGATCTGGCGGGTCAATTCGCTGCCTTTAGCGTAATCATTGATAATAGAATGTTGCTGCGAGCGCAAATCGGCAACCTTCTTCTCTTTCTCTTCGAGAGATTTTGCAGCCTCCGCCTTAGCGTCGTCTGTCAGGCCTTCTGAGGCCTTAGGATCTCTGGCTTTGGATATTTCTTCGTTGAGAGTATCGATCTCAGTCAGTATCGGTTGGATACGGGATTCTATTGCTGAGGAAGCTTCCTCAAGGATCTTCTTGACTGCAGGCTGGGCCGTATTGACTACTATCTGATAGCTGTCGGGAAGGTCAGCTCCCATCATTCCCGGCTGCTGAGCCGCCATTTGCTTCATACGGCGCATAAACTCGTTCTGAGTGACAGTAGCCGGGGCTGCTGATTCTCCGAGATCTTCAAGTGAAACGATGAAGTGGGCGTTCTCTACTTCGGGAAGATCGGCCGAGAAGACGCCCTGAAGGATATCTGACTGGACTGCCGAAAGATCGGTCTTTGAATTATCCTGCTTGACGATAAGGCGTTCGGGAATGTCGGAGTCAACCCTGACGAAGCGCAACTTCTCATTTTTGGATTCAAGCATCGACATGAAGTGGCTGTCAAGTTCTCCATCCATCAGGAGGACATTGTAGCCTTTATCTTCCGCATCCTTGATATAGGAATACTGTGCGGTAGGATCCGTAGCATAAAGATAAATCAGAGTAGAATCCTTATCCGTCTGGTTGGCTTCTACGAGTTTCTTATAGTCTTCGAGAGAGAAATACTTGCCCTGGATATCTTTCAGCAGATAAAATTTCTTGGCGGATTCATAGAACTTCTCATCCGTCAACATGCCGTATTCGATAAAGATCCGGATATCATCCCATTTCTTTTCAAACACTGCACGGTCGGAAGTGAAGAGCTTGTCGAGTTTCTCGGCGACCTTTTTGGAAATATAAGAAGAGATCTTCTTCACCTGACGGTCGGATTGCAGATAGCTTCTGGAGACATTCAGCGGAATGTCTGGCGAGTCGATGACGCCCTGCATGATCGTCATGAATTCCGGTACGACGCCTTCCACCTGATCGGTAACGTAAACCTGATTGCAGTAAAGTTGGATACGGTTGCGCTGGAGATCAAGGTTGCTCTTTACTTTGGGGAAATAAAGGATACCTGTAAGCGTGAAGGGATAGTCAACGTTGAGGTGAATCCAGAAGAGAGGATCTTCGCGACCCGGCATGAGTTCATGATAGAACTTCAGGTAATCCTCATCGGTGAGATCAGAGGGTTTGCGGGTCCAGAGAGGTTCGGTAGCGTTGACTACGTTGTTCTCATCTGTCTCTACGTATTTCCCATCCTTCCATTCCTCTTTCTTCCCGCAAATTACGGGGACAGGGAGGAAACGGCAATATTTCTTCAGAAGTCCGATTATGCGGTCCTTTTCAAGATACTCCTTGGATTCGTCATCTATATAAAGAATGATGTCAGTGCCCCGTTCAGCCTTTTCGATAGGGTGCATCTCATATTCGGGTGAGCCGTCGCATGTCCATTCTACAGCCTGAGCGCCTTCCTTGTAAGAAAGCGAACGAATCTCGACCTTCTTGGCAACCATGAAAGCGGAATAGAATCCGAGACCGAAATGGCCGATGATAGAATTTGCTGTATCTTTATATTTCGCAAGGAACTCTTCGGCTCCGGAGAATGCGATCTGATTGATATATTTTTCTATATCTTCCGCGTCCATTCCGATACCGTGGTCGGAGATAGTAAGTGTGCCGGCTTCCTTGTCGATGGATACGCGCACGTCAAGTTTGCCGAGTTCGCCCTTGAATTCACCGAAAGAATTAAGGGTCTGGAGCTTGCGGGTAGCGTCGACGGCATTGCTTACGAGTTCGCGCAAGAAGATTTCATTGTCACTATAAAGGAATTTTTTAATTACGGGGAAAATGTTTTCGGTAGTAACCCCGATTTTTCCGTTTGCCATTGTGATTTAAGATATGATATAAGATTTTTAGTTCGTTGTCAGCGCCTGACTTAAATTCTATTTTTGGGCGTCAATGTGGACTCTTGGGAAAGAATAGTTTCCAAGAGTCATTCAATCTTATAACAAATAGCGTGCCAAACAGTTTGAGAGCCCGTTGTCCTTGATCACTTCCGGGATGACTATAGGTATCACTCCCGGGCGAGGGTTCGGGCCGGAGCGACTTTGCCGGCGAATCGGCTGGGCAGAAGGAGAGCGAGCCATATTATGGCCAATATAGCGAGATTGAGAATTGCAAGATCAGCGAATGAAAGTTGGACAGGCACGAAGTCTATGTAATAAGAATCGGCATCCAAAGGGATGAAGTGGGTCTTATCTTGCGCGTAAAGGAGGCTGATAGCGAGGATGTCGCCTATCGCCAGTCCGATGATCGCAATCTTCGAAGCCAACCGGATGAAGATACCGCTAATCAGTTTGCGTCCTGCACCCAAGGCTGCCAGCAAGGCGATTACCCGGATTTTGTCAACCATCAGGATCAGCATCCCGGAGATAAGGGTTATGACAGCGACTATAGTCATCAGCGTGAGCACGACGATGACGTTTGTGTCGAGCATATTGAGCCAATGGAAATATCCCGCTCCGGCCTGTCGGGCCGTAGTGACTGAGTATAACCGATAGATCAATCCCGACTGGTAGGCGTTGATCAAGGCCGAAGTCAATTCTGCCGCATACTCGTCAACCTTAGAAAAGTCATCGACGGAGATAGAGATAGAGGTCGCTTCGTTCGGCCGAGTGTTTCCTATCTCCTGAATCAAAGGCAAAGAGCCGTAGGCGAAGGTCTGGTCGTAAGCTTCGAAATGAGAATTATAGATGGCTGCTACGGTCAACCGACGCACCAGAATCTTGTCAGTGATAAAATACGTATCGATCTTATCTCCGGCTTTGAGGCCGAGATCAGATGCGATAGATTGGGAGAGCACTACCTTGTCTTTCGATACAGGGGAGGAAAAATCCGGCACTTTCCCGTCAATTATCGATGAGGATACGAAATCGAAATTGTCAGCTCCCGACAAAGACTTCAGGTAAGCCCCTTTGAAGTCATTCGAAGTCTTAAAGATCGAAGGGACGGCAGCCTGAAGGGAGTAATCGGTGATATAATCTTGCGAGTCAAGAATGGATTTTAGAGTAGGGGTGAGGGTCAGAAGATTGGAAGGTTCGGTCGAGGGAGCGGCCTCCTCCGATTCTCCGGCCCCTAAAGGGGTAAGGACGATATGGGAGTTGAAGCCGGCGACTTTCGCCGTTATCTCACGTTTGAAGCCTTCGACTATCGCGATAGCGGAGGCCATGACCAATACGGCCAGCGCGACGGCAGTAATACCGACGCTGACGGCAGGTGAAAATTTTTTACCCTCCGACGCCAATGACAGGCGTCGGGCTATGAAGAAAGATACTGACATATCCGATACTCTTTTTATATTTACGGTGTCTTAGTTTACGGGGAGAAGACCCATTGCTCAAGTAATGTCTTACCCCACACCAGAAATGGCCGATCCGAGGGTCTGAAATGGCCTCCGAACGGGGTGAGAGGAGGAATAATTAAGAAAGTTTTACAAAAGTAAGCAAAAAATTTGGCAAATCCCTATTCAATCGTTAACTTTGGAGTCGGATTACATCCAAACCTTAAATTCTAATCGCAATAGAGCGTAGAGCCTACCGATTGAAAAGCTCGATACTCTTAAAAATCGAACATAACCTATACAGATAAAGTAATGGAAGAAAATCTGATCAAGACCTGTTTGCATGACCGTCATGTGAAGGCAGGTGCTCTCATGTCGCCGTTCGGCGGATTCGATATGCCGATCCAGTACAAAGGCATTACGGAAGAACACAATGCAGTGCGCCATGAAGTCGGCGTATTCGACGTCAGCCACATGGGAGAAGTGCGTGTGAAAGGTCCTGAAGCTTATAAATTCGTAAGCCATATCTTCGTCAACGACGTTACCGGCGCTCCCGACGGACAGATCTTTTACGGCATGATGTGCTATGAAAACGGCACTACGGTCGATGACCTTCTGGTCTACAAGGTAAATGACGAGGAGTATTTCCTCGTCATCAATGCAGCCAACATCGATAAGGACGTTGCATGGATCAAGAAGAACGCCGAAGGATTCAACGTAACTGTTGAAGATGAGTCTCCCAAATACGGCGAGGTAGCCCTTCAGGGCCCCAAGGCTGAGGAAACTCTCGAAAAGGTACTCGGCATCGACGGCAAGGATATCCCCTTCTATAACTTCAAGACTTTCCCCATCGACGGCGAAGAGGTAATCGTCAGCCGCACAGGTTACACGGGTGAGGACGGATTTGAGATTTACGGTTCGCATGACTATATCGTAAAGGTATGGGATAAGCTGATGGAAGCCGGCGTTCAGCCCTGCGGCCTTGGTTGCCGTGATACTCTCCGTTTTGAGGTCGGCTTGCCTCTCTACGGCCATGAACTGAGCGACGAAATCACTCCCATCGAAGGAAGTCTGAGCATGTTTGTCAAACTAGACAAGCCGGAGTTCATCGGCAAGGAAGCGCTCGCCAAGCAGAAGGCTGAAGGAGTCAAGCGCAGAATCGTCGGCATCGAACTGGAAGGCAATGCAATTCCCCGCGCCGGATATCCCGTTCTGGTCAATGGCGAGAAAGTCGGAGAAATCACTACCGGATATAAATCCATCTCTACAGGTAAGAGCGTCGCAATGGCGATGGTAGATAAGCCCTACGATAAACTCGGCACAGAGATCGAGGTTCAGATTCGTAAGAAGACGTTCCCCGGTAAGGTAGTGAAGAAGCGTTTCTATGATAAAAACTATAAAAAATAAATATAAAATGAGCAAGATTTTAGAAGATCTCCGCTATGCGGATTCCCATGAATGGGTAAAACTCGAAGGTGACATCGCAACAGTAGGCATCACTGACTACGCTCAGCATGCTTTGGGTAGCATCGTATATGTAGACATGCCCGAAGTAGGCGACGAAGTTACTGCAGGGGAAGAATTCGGTGCAGTAGAATCAGTAAAGGCCGCCAGCGATCTGATCTCTCCCGTAAGCGGCGAAGTTGTAGAGATCAACGAGGCTCTCGAAGACAGCCCCGAACTCGTCAACGAAGACGCATTCGAAAACTGGATCATGAAGGTCAAAGTAAGCGATCCCGCTGAAATCGACGCTCTTCTTGATGCAGCTGCATACGCCAAGATCTGCGAAGAATAAAATCCGCAAGATGAAATCTAATTTTTGACGCCAATCCTCCCGCCGGAGAAGTATTCTCTCCGGCGAGAATATTGGCGTCGACTTTTTCTCACAACATACCTTAAGGATGAGTAATAAATATATGCCCCACACGGATGAAGATATCCGCGTAATGCTTGATAAAATCGGGGTTAATTCTATCGATGACCTCTACAGCGATGTGCCGCAGGAGGTAATCTTCAAGGAGGAATACGACATCCCCTCCGCAATGTCGGAAATCGAATTGCGTAAGCATTTCGAGGAACTCGGCAAGAAAAACCGTAAGCTCACTATCTTCGCCGGCGGAGGAGTCTACGATCATTACAGTCCCGCGACTGTCAATCATCTTCTTCAGCGCAGCGAGTTTTATACCGCCTATACTCCCTATCAGCCTGAGATCTCTCAGGGTACTCTTCAGTATATCTTCGAGTATCAGACAATCATCAGCGAACTGACCGGCATGGAGGCTACGAACGCTTCCATGTATGACGGAGCGACTGCTACCGCCGAAGCGATGTTTATGATGGTCGCTTCAGCAAAGAAGAAAAACCGTGTACTCCTTTCTGCAACTCTGGCCGATCGCGTTGTCAATGTCGTAAAGACTTACGCTAAATTCCATGGTGTTGACCTCACGGTGACCCCCGAAAAGGATGGCGTCACAGACATTGAAGCCGTAAAGGTTGCTCTTGAGGCCGGAGACGTCGCCGGACTTATCGTTCCGACTCCCAACAAATACGGTATCATCGAGGATTTCACCGGATTGGCAGATCTTCTCCACGGAGTGAAGGCCTATCTCTGTGTGAACGCCGACCCTTCGACTCTGGCAGTGCTTCGCACTCCGGCTGAATGGGGCGCAGACATCGCATGCGGTGACGGTCAGACTCTGGGTATGCCCCTCAACTTCGGTGGACCGTATCTCGGTTATATCTCCTGCGCAAAGGGTATGCTCCGCAAGATGCCCGGCCGCGTTGTGGGCGTGACCAAGGACGCCGACGGCAAACGCGCTTTCGTGCTCACCCTGCAGGCCCGCGAGCAGCATATCCGTCGCGAGAAAGCAACTTCCAATATCTGTTCCAACCAGTCCCTGATGGCTCTGTACGCTACAATCTACGTTTCCCTGATGGGCAAAGAGGGCATGAAAGAACTTAACGTATTGGCATGCGACGGCGCGCATTATCTGCATGACGCTTTGGTAGCAACCGGCAAGTTCACCCCGGCATTCCCCGGAAAACCCTTCCTGAAGGAATTCGTCATGAAGACTGATCTCGATGTTGACGCACTCAACGAAAAACTTCTTGAGAACGGCATCATGGGCGGCTTGAACCTCGGCAACGGAATGGTAGAATTTGCAGTGACTGAAAAACGTACTAAAGAAGAAATCGATAATCTCATCAGCCTCATCATAGCCTGATTAGTAAGTTCTAAAAATTAATCACTTACTTAAGAAGAAAATGAAATACTACGATAATCTTATTTTCGAGCTTTCGCGTCCCGGACGCAAGGGCTATGAACTTCCTGCGAATGGCTTCGGCAAAGATGCTTTCGATTCTCTTCCCGCCGATCTGATGCGTAAGGAGCCCGCTGAACTTCCCGAAGTCAGCGAACTTGACGTTGTACGTCATTATACCAATCTCTCGATGAAGAACTTCGGTGTGGATACCGGTTTCTATCCCCTCGGATCCTGTACGATGAAGTATAATCCTAAGATCAACGAGGAGGTTGCAGTAATCCCCGAATTCACTGCTATTCACCCTCTGCAGGATGAAAAGTCAGTGCAGGGTGCGCTTGAACTCTACTATAATCTTCAGAAAGCGCTTGCCAACATCGCCGGCCTTTATGAATTCACACTGAATCCCTACGCTGGCGCTCACGGCGAATTGACAGGCCTCATGATCATGCGGTCTTATCATATCGCCAACGGCGACACGAAGCGTACGAAGGTAATCGTCCCCAACTCTGCCCACGGTACTAACCCCGCTTCCGCTATGGTAGCCGGCTTGGAAGTTGTTGAGGTGAAATCCAAGCCCAACGGCTCGATCGACGTAGAGGATCTCAAGCCTCTGCTTGACGATACCGTAGCCGGCATCATGATGACCAATCCTAATACGCTCGGTATGTTTGAGACCGAGATCATGGAGATCGCCAAACTCGTGCATGAAGCCGGTGGTCTGCTTTACTATGACGGTGCCAACCTCAACCCGCTTCTCGGAAAGGTGCGCCCGGGCGATATGGGATTCGATATCATGCACATCAACCTACATAAGACTTTCTCAACTCCTCACGGCGGCGGCGGTCCGGGTTCGGGTCCGGTCGGTGTGACAGAACGTCTTGCCAAGTTCCTGCCTAATCCCAAGGTCAAGAAGAACGAGGACGGCACTTTCACCATCATCACTTCCGATGACAGCCTCGGAAGCATCTCCACATTCCTCGGTAACTTCGGTGTGATGATGAAGGCTTACGCTTACATCCTTACC
>CAYTOR010000028.1:0-20173 GCA_964439505.1 uncultured Sangeribacter sp.
TCTCCGATATCCTCGGCGACGAGGACCATCTCGGCGACATGGACTTCAAGGTGACCGGCACTGATCGCGGTATCACCGCAACGCAGATGGATATCAAGTGCGACGGTCTGAGCTATGAAGTCCTCGAGCAGGCTCTCGAGCAGGCCCGTCAGGGACGCATGCACATCCTCGGAATTATCGGCGAGACAATTCCCGAAGCTCGCGAAGACTATAAGCCCCACGTTCCCCGTCTGGTCACTATCGAAATCCCGAAGGAGACTATCGGCGCCGTTATCGGTCCGCAGGGTAAAGTCATCCAGGCTCTTCAGGAGGAGACAGGTACTACTATTTCCATCGACGAAGATGAAAAGACCGGCGTAGGCCGCGTTGAGATCGCATCGAAAGACCGCGCAGGTATCGATGCTGCTCTGGCGCGTATCAAGGCTATCGTCGCCCAGCCCGAAGAGGGAGAAGTCTACGAAGGTACTGTTCGTTCGATTCTCGACTTCGGCGCGTTCGTTGAATTCATGCCCGGTCGCGACGGACTTCTTCATATCTCCGAAATCTCCTGGAATCGTCTTGACTCTATGGAACAGAGCGGCATCAAGGAAGGTGATAAAGTTAAGGTCAAACTTATTGAGATCGATAAGAAGACCGGCAAGTATCGTCTTTCGATGCGCGTGCTGACCGAGAAGCCCGAAGGCTACGTAGAGCGCGAGGCTCGTCCGCGCCGCGAGGGCGGCGATCGCGGACCGCGTCGCGAAGGCAACAGAGGTCCGCGCCGTGAAGGTGGCGACAGAGGACCCCGTCAGGAAGGTGATCGCGGTCCCCGCCGCGACAACCGCGGACCCCGCCGCGAAGGTGGCAACCGTCCCTTCGCCGACCTCAAAGTCCCCCAAGAATAATCCAACCCTATAGATACAAAGACAGGGCCCGAATCCTTTCGGGCCCTGTCTTTGTATTTTGCTTTGTAGTGGTATTCGGGTTAATTCTACTTACGCATAACTTTGGTTGCGACTCCGTTGCGGCAGAGGATATAGCAGCCGGCGGGGAGGGCCGGAAGGGAAGAGGGGTCGTCGATGGTCGCTATATGGCGGCCGTAGAGGTCGTAGACAGTCACGGGGCCCCGGTCGGCGGTTGAGGCTTCTATGGAATTCTGATTGGTATCGATAATGTAGGAAGCCGTCAGGTTGGAACCGTCGACAGTGCGGGCAGTAATGACGGCCTGACCGTGCTGAAGAACATAGACCACCCATGTATACCAGCCATCCAGTTCCGCTACATCAGGGTTGGATGTCGAATATTCTAAATCTTTATTTGTAGCATCCTCGGGAAGCACAATGACTTTCCTCTCAACCCGATCTCCGGGCAAGCAGCTGACAATATCCTCTTCGTAGGATATACTGCTGACGGGGATATATTTCCAGCGGATGTCGTAATGTGTCTTATGGGGAAGGTCAAAAGCTTCCTCACTTCCGGGCATGACGGCCTTGCAATCCGGAAAGACTGCGTTCGACCGCTTGTCTACTCCGGCCAACATGATGGTCGCCAGGCGTTCGGAATCTCCTCTCAGAGAGGCCAGGGAAGGGGAGGAAACTATGAAACGAAGAAATTCCCTGTCGCCACTGCGTTTGATTATGGGAGTGCCCGTCATCATGGCGTCCGCACTGAGCGAAGAATTACAGAGGCTCAGGTAATTTTCTTTCAGAAGTACCCCCATAGGCAACTCTAAATTGATAAGTACGGCGGAAGGGGAGTCCGCTCCGCGCAGCATGATGTCAAAACTTGCCTGCCCGATGGAGTAGTCGTATGCCATCCGGTCCAATTCGACGCGGGCGTCTCCTCCGGCGCGGGTCAACTGCTGACGGGGAGCGGCGGGAGCGTTGACAACTCCACCCCAGTCTTCACCCGTATCTTCCCAGCCGCCGATTCCAACGTTTACTCCGTTGTCTTCTATAAGCTGCTCGTTAATTATAAGATTGGCGAGAATATGAAGGTCGGCTTCATCAACCTTGCCGGAAGTACTCAGGTCAAAGGTCTTGTCATCAGAACCCGAAGCCACTCGGTTGGAAAGAATGGCGAAATCGGTCATATCTACCTTCCCGTCACCGTTGAAGTCCCCCTTGTAGGCGACAGCACCTGCAGGAACGGTAGCCGTGAGGGCGACGCCAACCATGAAGAACAGGAAGATCCTTTTCATATTATATAGATTCATTTGCTTCTGAAGATTGATGGGGATTAATCCCAACCTCCGATTGAACCGCCGATCTCGATCTTTGTCTGCGACGGGTTGGAGCTGAGAGTAACGTTAAGGGTGTATTGATAGCCCTGACGGAAAGAGATCTTGGCTTCCATCAGATAACTGATGCCGGAGGTTACCACCTCGACAAGAGGGCGGCGGGTCTCAAGATTCTGAGGTACCACGATCGCCTGGAATTTATTAGCCGACAGTTTTTCAGCCTTAATGGATTCCGTAGGAGCGTACGGATCTTTGGATACGCCACCGGTTGAGAGGTCGATATTGGCGGTAATCACAGTGCTATGGAGATAGACTTCCATATCTGTGGGTAGCTCGCCTTCATAATCCTCCCCTTTGTTTACTTCGATGACGGCCTTGCTCAGACAGTGGTTGAAGATCAGAGGTACGGCAGTCGCAGAGGCCTCGACACCCTGACGTGACGCCCAAAGGAAATCCGAGGCAGTCATGGCAGCGTGCGACGATTGGTCGGTCTTGACCTTGAAGGTAAAGCTCTCGATGTCGTTGATGGTCTCCGTGAAGGGGTAATAGGCATAGACGTCATGTTTGCCGGAGTTCCAGAAAACCGGACGGGCGGCGGTCCAGTCAGAGCCGTTGAAAGTGAAGAGTTCATTATTCACTTCATTACCGCCGAGCAGGAGAGCTTCGTCAGCGGGAGTGATATAGATACCGATGCGGTCGGAGGACTCGAAGGATGTGTCGGTAGCCCGCGTTTCTTCCCCTCGGTAGCAGAGGAAGCGAACTTCATTGTCGGACTCTTGACCGACAGCGGGTTCGGTCGAATCGCAACTTGTGAGCAATCCGGCTGCGAAGGCCGGAAGGGCGAGAAGGAGGGTTTTCAGAGATGTATTCATTATTGAAAAGTTTTATCGTATGGGATGGGTTTTTAATTTAGAAAGGATAGAGTCATCGTCAATCCGAAAGATATGATTATAATAGGGAAAATCCCGAAGAATAATTATTTCTTTCTTGCAGCAGACTTATTGTTTTTGATGACTCTCACCGGATGATGGATTCCGGAATTGACGTATCCGGCGTTCTTCTTCGGCATCGATGCCCGGGTAGCCCCTGTCGCTCCCCATTCGGTAGAGTCGAAGGAATAGAATTTTTCCATTGAGAATCCCTCGCCGGAGTAATCCAGGATACGCTGCATGATGCTTTGGCGGCTGATTGCATTGAAGTACGGGATGCCATAATTCATGCAGGAGTTCAGTTCCGGACGCCAAGCACCGCGCGTCACGCCGTAGGCTCCTTCGTAGACATCCACTTCATTGCTATAACGCGGATCGAAGATGAAATGCTTCCAACCGACCTGATTGATCTGGCCGGTCACGGAAACGTTGGCATACCATCCCCGTCCTTGCATCTCGCGGATATGAGCGCTTTCGGAATTAGTCAGATAGCGGTTTGAGGTGATGACCTCATCGGCGAGTTTGCCGAATCCATGGCCGCAGGCTTCATGCTGCACGACGCCTCTGGTATCCATCGGATACTGCAGGGCGCTCGGAGCGCAGATAGACAGGGCAGCTCCGTCCCAGCGCAGCATCGTCGCGCTACCGTATTCATCGCAGTTGAGGGCCATGATGACCAGAGAGCGGCTCAACTTATCGGCCGACATCGGAGAATGCGCGACGGCATAATCGAAAATATCGTCGAGATTATCGACAAAGATGAAATCGCCGCCACCGTTGGCGGAACCGTATGCGAAGGATGTGCCGAATCGGTTGTTGCGCCATGTGTTGGCGGTATTGACTCCGGCTTCCTGTGACAGACTGACTATTGCGTAGACATTGAAGCGGTCGCGGAATGTGCGGTACGGTTCGATTCCGAAGAATGCTTCCGTCTGCTGATTGACCAGGTCGAGATATTCCCCCTTGGCAATGGCTTCGGCATCGAAAGCCTCGGCGACAAAGACCAGATCAATACCGTTGCCCTTGGAAGCCCTCTGGAGAGTTACGCACTCATCCTCGCCGTAGCGGTAATCATATTGCGAGAGGTCGCAGCGGGTGATATAACCGGTCGAAGGTTGCTGAAATTCGATGTAATCGATCCGGTCGCCGCTCCCTTTGGCCATCTCATTGATGGAGACGGTCACCTGCGCTTTGCCGCTGCCCGATGCGGGAGAAACACTGCACCATTCCGGGCAATGGCTAACTTTCCATGCGGCATCGCTGTTCAGTACGATAGTTTCGACGTGACGGGAGGGTAGGGCGCAAACGGCTGCAGGACGCGATACGAAATTAGTATACTCCGCTATCCGCTTGAATTCCTTCCAACCGTCAGCTTCCTTATAGGCCCTTACCGACTCGGCAGGTACCTGTATGGTAAAGTTATCTTTCGGCACACCGGCGAAGGGATCGAAGTAATTGCCGTCCCATCCTGCCATATACCTTGTGAGGACCGGAGGCACGGGATTCTTCACCACAATAGAGGTGAGGTTATAACAATCCTTGAAGGCGCCCCCTTCAATTTTGGTTACTGACTCAGGAATGATGACCTCCTCAAGCAAAGTGCAGCCGGAGAACATATCCGCATTGATCGCGCCAAGCGAAGAGGGGATTTCTACGCTTCCGGAGAGCCGGGTATTCTGGGCGAAGCAGGATCCTCCCATCAAAACCAGTTTTTTGGGCCAGACGATGGAAGAGATGAGGTTATAGGCAAATGTCCCTTAACCCAGTTCCTTCAGAGTCGAGGGCAACTTGAGCTCCCCTTTTATGCGGCAGCCGCTGAAAGCCTGCGGTTCGATTGCCTCCAGTCCTTCGGGGAGTACGAGCAGGTCAAACTGACATCCGCGGAAGCAAGCATCCTTGATTCGTTTCATTCCTTGCGGGATGCGGAGGGTGCCGGACAACGGGACGCCGGCAAAAGCACCGTTACCCATAGTGGTAAGGCCGGACGGTAGCGATAGAGCCCCGGTAAAGGAACTTCCGTCGAATGCGCAACCCGCTATGTATTTGACTTTCTCCGGAATCAGCAGATCACCCGTCAGGCCGGTCCGGCAAAAGGCGCCCGCTCCGATGAATTCCAAGGTCGAGGGGAGCGAAAGGGTACCGACCAGAGAGAAGCAGTTGGTGAATGCTCCCCAGGCGTTGCCCCAATGGCTCGGAGTCACATTGAGGTCCGGGTCCGTTCCGGCATGAGTCAGACCTTCCGGAAGGATCAGGTCTCCCATCAGGCCGGTTTCGAAGAACGCTCCCTGATTGATGACCCTCAGATAGGCAGGCCATAGGATATGGGTCAGTGTCCCCTTGCCGGATAGGGCTCCTTCAGGAATATGGCCTCTCTGACCGCGGTCATAGACTTCACATTCATAGAGGTTAAGAGACTTCAGTACGGAGCATCTTTCGCGCATGAAGGTGAAGTCTTTTTCATTGATCTCTCCCTTTATCTTGAGGTTCATGACCTCTTCGGCCTTATAGCCGGCTTCTGCGATCGCTTTTTCCAATCCGCCGGCTTCCTCGACCTCTACTACTACGTATTGGCGCATGATCCCTTCGCGGAAATCGGTCTCGTCTATCCAATCCGTAATGGACATGTCGTCGGCAACGAATTCAAAGTCGCCCGAAGAGGAACGCTTATTGACGGTAATCGTGAAGATATGAAGTTTGCCCTGCTTGAGGGTAAGAGGCTGATCCTTCTTAAGATCATAGCCGACGCCGTCAACGCTTACGGAGATAACCGCTTGGCCGGCGGCGAGAGTCTGGGGAGGAACGACTCCGCGCCATTCGCCGTTATATTCCAACGGAGTGACGGAAATCGGTTGGGAAGGGCGGAGGGTAACTTCACCGGACTCGAGATTCACGTTTGTCTCAGGCTGGATATTGCTGATGACGGCGACTTTGTCGAGCGAATTCCATTCTTCGGCAGAGAATCCTTCTCCGCGTTCAAGCCGGATTCGGACTCCCGACATAAGATGATTCAGGGTAAGATCGATCCGGTTGGCAGTAGGCATTACTTTTGAAGCCTTGGCTCTCAGCAGGTCGCTGGCTTCGTAGCCTCCAATGGAGGTTTCATCCCCGGAAAGATTCTGACGGCGTTCGATGGAGAAAGCCATTGACTTCGGGTCGTCGATTGCATCCTTGAAAGGATAATAGGCTACGATGTCAGCCGGGGTTTCGGCCGAGGTCCAGTAGATATCGGTCGCACCGATCCATTCATTATTGCTGCCGTTGAAACGGTATTGAACGTTGGAGGCGTGGCAATCTCCCGATATATCTTCCGGAGTTTCCCCGCTGTAGTCCATGATATAGACGCCCATCAGGTCATCCTGCTCGAATCCGGCGTCGGAAGCACGGGTGAGGGTAGGATAGGTGGCGGAGAGTATGACGGGCAGATTTCCTTCGGGAGCGACCTGCCGCGGGAATTCAGTGTCATCCGAGCAGGAGACTAAGCCGCCTGCTATCAATGCTGGGATTGTAAGATATTTTAGTGATATATGGAATTTCATTTCTTACTCATTTCTTGGATGATGACTTTGATGAGGATTTGGAAGACGGCCCGGGAGCGCTTTTGCGCTTCTTTCCGAATTGATAATTCTTGATTATCTGCGGTCCGGAGCAATGATGACCCGGATTGCCTACGACCGCATGCGAGCGTGTCGCGGAGAAGGAGGGACCATATTCCCGGCTGTCGCGCATCGCGAAGTCCTCGAAATCGAAGGACTCGCCGGCCAAGGTCTTTATGCGCCTTACCGCCAGTTCACGCTGCCATGAGGAGAAGTAGGGGATGTTGTTGTTCATACAGGAATTATATTCGCTCCGGTAGACTCCCCTCGAATGGAAGTAAGCCCCTTCATAGACGTCCGTGATATCGCCGTAACGGGGATCGAAGATAAGATGGCTCCAAGGCACTTTCTTATATCCTCCGTCAATGGAGACATTCAACCCGAATCCCCAGGATTGGGATGAGAGGAGTTCGTTGACATGGCCGCAGCAAGTGCAGGCGCATTTCTGGATGTAGGCGCGGTGATAGACGTATTCATCAGCGAGGTGAGCGACACCGTGGCCGCAGACCTCATGCTGCACGATTCCGCGCGCGTCGTTGGGGTAAGACTCCGAACTCTTGGTCACGAGCGACACGAAGTTATCACCCGCGACGAATGTCTTGCCTTCGTAGGCTTCCGTATTGGATACCAGGACAGCGCCGACCTTCGGATTGGGGCGCGCCATGATCGGAGCGCAGGTCTGCGCGCAATAATCGAGCACGAGCGACCATGCTGTCTCGGCGCGGTCACATCCATATTTCAGCTGCGTGTGGAATTTGGTATTGCGCCAATGATTGACATCCTCGATTCCGCTGTCTTCTGAAAGGGCGAAGGAGGTATAGATGTTGAAATAAGAGCGATAGGTAGTGAAGGGCTCGATGGCGAACATATACTCCATTTCCTGCTTCATGTCCTGAAGATAGATACCTGAGGAAATATCAAGAGCATCATAGCCGTCGCCGCAGAAGAAGATATCGATGCCCGAGCCGGAAGTTGCCTTCTGAAGCTGCACGCATTGGTCTTCATCATATTCGTAGTCATATTGGCCGACGTTGATGTAGGTTGTATGTTTCTCCGCGTCGTCGAGTTCGAAGGTTATGATACCCTTGCGATCGCCAGCCCCCTTGCTCATCGGATTGACGGTAAGCTTCAGGGTCGTCTTCTGATTGCCCGAAGTCGGATAGACCTTACACCAATCCGGGCATGCCGTCATTTTCCATTTGCCGTCGGCATTGAGGATGATCTCCTTTTCGCCTCCTTTATTGAGGACATTATATTTGGAGGGGCGCGCGATGAAGTTGCGGTAAGAACCGATGCGCTTGAATTCCTTCCAGCCCGGAGCGTTACGGTAGAGTTCGACGCTCTCTTCCGGCACTTCAATGACGAAGTTATCTTTCTCCACGCCGTTGAAGGCCGATCCGTCAACTTCCGGAGGTGTCGGAGCCAGACAACGAAGATAGGTCAGGGCGTGACAGTTATCGAATGCCCAGGCGTTGATCTTCATGAGTTTTTTAGGAAGGACCACGGCCTGCAGCTGCGTGCAGCCGGCAAAAATGCCCTGCGGCAGGAGCTCTATCTTCGAAGGGATCGTCACGGTATCGATAAGGGCCGTACATCCGAGGAACGCATCCATTTCAATGGACTCCAGTTTCTCGGGAAGGCGGACGCTCGTGATCTGAGTTCCGGAGAAAGCTGAGCTGCCGATTTTCTCAACGGAGGCCGGGATGACGAGACTCCCCTGTATCGGCAGACCCCAAAAGGCCATTTCTCCGATCTCTACAGGAGCATCCGGGAAGCGGAGCGCCTTGAACTGCGGGCGACCTTCGTAGCCGCAGATACTCGGGATTTTCTTCATCCCGCGGGGTAGCTCGAGTGTGCCGGTAAGATTGGGGCAACCCATGAATACTTCCGATTCGATATCCTTCAGATTAGCGGGCAGATGAAGTTCTCCGGTCAGGTTGCCGCAGTCCCGGAAGGCTCCCGAACCGATGAATTCGACGCCTTCCGGAATGATGAGGTCTCCGGTAAAATCACAGTTATTGAACGCGCTTCCACCGATATATTTCAGAGTGGAGGGGAGTTCGAGAGTACCGGAGAGGTTAGTATTTGAGGTAGTGTAGTTTTGCCAGTTGTTGAAGGCATCGGTCATGATCCTTTCCAAACCTTCCGGGAGGATGAGGGAGCCGGTAAGGTTGGTGTTGCGGAAGGCCGCCCGGCCGATGCTGACCAGCCGGTCCGGGAAGACGAAGGTAGTAAGCCGCAGCAATCCGTTGAACGCATCCTTTGGAATGGCGTAATCGTATAGATTGCCGTCGTAGCCGTCATCGCAGTTGCGAAGGATTACCTCCTTCATGTTCAGAGCTTCGATACTTGAAAAATTCATACGGAGATAATGGATATCGCCGCCGGTCATCTCGCCGACGATCTTAAGGCTCGTCACTTTCTCCGGAGTCATTCCGGCAGCTGCGACCGCCTGTTCGAGGGTTGAGCCGTCGGGAATCTCAAGTACTATATATTCCTTTACTTTGCCGTTATGAGACACGAGATCGCTCTCCCATGCAGTTACGGCCTCATCGATCAGCCGCAGACTGTAGTCACCGGAAGGGGAACGGCGGTTGACTTCGATCGTGAAGCGATGAAGCTTTCCGCTGAGATACTCCCTCGCTTCCGGTCGAGAGAAATGATAACTCTGTCCGTCGATGGTGATTGAGAGCAGACGCGTTGAAGCCGCCATTGTCTGGGGCACGACGACCGCGCGGAATTGATCACCGTGGGGGCACGCCACTATGGATTTCTTCTCGCCTCCGGGATTGACACTGACGCGGCCGGAGGCAAGGTCGATTTCGGAATTCAGGATCGTATTGGTGACCATTACCGATTTCGAAATCTGATTCCATTCCGACCCCTCGAAGCCTGTCCCGGGCACGAGCCGCACCTCCACTCCGGCCATGCGGTGAGTGAAGTTGAGGTTGACAAGCGGAGTCGACGGACTGACTCCCGAAGTCATAGCCCAGAGGAAGTCGGACGCTTCATAACCCGAGAGATCGCGTGAGGTAGCTTCGGTAGCCTGATTGTCCGCTACGGTGAAGGGCATTTTGGTTACGTCTCCGGGATGCTCGGAGAAAGGATAATAACCGTAGAAATCGGCCGAGGTCTTGTCATCCTTAAAGTAGAGCTGACGGTCGCCCTGCCATTCATTATAGGTTTGATTATAGGTAAACCTGACGTTGACGGCGTTGCCGTCTTCCGAGTCGAGGGTACCCGGAGTGCCGTCTTCGTTGAAGTCGACTACGTAGACGCCGATCCGGTCGCCGTCAGCGAATCCCATGTCGTTGGCGCGCGAGAGATTGATCTGTTCGATCGAACCCTGAAGCGAAATCCGGAGATTATCGTCGCCGGCCGGAACGCTACCACCGAACGGATCGTCGTAGCTGCATCCTCCCAGAATCAGCGTCAGGCCGGATAGAGTATAGATTAGAGTATAGATTAATGACTTATTCATCAGGAAGTTCTATTTTATCGTTAGCAATGAAATCTTCCAGGCTTGCGGTGCGGCCCGAGCGGCGCATTATCTGCTTATATATGGCGTAGCGGGAGATCGCGTTATAGTAGGGGATATACGTGTTCATGACGCTGTTGGCTTCCGAACGCCAGACACCGCGAAGATGGTTGAGCCCCCCTTCCCAGAGGTCAACCCGCAGGCTATAGGGAGAAAGGAAGATGAAATCCTTCCAGGGCGCATCATTCATCTTTGACGACATAGTCAGATTCTCAAAGTATCCGCGGCGTTTCATATCGTTATACGTGGAGATGGAATTGCAACCGGGACACGTGCAACCCTTGATATGCTCGAAATGGGTCACTTCCTCCGGCCCGAGACCCGCAAACGCGGCTCCGCCGGCATAATGCTGGATGAGTCCCCGGCGGTCGTAGGGATAGACTCCGTCGCCGGTACCGATGGCGGCTATCGAGCAACCGTCATTCTCTATGCTGTACCATCCTGAGAATACGTCGAGATTGGTCACTACGATTATCAGCGCGTTGCCCATGTTCGCCCCGGCGCGTGAGGATACTTTCTGCACGTAGGAGCGCAGTCTGGAAACGGACGGAGCAACGCCGTCGGTATTGAATTTATTCTCTACAATTTTCTCGACATTACCTGTACCGGCTTCCGGCGAGCATGCGATGGCCGTAGAGACTGTGAAATGGTTCTTATAACTCTTGTAGGGCTCGATAGCGAAAAGATATTCGTACGCTGATTTCATCAACCGCATATAGTCTCCGCTTACGATGCCGTCGGCGTCAAAACCCTCGCCGACGATGAAGACCGGAATCTCCTTGCCTCCGGCTGAGGCCTGCTGGAGGATGATCTCCTTGTCTTCGGCGTATTCGTAGGCCTTCTGGCGGACTGTAGTATAGGTAGTATAGTTCTTGCCGTCAAGACGGAATACTATCCGGCCTTCGCGCGAAGCGCCTCCTGCAGGAAGGGGATCGACGGTCACGGTCAGTTCCTCCTTATAATCGGCGTGGTCAGGGGTAACATGTACCCACGCCGGGCACTCCGCAACCGACCATTTCCCTTCCGAGCGGATGATGCCCGACCGGATCACTCCCTTGTCAAGACAGCTGATATCAGGGATATTGAAGGAGAGCTCGCGGTGGGGTGTGATGTTTTGGAATTTTTTCCATCCCGCGGCATTACGGTAGAGTCCGACTGACTTCTCCGGAACTTCAAGCACTACCTTATCCAGATAACTCTGCTGGAAATTATTCTCATTGAGCTTTGGCGGAGTCTCGGCCAGACAGACTACCGTCTGAATCTGCGGACAGTCCTTGAAGGCATCCGCTCCGATAAATTCGACATTTCTGCCGATCTCTATATACTTGAGTTCGCGGTTGTTGGAGAATCCGTTCTCTTCTATCTGCAGAACGCCGGATCCGATAGTAAGTTTTTCAATCTGAGTGGAAGTGAAGGCTCCGGAATTGTTACCCCCACCTCCGATAACGGCATCAATGCCGGCCGGAAATGTCAATTCGCCACTCATATTGGATTCAGCGAAGGCGCAGCGGCCCACATACTTAAGGTTTTTAGGTACCCGGACTGTGCCTCCGGCAAACGATGAGAAACGGAAGGCATCCTGTCCGATCCATTCTACGGACTCCGGTATAATGAGAGGATTGCTCAGTGTCAGTCTCGCTAACGCACTGTTGCCTATTCGTTTAAGTCCGGCGGGTAAGGTCAAGGTCGCACCTTTGCTAAGTCCTATTCCATTGAAAAGGCCGTCGGGGATGTCCTTCATTCCGGCCGGAAGGACGATGTCTCCTTTGAGGTCATGTCCGCATCCGGCGAAAGCATCGGTACCGATAACCTCCAGATTCTGAGGGAACTGAAATGAACCGTAGGCCTTGGGTGTGTCCTCTAAGGCCGATGCGCCGATACGCTTCATTTTGTTGTTAAGCTTCAATTCGAAGGGCAGTTTACAAGAGTAGAGAGCCGCGTCGCCCAAAACTTCAAGCGAGGAGGGGAGTGTCAGGCTTCCGAAGTCACCAATGACGTATGACAATGCCCAGCTTTCTATTTCCGTGACGGTCTCCGGTATGATGAGATCGCACGCAAGCGTAAGCTGACGCAAAGAGCTGGTGCCCAGAATCCGGAGTCCGTCGGGAAGGATGATTCGGTGCAGACTCTGCTTGTCATAGAAAGCATCCGACGGCAGACGGTCGTCGACATATATCGATGAGTTCGTTTCCCAAGTGTAGATTTCAGTGTGGACTATCTTTACCTCCTTCAGATTAAGAGCGGCCAGGCGGGGCATCTCGTCGCGCATGAACCGGAAGTCGCTGTCGGTCAGACGGCCTGTAATCTTGAGGTTGCGTAATTGCTCCGTATCGACGCCGGCTTGCTGAAGGGCGGCTTTCAGTCCGCCTTCCTGAGGGACATTGACGACGAAGTAGGAGTTGGCCTCGAAATCATGGGAGGAAGCGTCCGACTCCCAGGGTTCGATCGATTCGCTTTTGAGTTTGAGCGAATAATCGCCCGATGAGGGATTTCGGTTGATTTCGATTGTGAAAGTATGCATCTGGCCGGAATTGTATTTCATTCCGTCAGCGCGGGTGTAGCGGTAGGATTTGCCGTCGATGGTGATTCCGATCGTAGACTGACCGGCCGATACGGTCTGGGGAACTACTACAGCACGATAGATTCCTCCGGGTTCCGCGCTCATTGCGATCGGACGGTCATAACTTCCTTCCGCCCGGACTTCTCCTTTGGAGAGGTCAATGCTTGCGGAGCGGACGGTATTGTCGACGGTCACTATGCGGTCGAGGGAATTCCAGGATGAATCGTCAAAACCTGAGCCGCGTGAAAGGACAACCTTGACTCCGGCCATAAGGTGACGGAAGGTAAGGTCAACTCTTTCTCCGGGAGTCATGTTGTAGGCAGCCGCCCACAGGAAATCCGAGGCTTCGTAGGTCGACATTTCCCCGTCCGACGAGTTGGAATTCTGATTATAATCAACGGTGAAGGGTTGATTCTCCACTGATTTCAAAGCCGGGTCGTAGGGATAATAACCTATGAAATCCGCCAGAGTGGTCTTATCGACCCAATAGAGGTCGGTCGATGCGGTCCAACTGCCGTTGTCGGCGGTATAGGTTACGGCTGCGTTGTCGATATGATTACCCGAAAGAGCGAGTTGCCCTGGGCTTCCGTTGATATTATTGACTACGAAGAGTCCGATTCTGTCAGCGTCTGCGAATCCTGAATCGTCAGCGCGAGTCACGCTGTTCTGGTCAATCCGGGCCGAGAGGCGGATCGCCGTCGATTCATCATGCAGAGGGCTGTCATCGACCAGAGGTTCGTAGGCGCAACCCCCGGCCAAAAGAAGCAAGGCCGTCGAGAAAGGAATCAGTTTCCCGCGGCGTAAAAAATATTTCATTTCATGATGTGGTTTAGTCAACTTTAGAAGTCTTTATAATGACTTTTGGATGCTTTTTCAGTCGAATAAAGAAGCCCATTCCAAAACCCAAGAGGTCGATTTCAGGAAAGTCTATTCATTCGCCAAGCGAAGTTAACTAAAAACCTTATCATTTCAAAATCAACAAATTACCCCCCCATTTTTAACATTTTTTAACATAATTTCCGTCAGAATCTTACTCCGACGGATAGGGATGCGTTTTCAATAGCGTTGAATACAGAGAGCCGGCTCGTATGGTACCATTGCCCATTAGCTTTCGCGATGAGGCAAAGGAAGAAATTATTGAGATTATAGGTCAACGACATGCGGCCGTTGAAGTTAAGGGAGAAGAGTTTGCCGGATCCGTCTACGGATTCCTCGGTGCAGTGAATGACGCCTATTGACGGCATTACGGTGATATTATAGAGGAAATGCTTCCCTAATACCCAGTTGAAGCCGTAGCCGAAGAGGAGGCAATAACTATGATAGTTGAATTTATATGAAGCGGGGTCAACCTTCATGTACGGCAGCAGATTCTCCGGCAACTTGGTGAAGTCAAGGGTTATATCCTCATAGCCGTAGTTGAAGCCGAGGATAAACGATCCGGCGCTGATTTTCTGTATCTTGGAAAAATAATAGGCCGCACCGTTAGCATATTTGCGGTTGTTGAAGTAATAGTAGAGATTGGCATTGAAGGAATTGAGGTCAACTCCCGAGAAATACTGTCGGATAAGCCTCCCTTTCTTATAGTCACCGAAGGAGCGGATATAGCTGCCGCCCGTATTCGAATTGAAAGCGAGGTCCAAGTTGAAGCGCGCGCAGTTGAATCCGAATTCGAATTTTTGGTGATTGACGGGCTTATTGAAGAAGAGATTGCTCAAGTCAATGCTCTGGTTGACACTAACGGCCATGAAATGCAGGTAGATGCCGGCGGAGGTATATGGGGTTGAGATCAAGGTCATCGGCATCTTCCGGTTCAGGTTGATATGGTAGGAATCGGTCCAACCGTCGAAAGCGAGTCGGGCCTTCCAGTTGGTGCCGGTCCCTACGACGTAGAGGGTATCGTAAGTGTTGAAGGTCTTGTCTCCCCAGAGATAGACGTCGCGGCAGAATTTGATGAAGCGGGGGTATTCTACGGTTGAGTCGCGGAGGTTGAGCTGGCCCTTGCGCAGAAGTTTCCACCAGTTGCGCTCCGGAATGGTATCTATCGAATCCTGCGGCTGAATCTTTACAGCGGAGGGATTTTCCGGGAGCGGGGGGAGGAGCTTATATTGAGGGGCAATCTTTACGGAATCATTCAGCGGAATACTGAATGGAGGAGTGGCTGCCGGCTTCTGACTTATGGAGTCGCCGGCGGCTAAAAGATATATCGGGAGCAGAAGGAATAAGAAGGTCAGAAATGGCTTCATAATGTACTTGATTCCACGCATACATGGGGTTATTTGATGCCGCGCTCATCGAGTGCTTGCTGATAACGCCGGGCATTTTCCTTATGTTCTTCGTAGGTAACGGCGAAGTTGTGAGTACCGGAAAAGTCCTCTTTTGCACACATATACAGATCTTCCGAGGGTTTGGAATCCAGAATGGCCTGAATGGTGGTGGTGGAGGTGGTGCGGATCGGACCGGGAGGGAGACCTGCGACCTGATAAGTATTGTAGGGACCGGGGGCGGATAGATGCGCTTTCGTAACGCGTTTGATGGAGAAGTCCTTCAGGGCGAACTTGACCGTCGGGTCCGCCTGCAGGCGCATCCCTTTATGCAGACGGTTGATATAGAGTCGCCCGATGCGTCCTTTCTCCGATTGGGCCTGGGTCTCTTCGTCAGTTATGGAGGCTATGATGCAGATTTCGGCAGGGGTTAGTCCGAGGTCGGCCGCCTTCTTGCGGTTGGCTTCATTCCAGAACCGATTGTAGTTGGCCCCTAATTTCTCCACCACCTCTTTGGGAGATGCCGTCCAGAAGAATCTGTAGGAGTCATTGAGGAAAAGAGCGGGGGCCTGCTCGGGAGTCAGATTGTAGCGCTTCATGAAGGTTGTATCGGACAGGACAGCGCGGAGGGAATCGGCCGGAAAGGAGAATTTCGCGGCGATACGCGGAAGGAAAGAATCGAGTTCGCGTACGCCGTTGATCGTCAGGGTAATTTCGGTCTGTTTGCCGCGCGACAGTATCCTTGCTGCCTGCAGGGGAGTGCTCCCTTCCGGTATCTCGTATGCGCCGAAACGCTCAGCGGGAGTGCGTCCGAGTTTATGGAAAGCTTCCAAAGTATGGCGTGCGTACTCCGGTTCGAAATATCTTTGCAGGGTGTCGCGGAGGTTGCTGTCGTTGGCCTTCGGGGGAATCCGGATAATGGCCGCGCGAGCAGTGGAGGTGAATATATACGGGGCCGCGACAACCGAAAGGACAGTGGCCAATGCAATGACGGGAAGAGAAATCCAAAGCCAAAGCAAATTCCCCTTTTTGGCTTTTTTCGAGGCCTGTCCTTTAGTCTTTTTCGGAGCTTTCCTCTTGGCCGGGTTTTTCTTAGGCATATCCGAAGTCTTCTTTGCAGGAGTCATGGTCGGGTGAGATAGTCGGGGGTATGATCAGGAGTTATGGTCGGGAGTTATAATCAGAAGTTATAATCGGGAATTATGGTCGGGTGAGATGGTCGGGCGGTAATAATCAGGAGTTATGGATAGGGAAGAGGTTGATAATCCGGGAGATTTCTTTGGCTTGCTCCGGTGATACGTTGGCGATCGGCAGACTTAGGATTGAATCTGCAAGTTGCCGGGATTCTGCCGAAGAAGAAGAGGGGAAGTAACCTTCGTAGCATGGTTGGTCCTGAGGAGGAATGGGGTAGTGGATATCAGTCGGGATTCCATTCTGTAGGAGCCATTCCTTAAGGTCGTCGCGGCGTGGGGAAGTTACTACAAACTGATGCCAGACCTGCCGGGCATCCGGCAGCATCTGCGGCGTTTTGACTTCCGGATGGGAGATCTCCCGAAAATAGACGTCGGCGGCTTGGCGCCTCCGGTCGTTTTCCTCATCGAGGAATGGGAGTTTTATGCGCAGGCAAGCAGCCTGAAACTCATCCATGCGGTTATTATATCCGCGATAGATATTATGGTAGCGCCGGTCGGAGCCGTATTGGGCCAAGGTGCGGACATCTTCTGCCAACTTCCGGTCGGAAGTCAGGACCATCCCGGCGTCGCCGAGTGCGCCGAGGTTTTTAGTGGGATAAAAACTGACTGCAGCCGCGTCGGCTAAAGCTCCGCAATATCGTGAGCCGGCCAATCCCTTCTCGGCGGCCATAGCCCCGAGAGCCTGGGCGTTATCCTCGATGATCAGAATCCCCCGGTCATGAAGTTCCCGGCATATCGATGCGTCCCAGCAGGGGGAGCCGTAAAGATGGACTATCAAGACGGCCTTTGTCTTGTCGGTGATGAATTGGGGCAGACGATTCCAATCCAAGTTATGGGTAGCAGGATCGGCGGGGGTGGCTACGGCCGTCAGTCCGAGTTCCGTAATCGGGAGGACGGAAGCTATAAATGTATTTGCGGGAAAGATTACCTCATCTCCGGGATGAAGCCGTCCTTCCTCCATGTAGGCGCGGAATATCAATCGGATCGCGTCAAGGCCGTTGCTGACGGCGATCGCATACTTAGCTCCGACGTAGTCGGCTATTTCTCCTTCGAGGGCTTCGGTCTCGGCTCCGTTGAGATAGCGGCCTGAGTCGATCACCCGGGCTGCCGCTTCCTTCAGGGCATCGGAGTAGGGCGCATTGGATTGAGCTAAGTTAAGAAAGTCCATATTTTTCTGAGATGTAGGTCTGATAATCTGCGAAATTATGTATGTAGCCTTTTTCGGTAAACTCTTCCGAGCAAAGCACCACCAGGATTGTTCCGGCGGCGAAATTTTCCATCCGTGTCCAGGCATCGGGGGGAATCACAATCCCTTTGGTCGGGTCATCCAGATGATACGTCTCTTCGCGAAAGCCGTCGGAGAGTGTAAGGTCGAAGCTCCCGTTGATACATATAAGTATTTCGCAGTTGGAGGTATGTGCATGGCCACCGCGGCGACCGCCCGGGGGGATGGAGTGAATGTAAAAAACCCTTTTTATCGGGAAATTATAGTTTTCGGATTCGCCCGGAGGTAGGGTATGGTCAAAGTGTAGACGTTCGGCCACAGTAAGAATTCCCCGGGCCGGATCAGCCACCCCGGGGAATTCCAAAATTCTTACGTTATCGAGCGGACTCACGATAGTTGGTTATTCTTATTCTATGTGGAATAATTGGTTATTCTTTGAGGAATAAATCTTATTCTCTGTGGGCGCAATGTATTGCGCCCCTACCCGTTGTATTGCGCTTATTTCTTTTCTTTGATCTTTTCGAGCTGACGTTCGAGGGCCTCGATGCAGAGATCTACTGCTTCTTCAAAAGTGTCGCAGGTCTTGGAAGCAAACACTTCCGATGCGCCGGGAACGTGAAGCTTGATCTGCGCTTCCTTATTGAGGGAGGTCTCGGGCTTTACGACCTTCAGAGTTACTTCTGTCTCTGAAATGAAGTCAAAGCGACGGAAAAGTTTATCGACTTTCTTATGGATGAAACTCTCAAGGCGTTCGGAGATTTCGAAATGTACTGCATTGATTTTTGCTACCATAGTTGTAGGGATTAGAAGGTTAGACATCCGGATTCCGCATGAGGAATCCCTTCGCAGAGAGAGTGCTCGGTGTCCGGGGATTTGATTTTTATAGAAATCGGATAAATAATGGGACGTCAGTTATGGCGTCCCGGAATCCGTCGGACTTTACAAAGGTAACAAAAATCTTTGTAATAGTGTTCGTCATCGGGATTTTTTTTTGCCACGGGGATGCGCCCCGGCGTATATGTCTTTGAGGTCGGAGAATTGGAGGTGAGTGTAGATTTGCGTTGTGGCAAGGGAGGAGTGGCCCAGGATCGCGCGTACGGAATTGAGGTCGGCCCCTCCGTTGAGCATGGAGGTGGCGAAGGAGTGGCGGAGAGTATGGGGAGATTTGCGTCCGGCATTCTCGTTTTTGAGCAGACGCTTGATTATGAGTTCAAGATTGGAGGCCGACATGGCGCCATTCCGCGTAGCTATGATCGGGTGGGGCTCGGGTAGATCCGGGAAGGTCGCATCGCGCAGGGTCTGCCATTGCCTGAGATCGGCAATAAGCCGGTCGGCGATCGGAATTATCCGCTCCTTGCGACCTTTACCTAAAATTTTTATCTGGCAGCGGGACGTGTCAATATCCGCGTCGGTCAGCGACAGGAGTTCGGACCGGCGCATGCCGGTTGCGTACAGCAGATGAAGGATGATATGGTCGCGTGCGGTCTCGAAAGCCTTTGTCGGGGAAGTCGCAGAAGAAGATGATTTTTCGGTAGCGTCGGATGGCTCAGGGGCTGCATTATCGATCAGGCGTTGCAGGTCGGCGTCGGCGATAAAGTCGGGGAGAGGCTTGGGGAGTTTGGCAAGAATTACGTCCTCGGCCGGGTTGCTCTTAAGCAGACCACGCCGGCAAAGGAATTTGAAGTAGGCGCGCAGGCTCTGGGTCTTACGGCGCAACGAAGCCGGGGAATTACCGTCCTCGGCCAGTTCGGCTATCCATTGACGCACGAGCCGCGTATCAACCTCCCGGGGATCGAAGTCAGTCAGGCGCGGTCCGACGCAGAAGGTGATAAATTGCCGGATATCCCGCTCGTAGGCCTCGATGGTATGCGACGAGCGGGCAAGTTCATATTTCAGATAGCTGACAAAATCCTTCATGGTGATACCTTACTAAAACCCCTATTCCCAAATTGGCTTACCTGATATTAGTAAACTTACTTCTTACAGTTCTCTTACTTGTTTCCTAAGAGAATAAGACGATCCGGCGCGGAAACTCCGTCGGGATGACGGAGGCTCTGCGCCGGATGGTTATGTGATTAGAAAAATTGATCTATCGCCGGGATGGCGAGGAGCCGATTATTGCTCTGCCTCCTGACGAAGCTGCTGAACATAGACAGCCTTCATCATTTTCTTGCGGTTTGCAACGCTGGGCTTTTCAAAGGCCTGGCGACGGCGGAGTTCTTTTACGATACCTGTCTTTTCAAATTTACGTTTGAATTTCTTGAGGGCTCTCTCGATGTTTTCCCCTTCTTTGAGTTGTACGATTATCATTTTTCTTTTTTCTGTTTGATTTTCTTGTTTGTGATTGTGCGTGGCAGCCCGTTTCGTCGCTCCCTCACATGGTTAAGGAAACTGTTTTTTCCCCTTTCCCGTGGAAACGGTCACTGCAATGCGGATGCAAAATTATATAATTCAATCGTTTCAACCAAATTTTTCACAAAAAAAATAGGGTTGAAACGATCTTTTTTCAGTTTTGAGGGATATTCGGGCGGTCTGCCTGCTCCATTCCGTAATCAGAACCCAATAAAATTACATTCATGATCCGGGAGCTACGAATTCATCCGGGTTTTGAACACTTTTGACATAGAAAAATTAATTTAAATAATTGGCACAAAAT
>CAYTOR010000029.1:0-19975 GCA_964439505.1 uncultured Sangeribacter sp.
GGGACGCGATTCTTCGCGTCCACAGAGAATAAGAATCCCCCCGACCTCGGAGAATAAGTATCCTCCCCGTGTCCACCGAATCCCGTATCCTCAACTCAATCCTATCTTTCGACTTCAAAGATAATAATTTATCTTGAAATTCCCAATTATAAAGACTGAATTTTTGCGTTTTTCTATCGGTTGATAAAAAATGCAGGGCAATCCTCTTTAGGATTACCCTGCAAATTTAAGTCATTTTTTTTATTTTACCAAAATAATTTATCGAAAAACGATAAATTTTTCGCATCTTTCGTGTAATTTACTTGATTCGGATCGTCATATTCTGCGTGATGACGTAATCAACCGGAACGTCGTGAGATTCTGTCGGCAACTCGTCGACCAACTGGAATTCATATCCGATTCCGATTTTGGTTGCCTTCGCGCTTGAAAGGAGACGGTCATAGAATCCTTTTCCTCTGCCGAGACGGTTACCGCGACGGTCGTAAGCGACGGCCGGAACAATGATGAGTTCTATTTCGTCAGTATCGACAACATCATTACCCGTCGGTTCCTCTATATGGAAAGATCCAAGTTCGAGGCGTGATTCGTCATATGGCAGGATTTCAAGATTGACTCCATTTACCCTCGGAAGGAAAAATAACTTTCTGCTTCCCCATTTCTTCAGGAAAGCATGGGTCGACAATTCATCCGGAAGGGAATGATACATCAATACTTTGTCGGCCATAAGAAAGGCTGCGGTCTGCTCAAGACGGTTGAACACTTCCTCTGCCGCCGATATTCTCTCCTCTTCGGAAAGCATACGGCGCATGGCATTTATTTTTCTTCTTATAGCAGTTTTTTCCATATCATTTTTTATTTTTACTTGCAGGCGTCGGGTGAGACGGGGTTTTGATTACTGTGGGTGAATCGCCGTTTCGCAACAATTCCGCCGCTTTAGTCACTACCGGATCGGACTCATTGAGGATCTGGATAAACGCCGGGTACCCTAAGATATCCCGCGCTATCACACCCTTGAGCTGCGAAAGGATGAGATCCTGGCTCTTTCGGATATAATACCATCGGGCCGGAACTCCATTGGCTACTGCATATTCAACAAATCCCTCCAACAGAGTGTTGTCGCGAGGAAGAAGTTTTTTGAATTGTTCGATGGTTTTAGCGTTCTTTAACACGTCTCGGTAGTTATTGGCCACCTGATACGCATATTTGTGGATCAACCCTGAGTTGACGACCTGTATGTAATAGGACGTCATCCCTATCGTGTCCCCGGGAACGAAAACGTCGGGCATGATGCCTCCTCCGCCATAGACCGTACGACCGCCGACTGTCTTGAAAATCTGATTCTTGTCGAATTTTATACTATCGGAACTATAAAACTCTCCTCTCTTGAATCTCTCCGAGATATCGGATTCGTATTCAAGCAGACTTCCGAGTTTATACTCCTTCTGAATCGAACGACCCGAAGGAGTATAATACCGGGCAATCGTTAACCTTATCGCGCTGCTGTCGGGAAGCATTGTCTGGGTCTGGACCAGACCCTTGCCAAAGGAGCGGCGCCCTACCACCAATCCCCTGTCGTTGTCCTGGATAGCACCCGCGAAAATTTCAGAAGCAGACGCGGAATAGTCATCTGTCAGTACTACCAACTCACTCTCTGCAAAGGATCCGTCAGCCGGAGCTACGGCCATCGAATCATATTCCGGCATCTTCCCCTTCGTATAGACAATCATATCGCCTTTATGAAGGAATTCACCGGCCATCTGAATCGCCTGATCCATAAATCCGCCTGAATTTCCCCGCAGGTCCACAACGTATTTCTCGACCCCCTGGAGTTTGAGAGTCAGGAGGGCGTTATGGAATTCGTCGGCAGTGGTGCGAGCGAACTTGCTTACACGGATATATCCCGTCTTGTCGTCGATCGCGTACATCGCATCGACACTATGGACAGGGACGTCACCGCGGATAATCTCATATTTCAGAGGCTTTGAAGACGTGGATCGCAGAATCTCCAGTTCAACTTTGGTTCCTTTCGGCCCCCGGAGATGTTTATAGACATTCTCGTTGGTGGCGTTCTTTCCGGTGAGCGACAGCGTATCGGCCCGCAATATCTTGTCGCCGGGCTGGAGACCTACTTTTTCGGAAGGCCCTCCTGCCACTACTTCGATAACTGTGACCGTATCGTTCATTATCTGGAACGACACACCCACTCCGCTGAAAGATCCCTCAAGATCATCGTTGACTGCCTGCAATTCGGAAGCCGGGATATAAGCCGAATGAGGATCAAGAAGTTCCAACAGTTTGGGATATAGTCCTTCCATCAAGGAGTCCAAATCAACGTCATCTACATATTCCTGATCGATCATCTCCATGATGATGCGAAGTTTGTCTTCATGCACTGAGCGTGAAGACTGGAACATATATTTGCCGATAAAGATGCCTCCGGCCAATCCGACCGCAAACAGTATCGGCATGACGACCATCGACCATTTTCTTTGCTTGATCATCGATATGATTAGTATTTAGCTTATATTCTTAATCTACAGGTAGATATTGAGTTTCGACTCCGGCCTCCTCCAGAAGATCCAGACCGTCAGTGATACGGTACATCTCTGAAAAGACAACTCTTCGTATTCCTGCCTGAATGATGAGCTTCGCACATTCCATGCAGGGGGAAGCTGTCACGTAGAGTGTCGAGCCCTCCGAAGAATTATTGCTCCGGGCGACTTTGGTGATGGCATTGGCCTCGGCGTGCAATACGTAAGGAAAGGTCTGCCCTTCCGGACTTTCACAGATATTGTCAAAGCCGGAAGGAGTTCCGTTATATCCGTCGGATATAATCATCTTGTCCTTGACGATCAAAGCTCCGACCTGCCGTCTGCGACAATATGAATTCTCACTCCATATTCTGGCCATCCTCAGATAGCGGATATCGAGGAGCCGCTGCTTTTCATCATTCATATTTAAATACTGATTATCGGATGACATATCTTCTTAGACCTTTCCCGCGTGATAAATCACAGCGGGAAAGGATGTGGCTGTCTGGATTCTTAGAGATAATTAATGTTCCATCAGGAAACGCTCTGCATCGAGGGCTGCGCGGCATCCGGTGCCGGCGGCGGAGATAGCCTGACGGTAAGTGGGGTCCGCGCAGTCGCCGGCTGCGAATACACCTTCCACGTTAGTGCGTGTCGACGGAGCCTTGGTGATGATATATCCTTCTGCGTCAAGATCGATCTGACCTTTGAAAATATCAGTGTTGGGATGATGGCCGATCGCCAGGAAGAAGCCGTCGATCTCTATATCAAACACCTGCTCTTTTTCAGTACCTTTATATTCCACTATCTTGGCACCTTCCACAACCTCATCGCCAAACAGTCCGACAGTATTGCAGTTGAAGAGAATTTCGATGTTTTCATTTTCGCGCACACGACGCTGCATCACTTCCGAAGCACGAAGATAGTCTTTGCGAACGATCAGATAGACCTTCTTAGCCAGAGTAGCAAGGTAGAGAGCTTCTTCACATGCCGTGTCGCCACCGCCTACTACAGCCACTACTTTCTTACGGTAGAAGAAACCGTCGCAAGTTGCGCATGCGCTCACTCCCATACCGCGATACTTATCCTCATCAGGTAGGCCGAGATATTTTGCGGAAGCACCCGTTGAGATAATGACAGTCTCCGCAAGTATCTCTGTCCCGTCTTCATCGACAACCCTGAACGGGCGCTCAGAGAAGTCAACCGAAGCCACTGTCTTCGACACGACCTTCGCACCGAAACGCTCAGCCTGCTTACGGAATTCTTCCATCATGTCCGGACCCTGGATACCTTCCGGATAGCCGGGGAAGTTCTCGATTTCTGTTGTCTGAGTCAACTGTCCGCCGGGCTGATTGCCTTCGTAGATGACCGGAGAAAGATTGGCACGCGATGCATAGATACCTGCTGTATATCCGGCAGGTCCGCTGCCTATGATAAGTACTTTTACTTGTTCTGCCATAGTTTGAATCTTTTTAGTTTTTATGATTTAGACTTAAGTTCTTCTATCTAAGGTCGGTCACAGGAACTTTCGGATACTTACTTTTGGGATAAGTAAACTGAGAATCCGATAGCGCCGGGTTGATAGTAATGGAATTAAAACTGATTGCCGTAGTCTGTCCGCCGGCCACAATAGTCAGTTTCTTCGGCAGATTTGTTGAAGTGTTGATAACAGCTGTTACTGATTTCACACCGACATTTCTCTTTTTGGGAGTCAGGATGATGACACTCTCCCCTTTCTTTGCTCCGGTCCCGGCTTTAACAGTATAATCCGATGCGGAGGAAAGATAAATCAAGGGATTGGATTCGGCCAGTTCGGCCTTGGTCGGTGTCCATACTGTCGTCTCACCGTTAGCCGCACTATAACTCCATAGACTCTTACCGTCGTACCATGAACCGAGTCCTGTCAGAACCATAGAGAATTTAGAGCCTTTCGACAAGAGGGTTCCCGAACTGGAGCGCCCGGAGATAGTGGCGGTAAAAGTAGCCTTGATACTCCTCGCTCCAGAGAGTTTCTTAACGCAAGCCTGCAACGTCTCTTCGGCAGTGGCCGCAGAGGCAGTCTCAGTCAACCCGACTCCCGTAAGGAAGAGTAGAATCAAAGCAAACCGCATAAAAGGAGAGGCCTTTGATTTCTTTATTGTTTTTAATTTCATTTTTTACTCGCTTTTTGCTCCTCATTAGGCAAGTCCGAGGGTCCGGAGCAGTTCCTGCAATCCGTACATGTCCATCTGAACCTGGCGGGGCTTTCCACCCATCGACGGACCGACTACACCATAATGTTCGAGCTGGTCCATTATCTTGCCGGCTCGGTTATAACCAATCGACAATCTGCGCTGTATTCCGGATGTCGAACCAACGCCGGAAGTAACCACGATTTCAGCGACTTCCGGGAAAAGAGGATCGAGTGATTCGGGTCCACCGACCGCACCGCTGGCGCCCTCACCCCCTTCGGCCATCATCGGATCCGGAAGAATATAGGCTCCCGCGTTAAATGGCTGGCGCTCGATATATTCGCAAATCTGCTCAACCTCCGGAGTATCAATGAACGCGCACTGCACTCTGACCATTTCGGAGTTATTGCTGATGAGCATATCACCCTTACCTATCAGTTGCTGGGCCCCCGTAGTGTCCAGAATAGTCTTGGAGTCGACACCTGAAGATACTCGGAATGCGATTCGCACCGGGAAGTTGGCCTTAATGATACCGGTGATGACATTAGTCGACGGTCGCTGGGTAGCGATGATGACATGGATACCGATGGCACGCGCCTTTTGTGCGAGACGGGCGATCGGAGTCTCCACTTCCTTCCCTGACGTCATGATCAGATCGGCGAACTCATCGACAATCAGAACTATGTAGGGAAGAAACCGATGACCCTCCGACGGGCTGAGCTGGTTGCGTTCGATCTTGGTATTGTATTCTTCGATGTTGCGCACCTGCGCAGTACGGAGCAACTTATATCGATTGTCCATTTCCAGACAGAGCGACTGCAGGGTCGGCACTACTTTCGACATATCTGTCACAATAGCATCGGAATCTTCCAACTTTGCCAGATAGTGGGATTCAATTTTGGCATAGAGGGAAAACTCCACCTCCTTCGGATCAATCATGACAAACTTGAGCTCATCAGGCCGCTTCTTATATAACAACGAAGCGATGATAGCGTTCAGACCGACAGATTTACCCTGACCGGTAGCACCCGCCACCAGCAGATGAGGCATCTTCGTCAGATCGGCGATGTAAACGTCGTTGCCAATTGTCGAACCTAATGCCACCGGCAACCGATAACGCGTCTCGGCATATTTCCGGCTTTCAATGATTGTGCGCATCGAGACAGTCTGGGGCTCGGCATTGGCCACCTCTATACCCACAGTCCCTTTACCGGGAATCGGCGCGATAACCCGCACCCCCTTGGCTGCCAGACTGAGAGCGATATCATCGGCAAGATTCTTGATCTTAGCGATTTTTACTCCCTGCTCGGGCCGGATCTCATAAAGGGTCACGGTCGGACCGACGGTAGCCTCGATATTAGTGATCGGAATCTTGTGATACAGGAGGGTTTCCCGTATTCGTTCCTTATTGGCTTGCTGCTCCTCTATATCTACGGTCATTTTATGCTCACCCTGACGCAACATTTCCGAGGAAGGAAACTTATATCTGTCGCGAAGAGATCCCTGATTGACCGCAGCCGGCTCAGAACCGTCAGCTTTGGCAATATGATTCACATTAACTACCATTCGGTCAGTATCCTCCGATGATTCTTCCGCCCCTCCACTCTGAGCTACATCTTCAGCTGGGCTATCCTCCTCATGGCCCGAAGTATCGCCGGTTATAGTCTCTCCGGCAGAATTGTCACCGGTTAGATAATCGCCGGTCAGATTGTCAACGATAGAATTATCTTGGTCGGTTAAATTATCTTGACCGAGCTCCCCCTTTCGGGAGAATCCCTCTGTATCAATGTTTTCGTCATCTGACGCATTCTCCTCTTCGGAAACAGCGGAGGCGGGTGCTTGCTCGGAAATCTCATACTCGGGAGACTCTTGCGATTCTTCATTGTCGTCTGCTGCTTCCGTTGCGTATCCGGAGGTAACGTCTCCCTCTACTGCAGCGGAAGCAGAGTGTGGTTCAGACGGTTCGTCTTCCAAGTCATAGCCGGCGAGTGATGGATCTACATCGACTTCTTCCCCGGAGAATGTCATCGGATTATCCTCATCCTTAATTTGGGAATCCCGCAAGTCAGCTGCTTCTCCGGCTCTGATTGCGTCGATTTCCTCACGCATCCGCATCTCGGCAAGCTCGCGCTCGAGTTCCTCCTGCTCCTGTCGGATACGCTGGGCCTCCCTTCTCTTGTCGGCAATCTCTTTTCTTTTCCGCAAAACCCAGTTCACGAAATCACGCAGACAGATGATGAAGAAGGCTGCCACGAAGAGGAAACAGAGTACAACCCCTCCGATCCAACCGAAGAAACCGATTATAAATTCATTGACATAACGTCCGTGATAACCACCCCAATTGACGGGAGTATCCGAAGCGAGCGTCACCAGCCCGATAATCAGAGAGACAGTAATCAGCGCTACGATGCATTTAATAGTAAAGTTGACTGTCTTGAAGCGGGGCCAACCCGTAAGCAACTTCATAGCCAATGCGCCGAGCCAAAGAATGATGACGAATGATCCCAGTCCGAAGGAGCCATTAATCAGGAATTCTGACAACCGGGCACCCCCTTCACCACCCTTATTACCGACCGGGGGAAGCGAACCGACGGCAGAATTCAGAATCGAAGCCTGGTCATGGACGCAGTTAGTGAGATAGGATATAAAGGAGACGAGCAGATAGAACGCCAGGCATCCTAACAGGATACCCGTCAGCCATCTGAATGTCTGCCCGGTGAAGAAATCTTTTATTGACGCCAGTGACGATGTTTGAACGGCGCTTTTATTTGTGCCGGCTTTTACCTTCTTCCCTTTTGCAGTCTCCTCATTGCGGTTTTTTCCGGGTTTGACTCTCGTACCGCTCGGACCCTGCCGTTTCTTTCCTTTTACCCGCTCGAAGTCCTCAACCTTGGGAGTCGCATCATCGGGACGACGACGGTCGCGATCCCCGAAGTCCACCACCGGATTAAACGAATCCGTATATTTCTTTTTATATTCTGGCATTTATCTCTACTTCAATCTCTACTTCATTTCCTACTTCTATATCAGCTCAAGTATCTGAGGTGTGGGAAGTCACTCTGCTGTTGAGACTTCTTTGGCCTGAGAGGCAGATGACTCTTCAGTGGCGGCCGGCGAGGGTGTCTCCTCCTTGGCTGGAGCTTCCGCAGGACCGTTAGCGGGTGAGACTTCGGATGGTATAGTGGGTTTAATACCGTGTGCGACTGAGTCAGAAGCCACCTCGACATCAACTTCTGCCGGGTTAGCGGGTTTATTGGCAGCCGGATTGTTGCGCTCATAGTCTGAGATAGAACCGGGTTTGCAAGGCACTCCACCCTTGGTCACGGGCACTGAGGGGATGTGGTAACCTTCCCTTTCATTGACGGCCATATCTTTCGGACCGGGGGACACGATTACCGGCATGCCGGCCTCGCAAAGTTTATGAATCCGCATGATGTTTTCGTTGGTCATGCGTATGCAGCCGTGAGAACGCCGGCCCCCGATGCTTCCCGGAGCCGCAGTACCGTGAATACCGATCTGCTGCGATACGGGAGTGTCGATTCGCATGAAGCGCGGTCCGAACTGCCCCTTGGCCGGAGACGTATATCCCGCATCGTTGGTATAAAGCCAGTCAGTGGAATTGAAGATTCCCTTGATGGTAAAGAAACCTTCCGGCGTACGGTTGTCGGCCTTGACATGCTTGGTACCGTAATATTTTGAGCAAGCAATACCTACACTCTCCTGAAGCACACCATATTTGTCATAACGGTAGAGTTTCATCGTGTTCTTGTCTACGATGAGGAATCCGTTGTGAGTGTTGTCAAGAAGTTTGGATGCGTATTCCGGCACGTATTCCGCCATCGTAGGGATTATACCCTCCTCGTAGCGTGCTTTATTGGGAGAGTTAGCTATAAACTCGTCGATTTCGGCTTTAGATCTGATACGCAGGGGCGCCTTGGATTCTTCCTTTTTGGATAAGGAATCGGCATCCGCCATTTTCAAAGCGGAATCCATAGAGATACCGGGGCCGGAAGTATCCGTATCTACCCTGGCTTCTTCAGAAGATTTTCCCCCACAGGAAGAGAGGCTAAAAATAGTAATGACAGCGACAGCGAGAGCACAAAGACTCCCGGCCGCATGAAAGCGCTGCAGCATATATTCGGTTTTTGACAATTCTGAAATGTTCATTTTTAAATTTAGAATACAAAGTTAGTGAAAATATCAGAAAAAATTACTAAATTCGCGTCAATGAAACAAAATAATTCGCAAAAAAGTGGTGGAACTTCCAAATTAGTCGGTGTTATCTTCTTAGCACTCTTATGGATTGTTCTTGTTTTTCTGCTTTTTGATCGCGGAGGGGTCAATTTAAAAAATCTGCTCGTCGCCGCGTTTTCCGGATTTATCATCATTTACCCTCTATGGAAGAGATATCTTCAACCCCTGTCGCAGACAAGAAAGCGGAAGTGAGCGGCTCCTCGGCCGTGCCTCCCCTCCTTGCGCGTATATCCTCACCTGAGGATTTACGCCGGCTGCCGTTGGCGGCTCTGCCGGAAGTATGCAAGGAACTGCGTCAATTTCTTATAAATTCTCTCTCCCAAAATCCCGGCCATTTCGCATCCAGCATGGGTGCGGTTGAGATAATCGTAGCCTTACATTATGTCTTCAACACTCCGGTGGACCGGATTGTCTTCGACGTCGGTCACCAGGCCTACGCCCATAAACTCCTGACCGGTCGGCTGAAAGACTTCGATACCCAGCGCACCCTTGGTGGCATCTCGGGGTTCCCCTCACCCATGGAATCACCCTACGACACTTTCGTCGCAGGGCACGCTTCCAACTCCATTTCCGCGGCTTTGGGAATGGCGATCGCCGACAAACTTACTCCCGGTTCGGAGAAACGGAAGACCGTAGCCCTTATCGGCGACGCCTCCATTTCAGGGGGATTGGCCTTCGAAGGTCTCAATAACGCTGCCAATAATCCCAACGACCTGCTTATCATTCTCAACGACAATGAGATGAGCATCGACGACAATGTCGGTGCGCTGCATCGCTATCTGTCCCGCCTGCACACATCCGTCGGATATAACAGACTGCGGAAGAAAATCTATGACGCTTTCCGCAACCGAGGTTATATCGGCGACGAAGGGAAGGGGCGGATAATGCGTTTTAACAACTCGGTCAAAGCCCTCATATCCAACCAACAGAATATATTTGAAGGTCTCAATATCCGCTACTTCGGCCCTATCGACGGCAATGACGTGGAAGCCGTAGTAAAGGTGCTCAACGAGATAAAGGACATGGAAGGTCCCCGTATCCTGCATGTCCATACCGTAAAGGGGAAGGGATTTGCGGAAGCTGAGAAAGATCCGACGACGTGGCATGCTCCCGGTAAATTCAATCCCCTGTCGGGCGAAAGGCCCTGCAAATCCGCCGGCAGCGCCCCGCTTTGGCAGGAAGTCTTCGGCAGGACTCTGGTAATGCTCGCAGAGAAAAACGATGATATTGTGGGAATTACAGCAGCTATGCCCTCCGGAACTTCCATGGCCATGATGATGAAAGCCTTCCCGAAGCGAACCTTCGACGTTGGAATTTCGGAAGGACATGCCGTCACTTTCGCAGGAGGTCTGGCTGCTGGCGGAAAACACCCCTTCGTAGCCATATATTCCTCTTTCCTGCAAAGAGCATACGACAATATTATCCATGACGTTGCAATCCAAGGTCTCCCTGTCACATTCTGTATCGACCGGGCCGGATTAGTAGGAGAAGACGGAGTTACCCATCATGGACTTTTCGACCTGGTTTACCTGAGATGTATCCCCGGCATGGTGGTCGCCGCTCCTATGGACGCCCCGACACTCCAAAGCCTTATGCTGACGGCATCTCGTCATTCCGGACCGTTCGCCATAAGATATCCTCGCGGCAAGACACCGAAAAACCCCGCGCCTGAAACCTCCATTTCCGAAATTGCTCCCTTGGAAATAGGAAAAGGACGCATCATTTCTGAATCTCCGGATTCCAAAACGGCTATTCTGACCATAGGAGAAATCGGAAACGAAGCCGCCAAGGCAACTGAGATCCTCAAGTCAGAGGGTACCAACGCTGATCATTACGACATGATATGGCTAAAACCCCTTGACAGTTCCCTTCTCCAAGAGATTTCGGAAAGATATGACAGGATTGTCACCGTTGAGGACGGGGCTAAACAAGGCGGCTTCGGGACCGCTATCGATCAATGGCTGTCGGAAAATGCTCCGGACAAGACTATACGTCTCGTCCAACTCGGAATCCCCGACTCCTGGATGGGCCACGGCAGCGTTCCGGAACTAAGAACCATCGCCGGAATCGACGCCAAAGCCATAGTCGAGGCCGTCAAAAGCATGAATTAATAACTTTATAGAATCAGTTTGAAGATAATTATCGCAGGCGCCGGAGAGGTCGGTTGCCATCTCGCCAAGATGCTTTCTCGCGAAGATCAGGATATCATCCTGATCGACAGCGAACAGAATAAACTGGACTCTCTCGACTCTAATTATAATCTGATGACCTGGACGGGAAGTACCTCTTCCTTCCAGACTTTGCGTGATGTAGGCGTGAAGGATTGCGACCTCTATATAGCGGTAACTCCTTTCGAAACGCGCAATATCACTTCATGCTCCATCGCCAAGAGGCTCGGTGCCAAAAAGACGGTAGCCCGTATTGACAACTCGGAGTTCCTCCAGCCGGCCAACGGTAAGATACTCAAGGAAATCGGTGCGGATTTCCTCATCTATCCGGAGAATCTGGCAGCTCAGGAAATCCACCTTGCATTATCCCACAACTGGGCGCGGTATTGGGGCGAACTCCACGACGGTCAGCTCATACTGATCGGGGTAAAACTGCATGACAATTCCGATCTGATCGATAAGAAACTGCGCGATATCACCGTCACTACTCATGACTTCCACGTAGCGGCGATCAAGCGCAACAGCGAAACCATCATCCCGACCGGTAATGATGAATTGCGACATGACGATATAGTCTATTTCATCACTACTCCACCCTATATCAATGAGGTCCGGGAGATTTGCGGCAAACGTAAAAGGGTCATTAAGAAAGCAATGCTTATGGGTGGTACCCGAATTACGCGCCGGTTCGCAACCCTCTACGGAGATAAGTATGATTTGAGAATCATCGAATCCGACCGCGCCCTATGTGAGGAGATGGCCACTAACCTCCCCAATTGCGAGGTTGTCCATGGTGACGGACGGGACATCGAAGTGCTTCGGGAGAACAACATCTATCAGTACGATGCGTTTTTGGCATTGACGGATTCTTCCGAGGGTAATATTCTATCCTGCCTGACGGCTAAGGAATTCGGAGTACCCAAGACTATAGCGGATGTCGAAAACCTGCAGTTCTTTTCGCAAGCGGAGAACCTCAATATCGGCACTATCATCAATAAAAAACTTCTCGCCTCCTCCCGTATCTTCAAACTCCTCCTCGATGCAGATGAGAGCAGCGCGAAGTTCCTGGTCCTTGCAGATGCCGAAGTTGCGGAGCTCCAGGCTAAACCGGGATCAAAGATAACCAAAGCCGTTGTCAAGGATCTCCACCTTCCCTTCGGCATGACGTTGGCAGCCCTGGTCAGGGGCGACAACTGTGAACTGATTTCGGGTATGACCCGGATTCTCCCGGGAGACTATGTAGTAGTATTCTGCCTGAGCGGCACATTCTCCAAAGTCGAGAAACTCTTCTCTTAACCATACAAAATCCCATCCATTGTTTACTTACAAGAAACGCCAGTATATCAACATTCCGATGCTTCTGCGCATAATCGGTTGGCTGCTTATCATCGAAGCGGCCATTATGGCCGTGCCGTGCATCGTCGGCATGTTATATGGAGAAGGAAGTACCTTGCAGTTTCTCGCCTGCATGGCAATAACTGCCGGCGTTGGGGTCGCTTTACGCAGTCTTCGGCCGAAATCCAGAGATATGGGCCAGCGGGAAGCCATCTTGCTGACCGGCTTGACTTGGGTGATCCTTTCTCTCTTCGGGATGTTGCCGTTTCTTCTTTGCCATACCCACTTCTCCATTACCGACGCGTTTTTCGAGACTATGTCGGGATTTACTACAACCGGTGCGTCAGTGTTGGATACTCTTAACGGAGTGCCCCATTCCATCCTTATATGGAGATGTATCTGCCAATGGATCGGAGGCTTGGGAATCATCCTGTTTACGTTGGCTATTGTCCCGATGCTGAACACGTCCGGCGGCATGATGCTCTTCAACGCGGAAGTGACGGGTATTACCCATGATAAACTTCAGCCACGTATCGGCAATACTTCCAAAGGTCTCTGGATGGTCTACATCATCCTTACCCTTTCCCTGATAATCCTCCTCCTCATTTCGGATATGAACTTCTTCGACTCCGTTTGTTACGGATTGTCGACTATGTCAACCGGGGGGTTCGGCAACTCCGATCTCTCCCTTGGCCGTTGGGATTCGGTCTATATCAAGGTCGTGATGACCATTTTCATGTTTCTCGGTGGAGTAAATTTCTCCCTGCTATTCGGACTTACTAAGGGCAAATGGAGGGGAATCTTTAAAAATGACGCCTTGCGTTGCTATGTTTACATAATCTTAACCTGCTACGCAGTCTTTACCCTGAACATCATCTTCCGCCATATTGGACATTCGTGGGATGATTTCACCATCGATCCACTATTCCAGGCCGTTTCGATCCTTTCATCTACGGGTCTTACAGAACCGGATTTCCACGACTGGGGTGCAGTCAGTGTTATCGTGCTGATCGTCATGATGATTATGGGTGCTTGCGCAGGATCAACCTCCGGAGGTGCGAAAATCGACCGCTTCATCATACTCTTCAAGTTCCTGCGCAATGAATTCTACCGCATGATGCATCCCAATGCGATCCGCACTGTCGTCATCAACGGGCGGGGCACACCTCAGCCGATCCTCATGAAGACCCTCGCTTTCCTCTTCATGTACATCATTGTAATAGCAGCCGGTGCGGTGGGACTCATGCTTTGCGACCTCCCTCTGAAAGACGGAATATTCTGTGCCCTGTCAGCCGTCAGCAACACCGGCCTCGGAACCGACATGACCGGCATCGAGGGGAACTATTCCCAAGTGTCATACATAGCCAAATGGATCCTCTCTTTCCTGATGCTGACAGGCCGTCTGGAACTCTACACCGTCCTTCTAATCTTCACCCCCGGCTTCTGGAAAAAATAAAGTTACATTATATACTCTTCAAAAGTTTAAAACACACTAAAACGGCTTCAAACTCTAAAATTAATCACATCCTTATACAAAATAATTGAAAAAAGTTTTCCAAAAATTTTTGCAATTATTTATTTATCAATATATTACATATTTCGACCAATCATAATGTTTCCCGAAATAAAAATTGTCAATAACTTTTAACCGCCAAATCATCGCTTTTTCAAAAACTTTCATTAACTTTGTGCCGTAAAAAATCATACCAAGCAAATCTCAATTCCACCAGAAATGATCCTGACTGTAGAAAAGCGCGACGGAAGAGTCGTAGGATATAATGAAGAGAAAATCAAAGCCGCTATCCGCAAAGCTATGCTTTCGACGGATGCCGGCGAAGACGAACCTCTCATACAGCGTATTACCGACCGTGTCGGGGTGCGCGGCAAGGAAAGGATGACCGTCGAGGAGATTCAGGATTGCGTGGAATTGGAACTCATGAAGTCGGCCCGAAAGGATGTCGCCAAGAGGTATATCGCCTATCGCGATCAACGATCTATCGCCCGTCGGGCGAAGACCCGCGACATCTTCCTCGAAATCATCGAAGCCAAAAGCAACGATATCACCCGGGAAAACGCCAACATGAACGCTGACTCCCCGGCCGGAATGATGATGAAATTCGCTTCGGAAACCACCAAGCCTTTTGTCGATGACTATCTACTCTCGAATGAAGCGAAAACCGCGGTCCGCAACAATTATATCCATATCCACGACAAGGATTATTACCCGACGAAATCTCTGACCTGCGTCCAGCATCCGCTCGACAAAATCCTGAAAAACGGATTTTCCGCCGGACATGCCGATTCCCGTCCCGCGAAGCGCATCGAAACTGCGTCCGTTATAGCCTGCATCTCTTTGGAAACCGCTCAGAACGAGATGCACGGCGGTCAGGCGATCCCCGCTTTCGACTTTTATCTTGCTCCATTCGTCAGAAATACTCTGATCGAAGAGTTGAAAAATCTCGAACAACTTACCGGATCTGACCTTTCCCATCTCTATCATACCGAAATCAAGGATTACCTCCACAGCGATCTTGACGGCCTGGAAGGGGAAGCAAGATTACTTCAGCACGCCGTAAACAAGACTGCGGAAAGAGTGCATCAAGCCATGGAAGCCTTCATCCATAATATGAACACAATCCATTCGCGCGGAGGCAATCAGGTTGTGTTCTCTTCCATCAACTATGGCACCGACACTTCCGCCGAAGGTCGATGCGTAATCCGCGAACTCCTGAATTCCACTTACGAAGGGGTTGGCAACGGTGCCACAGCGATCTTCCCCATTCAGATCTGGAAGAAAAAGAGAGGAGTAAGTTATCTGCCCGAGGATCCGAACTATGATCTCTATCAGCTTGCGTGCAAAGTGACGGCACGCCGGTTCTTCCCCAACTTCCTTAATCTTGATGCGACTTTCAATCAGGATGAAGCATGGAATCCTGAAGATCCGAAGAGATATATTCATGAGGTGGCCACAATGGGTTGCCGCACGAGAGTTTACGAGAACCGCTACGGAGAAAAGACCTCCATCGGACGTGGTAACCTGTCGTTTACGACAATCAATATCGTTCGCCTGGGGATCGAAGTTATGGCGATTAAGGATAAGGAGGAACGAATCCGTCGCTTCTTCGAAAAACTGGAGCACGTGATGGACCTCACCGCCCGCCAACTCGACGATCGGTTTAACTTCCAGAAGACAGCTCTTGCAAAGCAGTTCCCTCTCGTAATGAGCGTGCTCTGGAACGGCGCAGAATCCCTCACTCCCGACACCACGATCGAAAAGGTAATCAATCAGGGGACCCTCGGTATCGGTTTCATCGGGCTGGCGGAGTGTCTTATCGCCCTGACCGGGAAACATCACGGAGAGTCGGAAGAAGCTCAGGTGCTTGGTCTGAAAATCATCGGCTACATGCGCAGCCGCGCCAATGAATACTCGGAACAATTCGGCCATAACTATTCCATCCTTGCCACTCCGGCTGAAGGATTGGCCGGGCGCTTCACTAAAATAGACAGAAAGACCTACGGAATTATACCCGGAGTGACAGACAAGGATTACTATACCAACTCCAATCACATCCCCGTCTATTACCATTGCTCGCCGCGCCACAAGGCTAAGATCGAAGCCCCGTATCATGATCTTACCCGGGGAGGGCATATCTTCTATGTCGAGATCGACGGTGACGCTACTCATAATCCGGAGGCGATAATGCAGATTGTAGATCTGATGGACAAGTATAACTTAGGCTACGGAAGTGTCAACCATAATCGCAACCGCTGTCCTAAATGCGGTTACGAGAACGCTTCAAAGACGGAGCATGATTGCCCCAAATGCGGCACTCCCTTCGAGACTATCCAACGAATCACCGGCTATCTGGTCGGCACCACGGAGCGGTGGAACTCCGGAAAGCTTGCCGAACTTCGCGACCGCATCGTCCATAAATAAGAGAAAAAAACGGGGTCGTATAGATAATAAATCGGGGATATGCCTAAGGCATATCCCCGATTTATTATCGTCTGTATTACTTCTTTAGGTGGATGATTCGCTGATTGGAGGACCCTCGGAAGAGGAGGTCGGAATCGCGAAGGGCTTCGATATAAGGACCATCAACAATCGTGTCGATATTTTCGATGGCTTTTGCGAGCCCGGGGATTCTGAGAATCCCATCCAAGGTATAACCCGTATAGAGCCAGATATTATATCCCTTCTCTTTGATGGCCGCTGCTAACGCGGCGGTCGACTCGGGATTCATCAATGGATCTCCACCCGTCAATGTGACGTCGAAATCCTCCTCTTCGATGACAGCCATTATCTCATCGAGGGTCATCCTCACACCATTATACGCATTCCATGACTCCGGGTTATGACATCCCGGACAATGATGCAGGCATCCGGCGAGGTAGACCGCAGTCCGGAATCCCGGTCCGTCAACGGTCGTTCCCCGTCGGATGTCAAGTACATTATAAGTATATTGTTTCAAGTATTCGTAGTGTATTGTCTGATATTGGGTTACAGCCTTGTCGTTACAACCTTTTCCCGTAATCTGCCATGTCTTATCCTGCTATCGTTGATTCGAGGGCCGCTATAGTCGCCACGTCGACAATTTCATCTTCCGAAGAATTGACAGATGCAAAGTAGACGGGTTTCTTCAGACCGATCTGCAACGGACCGATAACCTTGCCGACTCCCATTCCGAGAAGGAGTTTGAAGGTAATATTGGCGGCCGACAGATTCGGGAAGATGAGCGTATTGACCTGCTTACCTTTTATAGTATTGAAGGGGAAAGTCTTGTCGCGCAGTTCAGTGTTCAGAGCGAAGTTGGCCTGCATCTCACCGTCAACGCAGATTTCGGGATATTTCTCATGCAGGGTCTTGACAGCTTCAGCTACCCGGGCCGGCTCTCGGGAGAGACGGTTGGAACCGAAATTGCTGTAAGAGAGCATTGCCATGACGGGAGTCGTGTTGAAATTGCGGACTGCGCAGTCAGTAAGGCGTGCGATATCTACCAACGCTTCTGAATCTGAGATTGCGTTGACAGCAGTGTCGGCAAGGAAATACGTTCCTCCGCGGGTATTCATGATGTGCATGGTAGCGAAATGATCGTAACCCTCTTTTATGCCCACAATCGAGGCTGCCCTTTCGGCCATCTTGGTAGCGGCTGAATAGCAACCTGCAAGGAACGCGTCGGCATCCCCCGTCTCCACCATCATGATACCGAAGTAGGAACGGTCGTACATTTTATCGAGGGCTTCCTCGTATGATACACCCTCACGCTCCTTCTTGACGGCAAGGGCATGAGCATATTGCTCTCTCTTATCCGCCTGGTTGTCGTGGCGTGGATTGATGATCTCAATTTCGGATATATCAAGACCGATGCGAGATGCCGTGCGATTGATCATCTCGGCGTTACCGAGCAGAACCGGAGTCATTATGCCGTCCCTGTGGAGTCTCGCTGCAGCGCGGAGCATGTTTTCAGAATTACCTTCGCCGAATACCACACGACGCTGATTTTTGCGGAGGTGTTCGGTGATACCTCTCATAAATTTACCGTCATCACCCATATAAGAGAGCAGCCGGGTTTGATAGGCATTCCAATCCTCGATCGGACGGGCTGCTATTCCTGACATCATGGCTGCTTTCGCAACGGCAGGAGCTACACGCAGCAGCAAGCGGGGATCGAGAGCCTTCGGGAGGATATAATCCCGTCCGAAGTGTAGGTCACTCAGGCCGTAAGCCTGGTCAACGACCGCCGGAACCGGTTCTTTGGCGAGCTCCGAAATTGCGTAGACAGCGGCTATCTTCATTTCTTCGTTGATAGCGTTCGCTCCGCAATCAAGGGCCCCACGGAAGATATAGGGGAAACCGATTACATTATTGATCTGGTTCGGATAGTCACTTCTTCCGGTAGCGACGATGATATCCGGCACGGCATCCTTAGCTTCATAATAACCGATTTCCGGATCAGGGTTGGCCAAAGCGAAGACGATAGGCTTGGGAGCCATAGTCTTGATCATTTCGGGAGTGAGGACACCGGCCACGCTGAGGCCTAAGAATACGTCAGCTCCCTCGATGGCTTCTGCCAAAGTATGGATATCGCGATCGGTAGCGAATTCACGTTTCTGTTCAGTGAGTTTTTCGCGATCGCTACGGATTACACCCTTTGAATCGCACATCACGATGTTTTCAGCCTTGACGCCCAAAGCCTTGTAGAGTCGCGTGCAACTAACTGCAGCAGCACCCGCACCATTTACCACAAGTTTGATCTCGCCGATCTTCTTTTTCTGAATCTCGAGTGCGTTGAGTAGGCCGGCCCCGGAGATAATTGCCGTACCGTGCTGATCGTCGTGCATGACCGGTATATGACATTCCTTTTTCAACCGGTCTTCGATTTCGAAACATTGTGGAGCCTTGATATCTTCGAGGTTGATACCTCCGAAAGTTGGGGCGATGGCCTTTACGATCTCCACGAACTTATCCGGATCGGTCTCATTGACCTCGATATCGAAAGCATCAAGTCCGGAGAAAATCTTGAACAGCAGGGCCTTGCCCTCCATCACCGGTTTGCCGGCCAACGCACCGATATCGCCCAATCCGAGCACGGCTGTGCCGTTGGAGATTACGGCAATAAGGTTACCTTTATTAGTATATCGATAGGCATCTGCCGGATTTTTCTCGATTTCGAGACAAGGATATGCTACGCCGGGAGAATAAGCCAGCGCCAAATCGCGCTGCGAGGCGTAAGGTTTTGTGGGGGTGATTTCAATTTTACCGGGACGCCCCTCTTCATGGTAAAGCAGGGCATCGTCCTTAGTTACAGTTGCCATGGGTCTTTATAATACTTGAAGTTAAAATCTAAATAATGCTTGACATTAAAATCTAAGCTTCGGAAGTCTCAGTAACTTCTTAATCGCTAAAGATGCTTTTTGGGTTATTAGATAAGATTGTCTGGTAATTAGACTAAAATAAAATAGAATCCATAAAACCACCGGATAATGCGAACAGAATCGGCTTTATATAACTTTTCCGACGCGAAACTACTTTCGACGTCGGAAAAGTTATGAATTCTACATAATATTAACGCCCGCCGCCATCGTTTTGTTCGGAGACCAACCTATCTTTTCTTCCCTGAAGACCTATCTTTTCAATGAAAATAGAAGAAGCATAGGTAGGGACGCGATACATCGCGTCCACGGAGAAAAAGTATTATATTACCATTCCCTACATTATGATAAATCCGTAGAGATTTTATCTAACGAGGTAAAATATGGCTGATAACGCAGTTTCTTTTGGGCAGGTGATGAAATTATTTAGTTGCAGGTGCCGGGGTATTGGTAGCATAGCAGTAAAGACAGCCATGTGTGCAGGTATTATACTGGCCGATGTCTTTGCTGAGAATGCAACCGCAGGCTTTTCTCTGACCATTATCCTTGGTCGCTCCAAAGAGCCACATTTGAAGCACCGGGTCATCGGGAGCAAGTCGGGATATCAGTTCCGGATCTATGCAGTGATTGTGCTCAATGCCAT
>CAYTOR010000030.1:0-19862 GCA_964439505.1 uncultured Sangeribacter sp.
AGGCTCCCTGTATCGTATTTATCGATGAGATTGACGCAGTAGGACGCGCCCGCGGCAAGAATCCCAATATGGGAAGCAATGACGAACGCGAAAATACTCTCAACCAGATGCTTACCGAAATGGACGGCTTCGGGTCGAATAACGGTGTTATCATATTGGCTGCCACTAACCGCGCCGATATTCTTGATAAGGCACTTATGCGTCCCGGACGCTTCGACCGTCAGATATATGTCGATCTTCCGGAACTTTCCGACCGTGTCGAAATTTTCAATGTCCATCTCCGTAACCTCAAGGTCAACAGCAAACTTGACGTTGAGCAACTTGCCCGCCAGACCCAGGGATTCTCCGGGGCGGATATTGCAAACGTCTGCAATGAAGCGGCTCTTATCGCAGCCCGCAATAATAAGGATTCAGTGGATTTCTCTGACTTCATGGCTGCTATCGACCGCATCGTAGGCGGCATGGAGAAACGCTCCCGCGTGATCACGGATGATGAGAAACGTTCGATCGCGACTCACGAAGCCGGCCACGCTACTATCTCCTGGTTGGTGAAATACGGTGATCCGTTGGTGAAGGTGACTATCGTGCCACGCGGACGTGCCTTAGGAGCGGCCTGGTATGCGCCGGAAGCCCGACAGATCGTACCTACTCAGGCTCTGCTTGATTCCATCTGCGGATTGCTTGGAGGGCGCGCGGCTGAAGAGATATTCCTTGGAGAAGTAGGTACCGGGGCGAGCAACGACCTCGAGCGGGCCACAAAAATTGCCCGGGCAATGGTCATTATGTACGGTATGAGCGATAAACTGCCCAACCTCAATTATATCGATTCGACCGGACAGGACTATGGATTCCAGAAACCCTACTCGGAAGAAACCTCCAAAATGATAGATGATGAGGTGGCCCGAATTATTGCCGAACAGTATCAGCGGGCTAAAGACATCCTTAAGAAATACGCTGCCCAGCATAACGAAATGCGCGATCTTTTGGTTGAGCGGGAGGTCATTTACACTGCGGACGTAGAAAGGATTTTAGGCAAGCGGCAGTGGAAATCGCGTACGGACGAGATCATCGAGATCACGGCCCGTCAGGAAGAGAAGAAGCGTCTTGAATCAAATTCTGATTCTGATAAAGATTCAAAAGATTCCGACTCCAACAAAAAACAAATAGATTCCATAAATAAAGCAGATTCGAAGGCTATTGACGAAGGGGATGATGACGACGTTACCCCTCCTCCCTTCACAAAAGAATAATTCAATCTTAAGAATAATTCAATCTTTACTGATAGACTATATGAGACTAAATTCAGGATTTGCCTATGGCGTGACCTTGGCGTCACTCACTCTCCTCGTTGCCACCGGCTGTAAAAAAGGGGAGCAGCAACAGCAACCCCAGATTCCGGAACTCGCCGTCATGACGGTGCAGTCCACTAATGAAACAATGGACACTTCCTACCCCACTACTCTTGAGGGTGAAAACGACGTGCAGATCCGACCTCAGGCTACCGGTTTTCTAACCCGCGTATGCGTTCAGGAAGGTCAGAAAGTCAGCAAAGGGCAAGTTTTGTTTGAAATTGATAAGGTGCAGCTTCAGGCTGCCGTAGATCAGGCTCAGGCCGCCGTAGCGGTCGCTCAGGCTAATGTCAATACGGCTACTACCAATGCCAACAACAACAAGATTCTTTACGACAAGCAGATCATAGGATCTCCGGCATATCAGACTTCCGTCGATGCCCTTAACGCCGCCAAGGCTCAATTGCAGCAGGCGCAAGCCAATCTGACGGCAGCCCGTAAGAATCTCTCTTACGCTGTAGTGACGGCCCCGGCATCGGGCGTAATCGGTTCGATTGACATTAAGGAGGGTTCGCTCGTCTCCCCCTCTACCCTCCTAACGGTTCTGTCAAATAACGCTGACATGCAGGCAACGTTCTCCTTCACCCAGAACGAACTCTTCGAACTTACGCAGAACGGTGCGCGTACAATCCAGCAGACCATCGCAGCCCTTCCTCCCGTGAAACTCCAACTCGCGAATGGAGAAATCTACGGGCAGCAGGGACGCATAGTAAGTATCTCCGGTGTGCTTGATGCTTCCACCCGCAGCGTTACCGCCAAGGCCATCTTCCCCAATCCGGATGGTCTTCTGCATAGTGGCAACACCGGCAAGATTCTCATCCCGTCCACATACGACAACGTCATTCTCGTACCGCAGACTGCGACCTATACGTCACAGGACATGCGTTTCGCTTTCGTTGTCAACGATTCCAATGCCGTGCATGCAGTACCTATCACCGTTTCCAAGCAGGATGACGGCAAATCGTTTATCGTCACAGAAGGTCTCAAACCCGGTGAGAATATCGTAATCGAAGGGGTGGGGATCTCCGTTCAGGAAGGAATGACAATCAAACCTAAGAAGTAAGGGCGTAAAAAAGGATTGTAATGAAATTAGCAACTTTTATCACGAGACCGGTACTCTCTACCGTAATCTCAATATTCATAGTGCTGCTCGGTATCCTGGGCCTTATGGGCTTGCCGATCGAGCAGTACCCGAACATCGCGCCGCCAACCATTCAGGTTTCGACAACCTATACCGGTGCAAACGCGCAGTCTGTGTTGAATTCCGTGATCGTTCCGCTTGAAGAACAGATCAACGGCGCTGAGAACATGGACTACATGTATTCCCAGGCAGCCAACAACGGTTCGGCTACCATCAATGTGGTCTTCAAACCCGGCACCGATCCCGACATGGCGGCCGTCGACGTGCAGAACCGCGTAGCCAAAGCTCAGTCTTTCCTCCCGTCGGAGGTGACTCAGGTAGGCGTCATCACCCAGAAGCGTCAGTCTTCAATGCTTGTCGTCTTCAACCTTTTCTCGCCCGACGACCAATACAGCCGGGAGTTTATAGAGAACTATATGGCAATCAATGTCGTGCCGGTCATCAAGCGTATCTCCGGAGTCGGTGATGCCATGGTGATGGGTTCAGACTATTCGATGCGTATATGGTTGAAGCCTGAGGTCATGGCTCAATATAACCTCATGCCTTCGGATATCTCTGCCGCTTTGGCCGAACAGAATATCGAGGCTGCCCCCGGTCAGTTTGGCGAACAAGGCAAGCAATCCTTCCAGTATGTAATGCGATATAAGGGACGCCTGACTAACGAGAAGGAGTTTGAAGACATCATCATCAAGGCTACCCCCGACGGCCAGATTCTCCGTCTGAGCGATGTGGCCGACGTAGAACTCGGCCGACTCTCCTACGGATTCGCAGCTACTACCAACGGCCACGTTGGTTGCGCGGCCATCGTCTTCCAGTCTCCGGGTTCCAATGCAACGGATGTCATCAATAATGTGCTCAAGCAGATCGACACTTTCCAGAAAGAAGCTCCGAAAGGATTGGAATTTAAAGTCGTCATGAACGTCAACGAGTTCCTCTTCGCTTCAATCCATGAGGTTATCAAGACTCTTATCGAGGCGTTCGTGCTGGTGTTCTTGGTAGTGTTCATCTTCCTGCAGGACTTCCGCTCGACCCTCATCCCGATGATCGCTATCCCGGTGGCCCTCATCGGTACGTTCGCACTTCTTTATATCTTCGGATTCTCGATCAACCTTCTAACTCTCTCCGCCCTTGTGCTGGCTATCGCGATCGTCGTCGATGACGCCATAGTCGTGGTGGAGGCGGTCCACGCTAAACTTGACGAAGGATACAAGTCAGCGAAGAAGGCCGCCATTGACGCGATGAATGAGATCGCTTCCGCGCTTATCTCGATCACCCTCGTCATGATGCTCGTGTTCATCCCTGTGTCTTTCATGGGAGGTACTTCGGGTGTGTTCTACCGTCAGTTCGGTCTGACCATGGCAATGGCTATCGCCCTTTCGGCTCTTAACGCCCTTACCCTCTCCCCCGCCCTTTGTGCGCTCTTCCTGAAGCCTCATGTCTCCGAGGAGGACGCTGAAGATTCCGGCGTTGACAACGCTGAATTCGACGGTAAGATCCCCGATCCTGAAAGTAAGAAGGCGCAAGCAAAGAAACTCCCCTTCAAGAAGAGATTCTTCTATTGGTTTAACGTATACTTCGATGCCCTCCTTACCAAATACAGCAAGGCTGTAAGCTTCTTTATCCACCATAAGGTTTCCGTTGCCGCTATTGTAGTGGCTGCGATCGGCGTTTTGGTTTGGCTCATGGGATCAACTCCGACAGCAATGGTGCCGAGTGAAGATACCGGAACCGTGATGGGCGTTGTGATGATGCCTCCTGCAACTTCTATGGAAGAGACTCAGAAAGTGATGAATGAGGTAGACAGTATCTGCGGTTTGATTCCTGAAATTAAGGACCGCACGGCTATCACCGGCTACTCGTTTGTCGGCGGCCAGGGTAATACCTACGGCTCTTTCATTATCAAGCTTAAGCACTGGGATGAACGCAAAGGTGACGGCTCAACTTCTGATGCAGTCGTTGGAAAACTCTACGGTATGACCTCAAGTATCCATAACGGCCGAATCATGTTCTTTACTCCGCCGATGATCACCGGTTACGGTATGACCAGCGGTTTCGAATTCAAACTTCAGGATAAGACCGGCGGTGATATCAATAAATTCTTCCAGGTCTATCAGCGTTTCATCGGTGCCCTCAACCAGCGTCCTGAGATTCAGATGGCTTATTCTACCTTCAACCCGACCTTCCCACAGTATCTTGTAGAACTTGACGTAGCAAAGATCAAGCAGGCAGGTCTGACCCAGAATGCTGTGCTTTCCGCTCTCCAGGGTTATTATGGAGGTATGTATATTTCAAACTTCAACAGTTTCGGTAAGCTCTACCGCGTCATGATGCAGGCTGAACCTAATGCCCGTGTCAATCCCGAGACTCTCAAGCAAGTAAAGGTCCGGAACGGAGCGGAAATGGCGCCTATAGATAACTTCGTCTCTCTTAAACGCGTCTACGGTCCGGACCTGTTGACACGCTTCAACCTCTTCACTTCTATTGACGTGACAGGTACTCCCGCTCCCGGTGTGTCTTCAGGTCAGGCGATCGACATAATCGCCCAGGTTGCCGCCGAAACTCTTCCTGACGGCTACGGCTATGAATTCGCCGGCATGACGCGTGAGGAAACTTCGCAGGGCTCAAACCAGACTGCTTACGTCTTCGGGCTGGTACTCCTGTTCGTCTACCTCCTCCTCTCCGCTCAATATGAAAGTTATCTGCTCCCATTCGCGGTTATCCTTTCAGTACCGTTCGGCCTGATGGGTACCTTCATCTTCGCCAAGATGGAAGGTATCGCCAACAATATATACCTGCAGATCGCCCTGATCATGCTTATCGGTCTTCTCGCTAAAAACGCCATCCTTATCGTAGAGTTCGCTCTTGAACGCCGCCGTACGGGCATGAGTATCATCAACGCGGCAATTCAGGGTGCCGTTGCGCGTCTGCGACCGATCCTTATGACCTCTCTTGCTATGATTATCGGTCTGCTTCCGCTTATGTTCGCTACGGGAGCGGGTGCTAACGGTAACCGCGCACTCGGTTCGGGCGCTATCGGAGGTATGCTTATCGGTATGATCTTCCAGGTGCTGATCGTTCCGGCGCTCTTCGTTATCTTCCAGAAGATCCAGGAAAAGATCTCTCCCTACAAATGGAAAGATAAAGACATGGCCGAAATTTCATCTGAATTAGAGCAATATTCAATCAAGAAGTAACGGAACTCAATTCGCTTTACTAATGAAAGTAACTAAATTTTCTTCAGTTGCGGTAGCCCTCGCCTTAATGGCGGGGCTATCGAGCTGCAATCTTTATAAAAAATATGAGCTGAACGATGAGACTGCGATAATCAATGATTATCGCAAGGCTCTCGAAGCTCCCGTCGATTCCACTTCCCTCCCCTATTTGGGTTGGAAGCAAATCTTCACCGATCCCCAGTTGCAGAGCCTCATTCAGACGGCTCTTGACAACAATAAGAATCTTCAGAATGCAATGCTCAATATTGACATTGCCCGGGCTCAGCTCAAGGGTGCGAAATTGAGCTATTTTCCGTCAGTCGCTCTTAATCCTAACGGAGGTACGGCTTCCTATGGAGGTTCCCACATGAACTGGAGCTATACCATCCCATTGGCCGTAAATTGGGAAATCGACGCATTCGCCAAGATTCTAAACCGTAAACGCGGTGCTCAGGTCGGAGTCGAAATGGCTCAGGATTACGCTGCCGCAGCACGCTCACAGATAGTCTGCGGAGTAGCCTCTACCTACTATGCACTCGTACTTCTCAATCAGCAGCTTGACCTGACCCAACGAACCTCAGCTATCTGGAAAGATCAGGTAGAGGCGATGAAACTGATGAAGGACGCCGGAATGGTGAATGCCGCCGGAGTCGTACAGAGTGAGGCTAACTACTACAGTATCCTGGCCTCTATTCCCGATCTGGAGCAGCAGATCCGCATCACTCAGAATACGCTTTCACTTCTCCTCAATACGTATCCTCAGGAATGGCAGGTAACTTCCGATCTTAATTTCGATATCCCCGCAGCGCTTATAGAGGGTCTGCCGATCAATTATCTCGCTGTCCGCCCGGACGTGGCGGCTGCAGAGCGCAACATGGCGTCCGCTTATTATTCTCTGAATTCCGCGAAAGCTAATTTCTATCCTTCTCTGAATATTTCCGCTCAGGGAGGCTTTACTAATTTGCTCGGCAGCATCGTTTCAAATCCAGGCAAATGGTTTGTGCAGTTAGCCGGCTCCTTGGCCGCTCCTATCTTCTCAAGAGGACAGAATATCGCTACTCTTGAGGCTGCCAAAGCCAACCGGCAGATCGCTCTCAATGACTTTCAATATGCGGTCCTGAACGCTTCGGCCGAAGTTAGCGATGCTATGATCAAGTATCATAAGAATGCTGAAAAGAAAGAAATGCTCGACAAGCAGATCGAAAGCCTTGAGAAGTCTGTGGAATTTACCCAGGAACTTCTTACTTTCAATCAGTCGACAACCTATCTGGAAGTCCTGACAGCCCGCTCCCAGCTCCTTCAGGCCCAGTTGGCCGGACTTTCCTGCTGGCATAATAAAGTAACTGCACTGATCGACCTTTATCAGGCAGCCGGCGGCGGCCGATAAACAGAAAGCTATAAGAAGCATTTAAGAAGCCATTAAATAGTAGGGACATCCCTTTGCGATGTTATCTCATTGGAAACATGCCAAAGGCATGACCCTACAATTTTAAACTCTTCAATCTATCCGAATTGGAAAAATGCCAAGAGCATTTCCCTGCAATTTATCCAATCGAACATAACCTTAAAATCCTGACATAATGAATAAAATCAGCAAACTCGCCTACGTAGATCCCGAAGCTAAACTTGGGGATAATGTGACAATATATGCCTTTGCTTACATTGAAGCAAATGTTGAAATCGGGGATAATTGTGTTATTCGTCCGAACGCAGTGATTCGGTCCGGCGCACGTATCGGCAACGATTGCCATATATATGAAGGGGCTATCATCTCGGCTACTCCCCAGGATTTCCGTTGGAAAGGAGAAGACAGTTTTGTAGTCATAGGCGATCAGACTATTATTCGCGAGCACGTCATCATAAACCGCTCCATTCATAAGGACGGGGCCACTAAAGTAGGCCATAACACATTTGTCATGGCTCAGACCCATATCGGCCACGACTCAACTATCGGCGACTACTGCGTGCTCGGCAATGCAGTTAAGGTCGCAGGTGACATCAAAATCGGCAACTATACTATCCTTAGTTCCAACGCATTGGTACATGAGCGTTGCGATATCGGCGACTGGGTGCTTATAAAAGGCGGTTGCCGGGTAAACAACAATGTTCCCCCCTTCACCGTAATGGCTCATAATCCGATAGAATATAAGGGTATCAATTCCTTCGTCATGCGTAAGGGTAATATGGAAGAGCAGGTGATCGATGACATAGCGAGCGCTTACCGTCATCTGTATCATTCCAACACTTCAGCCTTTAATGCTCTCAAGCGTATCAAGGATGACGTACCTGATAGCCCACAGAAAGATGCAATCATCCGCTTCATGAAAGCTCATAAGCTCCAGCTTGCGGCCCTGCCGAAAGATGTGAACGAAGACTAATCATATAACTTAATTCAAGTTTCACAAATGCGAAACTTGAATTAAGTTATAAACATTCTCTCGGCCCTGCAAAGCCTGGGTTATTGCTTGCTTTTTGTTTGGATTCCTTGCTGATTAATCAATCAAACTCCATTAACTGAATTTAAAGAGATACTTTAAAATGATAGATGCCAAATCTACTATGATCCGGGCGGCCTCGGGAAGTGTCTATGTCCTGATCATTATCCTTGCCTGCTGGATAGGAGAATTCGGGGTGACTTTTTTAGCTGCATTGTTCGCAGCGCTGGGGGTCTATGAATTCCGGCAGATGCGTTTCGGACATTCTCCGGCGGTCGCATACCTGTCGGCCTACAATGCTTTGGGTGCCGTATTGCTGTCCCTGTCAGTCTATATGTATCCCATCTTTTTGTGGTTGGTCTGGCTTCTATGCAGAATGATCATCACTATCTATTCTAAGCAGGATCATCCCGAAAAGGCTTTTGCAGTAGATATGTGCGGACAAGTTTACATCGGGGTGCCAATGGCCATTTTGACCGCAATGGGATATTATTGCGAGGAATTGAGTATGACTTGCATGCCCATTTTATCCATTTTCATTCTCATCTGGGTTAATGACACCGGGGCTTATCTGTTTGGATCCACTCTGGGGAAACATAAAATGTTTCCGAGAGTATCACCTAAAAAGTCCTGGGAAGGCTTCTGGGGAGGTTGCCTATGCACCATCGGAGTCGGAGCGCTCATCGGTTGGACCAACTCTCCCCTGTCGGCGGAATATCTCGGCAATAAGGAACTGTTCTGGGCTGCCACCGGAATAATCGTTTGCGTCGCTTCGACATTCGGTGATCTTTTCGAGTCAGTGATCAAACGCAATCTGAATATCAAGGATTCCGGCAATCTTATACCGGGACACGGAGGCATATTGGATCGAATCGATTCCTTATTGATGGTTATTCCCGCAGTTGCTGTCTTTCTCGCCTTTTATGTTGTCATATTGGCAAGTCTGATTGGATTCGCCGAACTTTGACGGATAACGAAAGAATTCTTATCTAAGATGATGATAAAGAAATTTCTCCGGAGTTGGATTACCTGGCTTTTCTTAGTATTGATTGCATCGATGCCTGCTTACTCCCAGACCCATTACAGTTCCAATGTGGCCGTGGGTATAAAAGCTGGTGCGGATCTGTCAAGAATGTTTTTCAATCCGAGTGTCAAACAGGATTTTAAGCCCGGCGCGCTCGCAGGAGTGACCTTCCGTTATGTCGAGGAGACTCATTTCGGTTTAGTGGCGGAAGTGAATTATGTACAGAGAGGTTGGAAAGAGAACTTTGAAGGACAGCCTCTGAGTTATTCCCGGACTATTGATTATCTGATGCTCCCCGTTATGGCTCATATATATTTCGGTCGCAGAGGACGGTTCTTCGTAAACGTAGGCCCCGAGATAGGATTGCGATTGTCAGATAAGGTAAGTTCCAACTTTAATGTTGCGACGGCCGCCAATAATCCCGACATGCCGAAGTATCATGAGGTGAAGCAATATACCGAACCCATCAAACAGAGGATTGATTACGGTATATGCGCCGGTCTTGGAGGCGAGTTCAGTATCACCCCTCGCCATGCCTTATATGGAGAAGTCCGATTCTATTACGGTCTTGGCAACCTATTTTCAGCCAATCGACGCGACTATTTCAATGCCTCCAATTCAATGAATCTGGAATTCACCTTGGGCTATTGGCTGAGAGTTCATTGACCTCCACACAGACAATTCCTCCAATAGTACAATTATTGTACAAATACAACAGCACCCCGGAAGTTAGATTCTGCCGTCTACGGGTATACGGCTTCAGACTTCCGGGGTGCTGTTAATTAATCCTGGGTGCTGCTAATTAAAAAGATTCGGCCATAAACAGCAACTTGAATTCTGACTTACGGGGTTGCTGAATTTTAAAGTATGGATTACTTCCTGCCTATCATCTTCCGGTGCGCAACGGAGCGATAAAGGCGTCCGGGATATATTCGATATCCAGATCCAAGGGATCGCCCGTCACGAGAGCTACATCAAATTGATATTCGAAAGTCTCTCTTTGCATTTTCAGATAAGTATCAGCCCCTTTACAGAGTCTTCGAATTTTCTTTGCATCGATTGCCTCCCATGGGTCGTAATCCTTTCCATATCGGGCTTTAACCTCAACAAAGATGATTCTGTTATCCTTCTGCGTTATGATATCGATTTCTCCTTTACAGGTCTTCCTTTCTCCCGAAGGTCGCCAGTCTTTCTCCCGAATGGGATAACCACGCTCAAGAAGCCAACAGCATACTATCGATTCAGCGTAGGAACCCCAAGCCTGAGCATATTTCTTACGTCGCTCGAAGTCTTCCGCTGTGATGGCATTTTCGGGTCTAAGGTCAGCATCGGAAAACCTCTCCGATGAGTCCCGAAAACCTTCAAGTCCGGATTCAGGAGAATATGAGTCAGCGTACACTCGGGCCGCTCCGGGCGAGCCTGGAGGGTTATTCAAATGTTCTGCTATCTCTGCCCTGAACTCTTCAGGACAAGCAAGTATCCATTGGTCTGAAAACCGATATTTCATCAGAAGGCCTTAAACGACATATCAAGCCCCTTTACACTATGCGTCAGCGCTCCTACTGATATATAGTCTACTCCGGCTTCTCCGTATGCCCTCAGATTCTCTAAAGTAATACCTCCTGATGATTCTGTCTCATACTTCCCTCCTACAAGCTTCACCGCTTCTTTAGTCAGCTCGGGAGTGAAATTATCGAACATGATGCGGTCCACTCCACCGTGGGCCATGACTTTGCGGATATCCTCCAGCGAACGGACCTCCACTTCTATCTTCAAGTCTTTGCCGTTGGCCTTACAATAGTCGTTGGCACGGGTTATAGCTTTCTCGATTCCACCCGCGAAATCGATGTGGTTATCCTTTATAAGAATCATGTCATACAGGCCGATGCGATGATTCTTACCACCTCCGGCTGCTACCGCTTCCTTCTCCAACATCCGCATCCCGGGGGTAGTCTTACGAGTGTCAAGGACTTTTGTATGCAACCCTTCGAGTTCCTTCTGATACCGAGCTGTCATAGTTGCCACTCCACTCATCCGCTGCATAATATTCAGCATCGTACGCTCAGCTATTAGGAGTGACCTTACGGGTCCTTCGGCCGTAAATACTATGTCACCGGGTTTTACATGCGCCCCGTCTTGGATCATCACATCAATCTTGATAGAAGGGTCGACTTTATGCAGGACCTTCTTGGCAGCCTCTACTCCGGAGAGAGTACCCTCCTCCTTTATGATCAATCGGCTTCGCCCCATGGCGTCAGCAGGGATTGTAGAAAGGGTCGTATGATCCCCGTCGCCGACATCTTCAGCGAAAGAAAGATCAAGAAGTTCATCTATAAGTTGATCTTTAGTCTTCATATTTGAGTTATTTATATTAATTTTGTCTAAAAATTGGAATCCCGAGGATCTTCAACCCAAAAGACTCCATCAATCTCCTCGGATTCGCGAGTCAGCAAAGTATTCGCCCGTCTGCAAGCGGTTTGTCGGCCGTAAGGCCGGTGCGCGGTGCCGAAGGCACTTTGACTGACCGCAAATTTACAAAATTCGCGAGTCAACAAAGAGCGAACGTCGGCCGTAAGGCCGGTGCGCGGTGCCGAAGGCACTTTGACTGACCGCAAAATTACAAAAAAATATGGATATAATTCTTCTTACAATCGGAAAAACCGGGATATCTTACGTAAAGGAAGGTATCGAAGAGTATTGCAAACGTCTCCGCCGCTTCGTAAACTACAAAATCGAAGAACTTCCCGATGCTAAAAAAGCCGGTAAGATTTCAGAGGCGGAGCAGAAAGAGGCCGAAGGATCCCAAATCCTCCGCCAACTTTCTGATTCTGATTATGTAGTCCTTCTCGATGAACGTGGCAAAGAATATACCTCCCGGGAATTTGCCGCTTACTTGGAGCGCCTTATGTCATCGGGGCGCAAACGCCTCGTCTTTGTCGTCGGAGGACCCTACGGGTTTTCAAAGAGCGTATACGACCGCGCCGACGGAAAACTATCCCTTTCGAAGATGACCTTCAATCACGAGATGGTCCGCCTTTTCTTTACAGAGCAAATCTATCGCGGAATATCAATCCTCCACAATCTCCCCTACCATCACGATTAACGGAGATTCTCCTAAAGCTCCCAGTAAACTGAGATTCTCCCACGACTCCCAAAGCTCACAGAGCTCATAAAGTTCAAAAAACTCACAGTACTCACAGTACTCCCAAAGTTCCCCCAATACTACTCTCCCTTATCCCCTACTGCGCAGCTTTGACTTTCGCCGCTCTTCAGCCTCATTCTCTTTCTCCGATATTTTGGAATCCCTCTCCTCAATCCGCGACCGGACATTCGACGGAAAGAATCGTCCCAACATCGGAAGGAATGACAAGAAGATTAGGCACACCAGAACAAGAAGATAAATCCCGGTGATATTCTTTAGAATTTTTTGATCATCCCGAGCGTATGAAGCCGGCTTACGCATAGCTTCCGAGGCCTGAAAGTCTTCCGTATCAAGTGCCCGAAGGGAACTCTTCCAAAGTATCTTGCCGTTCTCAAGATAGACGACAGCCGGATTCCCTCGAACAAGCATTTTAATCTGTGTGTCTTCGGAAGTATAGATCGGATAAGAGGCAAGCGAAATATCCCTCCAGTTCTCTATTTCAGCCGGAGTCGCAGCAACTATCCCAATCATCTCTATGTCATTGTCGCGCGCCCAAAGATAGAGCGAATTTATTCTCCATGTCATTGCCAAGGAGACACTCTTCAAGTCAGGCATCAAAAGGAGCAGTTCGCCACCTTTCTTTCTGATTACCCGCTCCGTAACGTCATCTTCTCCGTCGCTGCTCCAGATTCTAAATGATGATTCTTCTGCAGCTCGGTCGGTATTGTCTGATTCAGAATCGATATTTTCCCCACCTTCTCTTCTGACGAATACCCATCCTTCAGATTCATCAGGGAGAGTATCTTCCATTGAAAATGACTTCTCGACTCCGTCCTTGGCATAGATAAATCGGAAATCCTCGATCCCGGTCTCGTCGCTCTCATCATCATCCTCTTCTGAGGGTATCGAAGAATCTTCGGCCTCCGACATCGAATCTCCCTGCTCGGCCATCTGATCCTCGATATCCGAATTAACCAAGGAAGAATTATCCAACTGCTTACCTATAGCAAATGGGCGGAAATCAATGAGGGGCTGATAGACATACCCGATAATACCGATCACCACTACATATCCTACGGAACTCAAAAGCGCGATCCATTGCACAAACGGACGAATCAGGCATCTGCAGCGGCGATTGAAACATATCAGCCACACAATTAGCCCGACAAGTACCACATTTTTCCAGAAGGTTGCCCAGTTGGATATAAGCAAAGCATCGCCGAAACATCCGCAATCTGCGACCGGATCCGTTATCGCAATCCATAAGGTCAGCGGCAACATGACTACCATCAGCAGCATTGCGGCTACAGGAGCGGATCGACGGAAACATCCCGTCAGAAGAAATATACCTACGCAGAATTCGTAAGCACAAAGCCCGAAGACTCCTACCAGAAGAAGATTATCCCAGACGGGCAATCCCATCACCCCCATGTAATCCTCGAATTTGTAGAGTGTGCCCCAAGGATCAATAGCCTTCACAAAACCGCTGAATATAAAAGTAGCCCCCACTATAAGGCGTACTATCCAGGTAACGGCTATGTAAATCCGATTCCTTACAGATTCTTTCATGCTCAGATATTTTCTCCAATTAGTTTTGTTCCGTAAGTTTAATCATAGCGAAAATGGCGTAATTGATCATATCCATATAGTTCGCGTCTATTCCCTCTGAGATCAAAGTGCGGCCGCTATGGGCTTCGATTTCCTTTGTCCGGAGAAGTTTCTGGAGTATGATATCTGTAAAACTGCTTACTCTCATCATTCTCCAGGCTTCATCATAGTCATGATTCTTCTGCAACATAAGGGATGTCGCTCTGTTGATGGCCTCATCATATAACCTCATGGCCTCTTCGGGACTCAACGATTCCCCGGGTCCGAGATCGAGCTGGATCAGAGCCATGGCGCAATAGTTGATGATCCCGATAAATTCAGGCTCTATCCCCTCGTCCACTTTACCGTGACCACCTTTTTCTTCAAGCGAACGAATGCGGGCCGCTTTAATATAAATCTGATCTGTAAGCGACGAAGGACGCATTATACGCCATGAAGTGCCGTAATCAAGCATCTTTTTGCGGTAAATCTCCCGGCATCTCGCTATGACGTCCTTAAACTCTTTCTCAGTATTATGATTAGTATCTGACATACATTTCCAATTTTTTATGCAAAAATAATTAAAAATTCTTTTACATCTGAAATTTTATCGCTATTTTTGAAACTTTAAAGGTGGATGATAGTTGGCCTTAGGGTAACTATCAACCGCTAATTATATGTATATATGCCTCTTAAATGAAAGAATTGCGTTTTCTTGCCGAATGGGAGCCTCAAGGTGCAGTCTTAATGGCGCTGCCGCATGAGCAGACTGATTGGAATTATATCCTTGCTGAGGTGAGGGATTGTTACGCACGCTTGCTGGAAGCGATGACTTCGGAGGGTGTCAACATTGTATTGCTGGCTCGATCCCGCGAGGATGCCTCTGAAATCGTCAGCGGCCTGAGAAATCCAGACCGCGTGAGAACTGTCGAGACTGAGTTTAACGACACATGGACACGCGATTATGGACCGTTGGCAGTAGAACGCGGAGGGCGTTGCCGGGCACTCGACTTCGGCTTCAACGGATGGGGATTGAAATTCGCCGCAGATAAGGATAATCTTGTAAATCTTCATCTGCGCGATAAATATATCTTGCTCCCTGAGCAGTATCGCAATGAAAGAGACTTCGAACTGGAAGGAGGCTCGGTCGAGACAGACGGTCGAGGGACACTTCTTACGACTACCCGCTGCCTGACTTCTCCCAATCGCAACGGAGGAAAATCCAAAGCGGAATTAGCGGAGATTCTTAAAGACCGTCTCGGGATAGAGCATATATTATGGCTTGATTACGGAGCCCTTGCCGGAGATGACACAGATTCCCATATCGATACTCTGGCCAGGCTTGCCCCCAATAACTCTATTCTTTTCACGGGATGCCGAAATGTCGATGACGGGCATTTTGAAGATCTTCTTAAGATGCGCGCCCAACTGACTCTTTTCCGTAATCAGGATGGCGAACCATATAACCTGATTGAGTTACCTCTTCCCGACCCTATTTACGATGAGGAAGGAAATCGATTGCCGGCGACCTACGCCAATTATCTTGTCACTGACAACGTCATTTTTCTTCCGACATATAATCAACCCGCCAATGATAAATTGGCGGAGATGACTCTTCGCATCGCCTTCCCGGACCATAAGGTAGTCGGCGTCGATTGCAGTGCCCTTATCAAACAGCATGGTTCCCTTCATTGCGCGACAATGCAACTTCATCCGGGATTTTTCAATGATGCCGTGTTTGATTAAATCATTTAATGAAATGAAAGTTGGAATAGTACAGCATTTCTTCTCCGAAGATATTGACTCCAATCGCAGCCGTAATCTGGCAGCGATTCAGAATCTCGCCGACGAAGGCGCGGAACTCGTAGTGCTTTCAGAATTGCATGATTCTTTATATTTCTGTCAAAGGGAGGATGTAGATCTCTTTGACCTGGCAGTAGAGTTACCCGGTGAGTTCACAGACTTTTATGCAGAGGCAGCTCAGACAAACGGTGTAGTCATCGTAGCAAGTGCTTTCGAACGCCGCGCGCCCGGGCTTTATCACAATACCGCGGTTGTCTTTGAAAAAGACGGTTCGATAGCCGGAATCTACAGGAAAATGCATATTCCCGACGATCCCGGATTCTATGAGAAATTTTACTTTACTCCCGGTGATTTGGGATTCACTCCTATCGACACTTCAGTAGGACGCTTAGGAGTACTCGTTTGTTGGGATCAATGGTATCCGGAGGCCGCGCGCCTGATGGCATTGGCCGGAGCCGAAATGCTTATCTACCCTACTGCCATCGGCTGGAATCCGGATGATCCGGAGGATGAAAAAGCTCGTCAGCGAGAGGCTTGGATCACTGTTATGAGGGGACATGCCGTGGCCAACGGATTGCCTGTCGTTGCCGTCAACCGCGTCGGATATGAAGAAGATCAATCTGAAGCCACTTCAGGAATAGATTTCTGGGGATCAAGTTTCGTGGCCGGTCCGCAAGGGGAGTTCCTGACGCTCTGCGTGGAGAATGCCGCCGAAGAAAAGGTCGTAGATGTTGATCTTAAGAGAAGCGAGAACGTTCGCCGATGGTGGCCATTCCTCCGCGATCGCAGAATAGACGCCTACGGGGATCTTACCAAACGTTTTATCGATACTCATTCATTGCATTAATGGATAAATTCCTTGATATCGAAGGCCTGCGTCTTCATTATACCGATACCGGGAACCCCGACGGCAAGCCGATAGTCATTATGCACGGCTACGGATGCAATGTCTCCACGGTAGCCTCTATTGCTAAAATATTGGAACCCGGCATGCGCGTCATCAATGTCGATCTTCCGGGCCATGGACAAAGCGACGAACCCACTTCCGTATGGGGAGTCGAAGAATATACTGCCTGCATTGAGAATCTGATCCGGCGGTTGGGTCTGAAAGACGTCAGTCTCTTGGGCCATAGTTTTGGCGGCAGAATCGGTATTCTCTACTCATCCCGTCATCCGGAGGTCCATAAACTCGTGCTCGTTGACGCTGCCGGTATCAAACCGAAGCGGAAACCAAAATATTACTTCAAAGTCTATACTTATAAGACATTGAAACATCTTCTTCCCGTGGTGTTCGGAAAGAAATTCGGCGGCCAACTGCTCGATAAGTACAGAGGAAAAGCCGGATCACAGGATTATCAGCAGTCTTCTCCGATTATGAGGGGTGTAATGAGCAAATGCGTCAATCAGGATCTCAAATACGCTATGCCTTCTATCAAAGCTCCGACTCTCTTGATCTGGGGCTCGGAAGATACAGCGACTCCCCTATCGGATGCAAAGACAATGGAACGCCTTATACCCGATGCAGGATTAGTCAGCTTCGAAGGAGCCGGACATTACAGTTTCCTTGACAATCCTGTAGGCTTCCGGGCCGTCATGCAGGAATTCTTCAAAAAGGAAATATTAGGCTAATTAGGCTTATTAGTCTTATTAGACCTATTAGTCTTATTACAAGAAACAGGTAGGGACGCGATTCATCGCGTCCACAGAGAATAAGAAATTATTCCCAGACCCAGGTAGAGGCGCAATACATTGCGCCCGCGAAGAATACAATATTATAAATTGTTTTCAAAAATGACCCCATTTCTGATCGTCATATATATCATTTGTGGAATTTATCTCTTGCTCAACTTCAAGCGAGACATCCACATGTTGCAACAAAATTCCTATCGCATTAGCCGCTACTGGAGATGGCTTGAACAAGGAAACTTCATTACTGCATGGAGACTGGTTGATGTGGCCCTCATTTTCCTACTGATGTCGACTCTCCTGACTCCTGCTTTATGCCTTCTGTTGGCTGCCATTGTAAGTCTCGTGAAATGTTGGCCTCTATTCAAAGCCAAACATAAAAAACCACTTGTATTTACCCGCAGGGTTTGGAGAATTTACTCTGTCGCAGGAATTCTCGGGCTCATTCCCTATGTGCTGATGATCATATTTTTTGGTGGTCGGGATGATATGCTTGACTTCTATTCCGGTCCGGAAGTGACGCTGGCAGTCATGTTTCTTACGACTGTCATTTCCTGGGCATTTGTCATTGCGGCTGTCTGGCTTCTGAAACCCGTGGAATCGCACATTAACCGGGGCTATTGGAATGACGCCAGGAGAATTTTGAAGAGTATGCCGGACCTGAAGATCGTAGGCATCACCGGCTCATACGGCAAAACTTCCACCAAGCATTATCTGCATACCATTCTGACCGAAAAGTTTGAGACACTCATGACACCGGGGAGTTATAATACACCGATGGGTGTAATCCGGACAGTCCGTGAAATGATGAAGCCCTATACTCAGGTTTTCATCTGCGAAATGGGAGCCAAACAGAAGGGTGACATTAAGGAGATATGCGATCTCGTAGATCCCCAATGTGGTATAATCACGGCGGTCGGACCGATGCACCTCGAGACCTTCGGATCCATAGAAAACGTCACCTCTACGAAATTCGAATTGGCTGACGCCATTCCTCAAGACGGTTTCGTTGTCATCAACAATGATTTCCCACAGGCCGCTTCCAGGGAAGTGACTAATACCAAAGCCCTCCGTTACGGGATCAGCAATGTCGATAATTGTCAATATAAAGCCGAAGAAGTAAAATATTCACCCGACGGCACTACCTTCACCATTATCGATCCGGACGGTGCGCGGATGGAGTTCTCCACTAAACTTGTTGGGGAATGTAACATTTCCAACCTGATGGCCGCTATAATCGTGGCCCTGCGGTTAGGAATGGATGAGGAGACTATAAGACGAGGCGTAAAACGCATCGAACAGGTTGAGCATCGTCTTAGCATCAAGCGCACTCCGGGAGGAGTCACTATCATCGACGATGCCTTCAATTCTAATCCGGTCGGTTCGAAGATGGCCCTCGAAGTACTGGGGCAATTTGACACAGGTCGCCGTATCTGCGTGACTCCCGGTATGATAGAACTTGGCGAACGCCGAGAAGAGCTCAACGAGCAACTCGGACGACATATCGGAGAGAATTCAGACATCGCAATAGTGGTAAACGCCTACAATCGCGATGCTCTTGCCCAAGGGATTCTATCGACAGGCTTTGACAAAAAGAACCTCCACATAGTAGATGATTTCGCTGCCTCCCAGCAGCTCCTCTCCCGCCTCCTGCGTCCCGGTGACGTCATCCTCTACGAAAACGACCTCCCCGACTCCTTCAAATAACCTCTTCTGATAGCGCGGATGTTAGAAGCCGCCTCCGGCCCAAATATGGAGGAAGGAAGGTTGGAATTCGGATCAGGTGAGGGGGTAGCCTGAGTAGCCGATGTCTTTGGTCTTAAGAGCGGCGGGAGGGTCGAGTTCACGGCCTTCTATTTCTTTTTTCAATACCCGGGCTATTGTCTTCGCCAGGAGAATCCGCCGCTCGTCCCATAAGATTTTGTGCCATTCAATGCGCAATACTATGTGGTTGGCTTCGGGAGCATTGATCTCGCGCAGGACCATACGCGGATTGGAGGTGTCATAGCGGCGTTGGTGTTCAGTAGTGAGATCAAATTCCTCTTTGACCGCTGCTGAGATCTCGTTGTAGATCTTACGGTAGGTCTCTTTGTCGCTAATGAGAAGATTCTCCGCGTCAAGCGTTTCATCTCCTTTCTTTCCGCCGGCTCCGAAATGAAGATGCTCGGGATATTCGGGTTCGAGAGCACCACTGGCCACAAGCAACGTCACGGTCCATGCTCCGGGACGCGAGGCAAGTTTTTCGAGATCGGCTGCAAAACCTTTCTTTTACAAAGACCGCTCAGCCGTCATCGAGGCCCTTCTCTAAAGCCTACTCATCCTATTATTATATTCGCAACGTCACCTTCCCCTTTAGCTCTCCCCTACACATCACCGGTAAACAATAGGTTCAAGAGGTTGAGTTTAGGAACAATAAGGCAACAATTTTGTTTAGACCCCGTCCCACAAAAAATGTTAAATCCAGGGTCGCAGATGTGCCCCGA
>CAYTOR010000031.1:0-19578 GCA_964439505.1 uncultured Sangeribacter sp.
GCGGGCTAAACGACTGAACCAAAAGGCCGAAGGCGGGGTGCAGCTGCGAGACGGTGGTAACTTTCATTGCGAAAGAGAGGTCATTATTTTGATTGTTATTAACTATTTTATAATTTTACTGATGATACGGAGATGTAAAAGAAAAATAAAATTTTTACCGTTCCTTTATTATCCTTCCAACTCCATTCTCAAGTGAAAAATTACTTTTTGCTCGGTGTCTTTCCGGTGAATTTTGTCCATCTCTCCGGTCACAATTGGAAATAGCCGAATACCTATTAAATTAACTCAATATGAGGCAATGCTCGCATTGCTCCCTTCGAGATAACCAAAATTCCCTCGAAAATCCACCGCCCTGAATTTAACATTTTTTTAGTGGGACGGGGTCTTAATTTTCAGAGGATTTTCCGACATCTCTTCAAAGCGTTCCCGCGCGTTATATATATCTATTGCTTTATAGATCGCTTCGCGCATGGAAGTCGGATCGGCCTGCATTTGGCCGGCTATATCATAGGCTGTGCCGTGATCGGGAGATGTACGGACATATTCCAATCCGGCAGTGAAGTTGACCCCTTCCTGTCCGGCAATAGTCTTGAAGGGAGCCAATCCCTGGTCATGATACATCGCCAATACGCCATCGAATTTCCTCCATTCCCCGTTGCCGAAGAAGCCGTCGGCCGCATACGGACCGAAAGCCAACACCCCCTTCTCACGCAATTTGCGTAGGGCAGGGAGCATCACCTCCTTCTCTTCCGTACCGAGCAGACCGTTGTCGCCGGCATGAGGATTGAGGGAAAGCACGGCGATTCTCGGACGGTCGCAAGCGAAATCGCTACGAAGCGTCTTATCGAACCTTTCAGCCGCATCCATGATATTCTCTTCCGTGATATGGGCCGATATCTCAGCAACCGGGACATGAGTCGTCAGCAAGGCTACCCGCAGGTCATCGTTGAAGAGAATCATCTGGGCCTTGCCGACCTTCTCCTCTCCGTCCTCCGGAGTCTTCTTCTCTCCGGTATCCGGAGCCTTCTCCTCTCCGGTATCGGGAGCCTTCTCTCCATCCTCCGGAGTCTTCTCCTCTCCGGTATCCGGAGCCTTCTCTCCATCCTCGGGGCCCTCCGGAGTCTCCTCTTCATCCTCAGGATCCTCTTCTGCAAAGCGGGCTTCCAGATATTCAGTATGACCGGGGAAACGGAAGTCGTCGCTCTGTATGGCGCTCTTATTGATCGGAGCTGTCACCAAGACATCAATATCGCCGGTCTTAAGCGCTTCCACGGCTGCCTCCAAGGCCAGATAGGCCGAACGCCCCCCCTCCGGAGTAGCGTTACCGAAATCGGGGGTCAACGCCTCTTCACCGACATTGACCAGATTGACTTTCCCGACTTTGGCATTGGCCGCGGAATTTACTGCCTGAAAATGGAAATTCTCACCTTTCAGACGCTGCATCGTATTTAAGAAAATTCCCTTGTTGCCGAAGATGACCGGCGTCATCAATTCTGTGATACCCTCAGGCGCGATGGCCTTGATTATGATTTCCGGACCGACTCCGTTAGGATCGCCCTGAGTTATTCCTACTTTTAACACTGTTCTCTATCTTTATAATTGCGCTATTTGGCCAACATTCCGCAAGCCGCTTCGATGTCTTCCCCGCGCGAGGTGCGGATAGTAGCCGTGACACCATGCTGGTTGAGGATGTTGCGGAACATTATCATCCTCTCTTCGGAACATGGATGCAGGTCAATGCCCGGAATCGCATGATAACGTATCAGATTGACGCGGCAATCCACGTTTCCGATCAATTTGATCAGCGCGTTGGCGTGGGCCACATCGTCGTTCACTCCCCGCCACATTATATATTCAAGCGAAAGCCGACGCTGATGGGAGAAGTCATAGCCGCTCAGCAGTTTCATCACGCTCGTGATCGGGAACGCCTTCTGAGCCGGCATCATCGCGGCCCGTTCGCGGGAATCGGCCGTATGGACACTGATAGCCACATGGACCTGCGTCTTGTCAAGCAATTCCTTCAATTCGGGAAGTTTGCCGACCGTGCTGACCGTGATACGTTTCGGACTCCAGGCCAATCCCCATGGGGCAGTCAGAATCTCTATCACCCTCTTTACGGCGCCGAAGTTATCAAGCGGCTCGCCCATACCCATGAACACTATATTGGTCAGTGGGGTCATCGGAGTCTGCCCCGCTTCCGGAGCCGGAGGAATACTCAGTATCTGATTCATGATTTCCGCGGCGGTCAGTTGGGATTTGAATCCCATTTTGCCCGTAGCGCAGAAATAGCAATTCATCTTGCATCCGGCCTGGGAGGATACGCATAGCGTCGCGCGGTCCTTCTCGGGGATATAGACGGACTCGATCTGACGCCCTCCGGCTACGGCAAACACATACTTCACCGTTCCGTCCTGACTCTTGGAAGCCTTTATCGGCTTTGACCGTCCGACACAATATTCCTCAGCCAGAAGGGCCTTGTTCTTTTTTGAAAGATTGGACATCTCCTCGAAGTCGACGGCGCGCTTCTCATATATCCACTGAGCTAATTGTTTGCCCACGAATTTCGGCATGCCGAGTCTGACCGCAACATCCTGCAGTTCCTTCTCGGTCATCCCTATTAGCGGTGTCTTTTCCATTTTATTTGATTGAGCTGAGAGAATACTTTGAACTGAGCAGAGAGAGTTTTTTAACTGAGCAGAGAGTATTTCACTGAGCAGAGAGAGTTTTTCACTGAGCAGAGGGAAGATTTATTTCATTGAGCTGAGAGCGTAGGTCTTCTCGCGCAGGAATTTTCCGAGGGCCTCGGCGTCTCCCTTGAATTTCGCCTGCTCCTCGGGCATGATCGGTTGGCCGATAGAGATATGTATCTCCTTCCCCTTCTTGCTGAAGAGCTCGCGCGGAAGCAGCAGGGAACGCAGCGGCCAGCAGACATGACCCATCAGATTGAAAAACCATCGGTTGTTGCCATGGAAATAGATCGGAATTACAGGAACTTTGGCGCGGGCGATAATCTCCAGGACGGATTTCTGCCACGGCCGGTCTACCAGGAAGTTATGCCTATTGGTCTTAGACATCGCTCCCGCCGGAAAGAATCCTACGGGCTGACCCTCTTTAAGCTGGCGCAGTGCCTCGCGAATACCATTGACGGAGACTCTTCTCTTCTCGGGATCGTCGGATTGCCAGGCATCTACAGTGATGAAGTTCTCGCGCATCGCGGTAAGTTTGCCGAGAATCATATTGACCATCACCTTATATTTGGGCCGATAACGGGTTACCAGGTTGATCAGGGCGATACCGTCAAGGCTGCCGAAGGGGTGATTGCTGACCGTTATGAAGGCTCCCTCGGGAAATTCGGCCAGAATCTGCTCATTGTCAACCCTCAGGGGAGTCTTGAACTCATCTTCTATCAGGTGGCGCGAAAACTCCGGGCCGGGCGTCGAGCACCATGCTCCGTGAACGCGATTTACCTCATCTATCTGAAGCAGATGAAGAACCTTGCCGACCAGTTTCTCATGCCCCTTGAGTTTAGGCACCATTGTCGTCACGTCTTCTATCGTGATGACATCCGGTCTTATCTCGTTCTCTTTATCTTTTTCCATAATATTATCCTTTTACACTGACATATCCGGCATACTTCTCCATCCATTGGCGGAAAGCGGGAATCCGCATCAGCAGATATTCGAATACGACATAACCCAACAGGCTCACCCCGATGCCTCCCAATACGTCGAGCACATAGTGATGGGAGGTATAGACGGCGGTAAACCAGATGCCGAGTGTCACTATACCTAAAACAATTTTCCAACCCCAACTGCTTCCCGCCCTCAGCGAATAAATGAAGGCTACGAAAGTATAGGCGGAATGAAGCGACGGCATCGCCGCGAATACATTGGCATTCCGGGCATAGAGGGCATTGAAGATTCCCAAGCCGGTCATATCATCGAAAGCCCCGAGTCCCGCGACGTCGCCGGGAGTACCGGTGACAGCCTCAAACCCGTGAAGGGCCACATACCATGGCGGAGCTGCCGGATGAATGTAATATCCCGCGAATCCCAAGAGATTGACCAAAAGGAAGACCAGAGCGAAGTGCAGGTACCATTTGGTCTTTCCGCTGAAGTAGAGCCAAAGCCCGTAGAAGATCGGAAGAGGTACCCAGCAAAGATAGAATACCCCGGCCATGAAATCCATTACCGACGCCCGGTGAAGCGCCCAATATTCGTTAGGTGTCAGGATAAGTCCATCCCCTGCCGCTATACCGAACAATCCCTTTTCCGTCTCATAAAGGCCCTTTACGTCTATGGGATTTACTTCATAGTTCGGCAGGAGATTCATCCAGTCGTAAGATATGCCGAAAATAATAAACGGCAGCAGGGCGACTACGAGTTTACGCGACGCCGGGAGGGCGAAGAACAGTCCGGCGATCACCAAGGCCATTACTACGTGCTCCGGGCGGAAGCCTATGAAGATGACCGTCACCGTCAGCCAGAATGCCAGGCCGACGACGCACCATAAGGTCTCCCTCAGTTTCGGACTCTGATATCCCATAATCTTATTTTTGTTCCATGGCCCGGCGGCAATGCTGTATGCGGGCGCCCGCTGTGATGTTGGCGAATACTGCGATGATCGTCATGGCTATGACCAGAATCCAGTTGGCCCAGTCTGCCCCGCACTCTCCGGCGATGCCGGTAGCGATCACTCCTACGCATGTCACGACTACTCTCTCCGGACGCTGCATGAAGCCGACCTTGCACTCTATGCCCAATCCTTCGGCCCGCGCACGGACATAGCTGACCAGAAGCGAACCGATCACGGCAAGATACGTGATCAATGCCGGCCAAAGCGCACCGAATTGCATGAAATAGTATGCGACGCCTCCCAAACTGATAAGTTCGCAATATCGATCAAGAACGGAATCATACATGGCTCCGAACTTGGAGGCCATATTGCCCAGTCGGGCTACCTGTCCGTCCAGCATATCGAACAGAGAGAAGGCTATGATGACGACCCCGGCCCATGTCACAAGATTGAACGGCACGGCCCCGGTCTGACCGGCAACATAACCGGCCCTGATGAGCAACGCCGCTCCGGCAACCTGACCGAGCATACCGATCGTAGTCACCATATTAGGCGTCACGCCCATTTTGATAAGCAATTTGACAAAGGGGTTGATGACGCAATAAATGCCCTGCTGAAGAGCATCGCGCGAAGACTTCGCTGTATCTTTTACACTCATGTATATTCGGTTATAAAAGAGTTATATCACCTCCTCAGAGAGTCAGAAGCAGATTTATGGCAATCAATATAAAAGCGGAATATATGCCGGCCAAGATATCATCGGCCATCATGCCGATTCCACCGGGCAATTTCTCAAGGCTCCGGATTCCTAACGGCTTGAAGATGTCGAAAAGCCGGAAAAGCACAAGCGACACCAATATCATCCACCATGGGCAGAATGCCACTCCCGCGCTCAGCGGCAGCAGCGATATCCACTGGCCTACGACTTCATCAGCGCACGCTATCACAGGATCCTTGCCCCAATATTTCTCCGCCTCCGTACTTGCCCATGTGCCGGCTATCATGTATAGGATAGTAGCGCAAAGGGTGACGGCAAAAGTGACAGCCCAGCTACACCATAGATAGAGTGGCAACCATACGATAATGGCAAAAATTGAACCCCACGTTCCGGGAGCCAAAGGCAGGAATCCGACACCGAATCCGGTAGCTATCATCTTCGGGAACCACGGGAAGGGCTTGCCTGCTATATTTTTGGGATGCGTGTCCTTAAGGTATTTCATCACGTGAATCATTAGTAATCCACAAAATTAGCAATTTCCACTCAACCCTCAAAATTTCTTATATAAAAAAATGCTCCCCGAATCACTTCGGGAAGCACTCAATTAATAATATTTTTAACAAACCCTTATATCATGTGCCGAATTCTAACTTGAGGTATTCGGCTTAAAATTGAAGAAACTAAATTCTTTCTTGAAGAATTTATTGTTCGTTAATGGCTTACCAATTGTTCGTTATTGGCTGACCAATTGCTCGTTATTGAAGACTATCTATAGTTCCGGTTCCGGATTATTCTCCGGCTTCGAACTTATAGATATTGTTTTCGAATTTCTTGGCTCCGCGGATCATCTGATCCAGCTGGGGATTAAACATCTGCTGGAACTGCTGATCGTAGGTTGCGGCATCGAAAGGAGTAGCATCCTTGGAGTTGCCTTTCACTACATAACCGTAGATACCGTCGTCGCCTTTGACCAGGATTACCTTCTGACCGGGCTTAGTGCCGGCGATCTGACCTGCTACGGCCGGATCCTGAACGCCGCTGCGCATACCGAAACGGAACTGATCGATCTCAGTCGGTTCGACGCCCATAGCCGCCGCAAGCGACTGCATCGAGCCGGCCTTCGGCTGATACTGCTTCATCATTTCGTCGCCGGCTTTCGAACGGCGAACCTTATCAGTCAGATATGCCTTCACCTCCTTGTTGGTCATCGGGATATAATCCTTGTATTCGCTGTTGATTGCGGCTACGTAGAGAGCGGGAGCGGCTGCATCCTTGGATTCATAGATACCGGATACTTCGCCGGGCTTGCCATCCATCATAACCCAGCGTACAACCTGGCGCGAATCGGGATAATACATGTTGTAGCCCTGCATACGGGGCACTGCATTGGAGCTCTGAGTCAGTTCGAATTCCTGAACTGTATAACCCTCCTTCTCCGCATTCTTGGCGAAGTCGGCGGCAGTCTTGTTGGCTGCGATGAATTTCTCAAGTTTAACGCGGGCATCATTGACAGTTACTGCCGACGGATGCAGGTCATACTGGATTACTTCATAGTCGTAGATCTCTTTGGCCGAACCCTGCTTTGCAAGCTGAGCGAGGACTGCGCCGTCACCGGTCGACATCAGAGTGATGAATTTACCGCCGGCATTCTTCAGCGAATCAAGCTGGCTCTGTTGAAGAGCCTCAACTTTTCCTTTGTTGTCGTAAAGTGCGATCCACTGCTCGGACTGCACCATCACGCTGTCCGCAGAGAAAGCCTTGGAGACTGAATCTACTGCCAATCCGCTGTTGAGACGGGCAAGGACCTTCGCCGGGAGATTGGCGCCGGCTACCTGCACTACATTCAGCTGGACTGAGTCAACTTCGACCGTCTTGCGGCCAACCTTGGCGACCGTGAAGCCGCGGAGGCTTTCGGAGATGATCTTAACTGAATCCTTGGGAGCCGAAGTGACGAAATCTCTCAGCGCACCGGCCGGGATATCGGATGCGCGCTGTGAATGACGTTCGATGCTGAGACCTTCCTTGCGGAGATCCTTATTGAGATTAGCCGCGCTGTCCTTCAGGGCCTGCGCCGCCTTTACTGAAAGTTGGGTTGCCTCGGCGCGGTCGGCGTCGCTCGGAGTGACGTTGACAGCGATGAAAGAGATAGCCTTCGTCGGCTCCTCAACTTTGAATTTACCTTTTTCTGCTTCGTAAGCCTGCTTGAGCTCGGCGTCGCTGACGGGATATTTCTTCTCGTCAAGCTGACCGTAAGGGCGATAAGCGAGGCTCACCTGAGCGAGCTGCACGGCGTCATTGTAGAGAGCCTGACGGTCGAGATCGTTGGCCTGGACTGTGCCGGCAAGAAGCTGCACATAGCTCTGGCGGGCCATCTGCTTGCGGGCGTCAGCTTCCAAAGCGAGCCATGCCTTCTGCAGGGGCTCAACCTGAGCCTGGGTGAGATTATTACGTTTGGGGTTGAAGATGATGTCGTGGGCCTGAGCCATGGAGGTCACGTTGACATTCATAGCCTGAAGCTGGCGCACGATCTGCATCTGCTCCGGAGTCGGCTGCGGAGATTCCAGCAAATACTGACGCAACATTGTGGAAGACGTGGGGATGCCGAGTTTCTCCACTGCGTTGTCTACGAGCTTTTCGCTGATAAGCTGATTGAGGGCCATCTGCGGGAGGAGCTGCACGTCGAAGTTGGCGTACTGCGCCGGATTCTGCTGACGGGCCTGCTCGAGCTGCTGATTGAGTTCCTCGCGCTTGCGCTGATAATCTATGTAATCGATTTTGTCGCCTCCGATCTTGGCCACTTTCGTGTGGTCGCCGAAGAGGTTACGGCCGTTGGTGATCGCATCCCCAAGGATAAACGCCAGGAGAGCGACGAAAATCACGACCAGTAGAAACACGGATTTGCTTCTGATTTTCTCTAATGTTGCCATTCTTGATGTATAGCTGTTGTTACGTTGTTGATTCTTACCTATTTACGCCACCATGCGGCCTCTCCCCTTACGGAGATAAGCTCGAAATCGGCGCTAATATCGGGCAAAGATAATGATTTTTATTCTATTACGCAACTTTTTCCGAGTACTTGATAAGAAAATTAACGAGTTTTAGTATGTCAGTAATCCCTCCCGCTCTGTCATTCTTCGTCCGGGTGAGGCAGAGCCGGACAGTTATTCTTCGCCGGAGTCGACGGGAGCCGGATGGTCGTTCTTCGTCGGAGTTGACGCGAGTCGGATGGTCATTCTTCGTTGGAGTCTGCCGGGAGTTGGACCGTCATTCTTCGCCGGAGTCGGCCGGTTCGGGGAGCGTCACCCGTCCTCTCCATGTCGGGGGGATGTCACCTCCTAACGCCTCGATTTCGGCTTTCCGTTCGGCTCCTAACTCCATAAGATAATCGAGGGCTGCCTCCACCGAGTTCTCTACCCGGCAATCAAGGATAGCGTCTTTGATCTCTTGTTTGAGTTGACCTAAGATCGGGCCGTCGCCGATCCGGAAGAGTTCCTTTATGATGTTGCCGTCAACGGGATTTTTCCATCGCCGGTAGTCATCGGCGGCGTTGATCTCGGCGATGCGCTGACGCAACTTGGCGAAACCTTCGAGCTGGCGGCGCACCTTCTCCGGATTCTTCGACGTGATGTCGGCCTCGCAGAGGAGCATCAGGTCTTCAAGTTCATCCCCGGCGTCTGTGCTCAGACGGCGCACCCCGCTGTCGGAGACCCCCTCGTCGGCCACGTTCTGGGGACGCATGTGGAGCCCTACCAGTTTGGCCACGTATTTCATCTTCTCATTCTGCGGGAGTTTCATTTTCCTGAAGATGCGCGGTATCATCTTCTCGCCGATGAAATTATGGTTATGGAAGGTCCAGCCCAGACGGTCGTCCCAGCGCTTAACCCTCGGTTTGGCTATGTCATGCAGAAGGGCGGCCCAGCGTAGCCATTCGTTGTCGGACTTTTCGGCTACATTGTCCAATACCTTCAGAGTATGCAGGAAATTGTCTTTATGCCCTACCCCTTCGTGGTTCTCTACTCCCTTCAATTCGCAGAGTTCGGGGAATATCAGTTCGAGCAAGCCGGCCATATCGAGCAGTTTGAAACCTATCGACGGCCGGGGGCTGCGCATAATCTTTCCCAATTCGTCGTTGATCCGCTCTTTGGTGATGATGGAGATCCTCCGGCGGTTACGTTTGATGGCCCTGAACGTCTCGGGGACTATCCGAAAGTCGAGTTGGGTCGCAAACCGGATGGCGCGCATCATGCGCAGGGGATCGTCGGAGAAGGTGATATCGGGATCGAGGGGTGTCCTGATCTCTTTGCGCGCGAGATCGGCGAGACCTCCGAAGGGATCGATCAATTCACCGAAACGCTCGCGGTTGACGCATATCGCCATGGCATTGATCGTGAAGTCGCGGCGCTCCATGTCGTCCTGCAGCGTTCCGTCTTCAACGATCGGATTGCGCGACTCCCGATGATATGACTCTTTGCGTGCTCCGACAAACTCCAGTTCCAGATCGCCGTCATGCAGTTGGGCTGTGCCGTAATTGGCATAGACGGCGAGTCTGGGCCTGCGCTTCTTCACGGCTGCGATGTTGTCGGCCACTTTCTTCGCCAGTTCGATACCCGAACCGACAGTGACGAAGTCGACATCCTTCGATTTGCGCTCGAGGAAGAGGTCGCGCACATAGCCCCCCACGACATAGGCCTCCCGGCCGAGTTCATCGGCCGAACGGCCCACAAGCGAGAACGCCCTGTGAGTCAGTTTGTCTTTCAGATTCATAGCAGATCGATGAGTTCTTCGGGGAAGGGGGTGAGGTTCTCAAGTCCGGAAGGGGTCACGCAATAGGTGTTTTCAACCCCGACTGCCCCTACTCCGGGTATCACGAATTTAGGCTCGATAGCCAGTGTCATGTTTCCTTCCAACAGCACTTTACACTTCGGAGTTATCGCGGGGGCTTCGTTGAGTTCGATGCCAACGCCGTGGCCGATAAATGCCGCCTGCTGACGATGACCCATGAAGTATTTGTCCAGTCCTTCCTCCTCCACTATAGCGTGGGCCCGCTCATAGAGTTCGCGGACCTCGACGCCGGGGAGGGCCATCTTCTCGAGTTCGCGGAGTATCCGCCGCGAACATTCATGTGCCGTGTGGGCCAAAGCGTCGACTTCCCCTATCGTCCATACGCGGGTCATGTCGGTCTGCCAACCGTTGAAACAGCCGTTCATGTCGATCATCACCGTCTGCCCGGGCTTCATGATTTCTCCGTTGGCACCGCAGGGCAGCGCGGGTGATACGCCGGCTCCTCCCATCGCGAAATCGTAGGGGGAAGGCGCGTCGGCATTGTCTCCGCAGATGACTGACCCCAAATTGATCTCCATAAGATTGCCGGCCGTGCGGAGGAATCCCAAGTTACCTTCCAGGCGCAGGACGCGCTCGATCTCTACCTGGAGCTCGACGTCGGTCATATCCCGGCGGTAAAGCCGGGTGATTCTGGAATATGCGGACATCTGATGCTGGCCGTCTTCGCGCATGAGTTTGAGTTCGTAAGGGGTCTTGGTCATGCGGCATTTCTTCATCACTTCCGAAGCATTGCCGATCTCCGCATCGGGGAAGATTCGCCGCAGGCGCTCCACGTCGCTGTAACTCAATGACTCCATCTCGAGTCCGAGGTGCTTGGGAAGTTCGATGCCGACTTCCTTCAGTGCGCCGGGAATCAGTTCGGGCTTTCGGATGCTGATTACTTCCCTGCCGTCGACATGATAACAGTTGGGACGGATCAGGAAGAAGATCATCTTACCCAGATTGTTGACATAGACATAGCCGCGGAAAAATCTTCCGGCCATATAGAACACGTTGGCGTTCGACGCCAACAGCAGGGCGTCGAGGCCGGCCTCCTCCATCAGCGGGAGGAGTTTTTGCAAACGGAGCCCCGCCTCTGGGCGGAGCTCCGGTATAAGCAATTCAATATCTTTATTTTGCATATATATTGAATGAGTAAATATCAGTCGGTTGCGAACGACCGGATCACTTCACGAACACTTCAGGACCGATTCAGGTTCACTTCAGGATCCCTGGAGGTTCGCTTTGCGGTCACTTCAGGATCGCTGGAGGATCATTTTACGATGACCTTCTCGCCGTTGACGATATAGAAGCCGGCGGGAAGATTCTTCAGAGCCTCCTTAGGAGCGTTGGCAAGCACGCGGATACCGGTGTAGGTATAAGCGTCAACAGTCTCGGTCTCAGGAGCAGCGATGATTTCCTCGACGTCTGTCAGCACACCATTGATCTGATAGTAGTAACGGTAGGGAGAGGAAGTGACGAAGTCAGGAGCTGAACCTACGATCATGGATTGGTATGGACCGGCGTAGAGACCCTGGGCGAGAATCAGACAGAAGTCACCGCCTACTGAGGGCTTCCAATAGTCGAGAGTACCGGGGACGACAGTCCACTCATCGGATGTAAGGGGTGCGGAATCAGTGCCCTTGTTCAGTTCGAAGTTGAGAGGTTCGAGGGTATAGGGGTCGAAGAGACCGAGATAGATGAGGTTTCTTTCGGTGTCACACTCTGTCCGGATGACTTTCGCCACGGCTACGGGCATCGTCAGATCGACATTGCCTTCTGAGTCGGCACGATAGAGATTATTGGCCGCGCGGTCATCTATGACCATGAGAGTAAAGCCGTCGGGAGCGGTAAGCTCGAAGTATTGGATACCATCTTCCTGAACTTCATCCACCCAGGGATAGATCGAGGGTTCCGGAGCTTCGGGGATGAAGTAAGTCAGACGGATCTCCTCTGTCTTTTTAGTCTGACCATTCTGTACATATTCGATACCTCCGGCGAGGATATGAAGGATATAATGTCCGGGAGTGCTAAATTTAGCAGTGATACCGCCGTCCTGCACCATCTTGAAAATCACGCGGTTACCGTCGACTACTGTTGTGAAGGGATAATCAGTACCGGTGCGTGTACTGAATGAAGCATCGAAAGTAGACGCCAGTTTCACCTCGCTGGCTGCCGGGAAATGAAGCACTATATCTTCAAGTTCGGTCACTACCATCTTGTCTACCGGGTCGGCGTACCATCCCACGCTGATCTCGTAGTAAAGGGTCATTGCGCCTGTCGGTGCGCCACCGGCAAGGAACATACCCTCCGGGATCTCGATCTTATACTCACCGTTCTTGTTCCAAGCTCCGGGGAAGATGACGCCGCCGCTCTTCAGGGTCTCCATATCGATAGAAGACACTGTAGTAGTGGCCACGGGAGTGGTGAAGTCGTTCCAGTAAAGGAGCGCGGGCTTAGTGTTGGCGGGGTTCTTGTCAACGTCAAGGCCATTGAAATTGAAGGAGATCGCCGACACTCCGAGGGGGAACTTATTGCCCGACACGTCAACCGTAGAATCCGGAGTCGGGGAGATCACGTAGCCTGCGGGATAATCCGACTTGGGGAGGGCCGCAGATACGTTCAGGGCCGAAAGACCCAAAAGAGCCGAAGCGAGAAGTAATGATTTCTTCATAGATACATTTATTAATAGGTTAGTAATTATCATTCTCTATGACTGCGCCGCCCGACAAGGGAAGACCTTCCCCTTTTCAAGTTCCCGCCCTACGGCTTTGGATCCGGCCCGGGTTTTGGAATCCCACCATTCGGTTTGGGATCCTGCCCTGGTTTCGGAATCTCGCCATACGGCTCCGGAATCCATCCGTCCGGGGATCGGCGTGCAAATAAGATTTCTGAGTATATAAGATTTGTAAATATTGTTAGATTTTGCAAATTTAGTTAAAAAATTTTATCCGACAACCCCTTTTCAAAAAAAACCTTGATTTTAGGCAATATTCAGTAGGAATTTCAGTTAAGATTTGCTCTATTTATAAATTTATATTAACTTTGCGCTGATTTTTACGGCTATGCCAAAAATCACCGCCGGAATCCTTTTCCGGCAATGAAGAGGCCTGAACTTTTATTTTGGCAATAATGGCTACCCTCTTCGCGCTTACCTATGTAAACTATATCCAACCAACTGACTTATATTTTCAATGGCTGACATCAACTCTAATTCTCCTTCACCCGAGAAGGCGGAGACCGGCAAAGGTGCTTCTTCCCAAGCACTGGGCACGGTGAATATCTCCGACGTCTTCGCTATAGCAATGCGATTCTGGTTCTGGGTGCTCCTATCGGTCATAGTATGCACAGGCATCGCCGTCCTCAACGTCAAGAAGACGGTGCCTATTTATACCCGCACCTGCTCTGTCATCATGCGTGACGACGCCCAGAGTGCCGTTGGTTCTTCTTCGGTCGACCTCTCCGATATCGGCGTCGGTATTCAGAACACTTATCTTCAGGATGAGATGGCCTCCCTCAAGAGTCCGGATCTTATGGAGCAGGTAGTGAAGAAACTCAAACTGACAGTGAGTTACTACACTCCCGGCACATTCCACAACAGTGTCCTCTACGGCTCCAATCTCCCGGTCAATGTCGATTTCCCCGACATGCCCTCCGACGAGACCGCTTCGATGACCCTCCATATCAATGAAGCCGGCCATCTCAGCGTGGAAGACGTAATCATCAACGGCAAGAACCTTATCGTTCCGTCGGCCGACGACCTCACATGGGGCTCGGTAATCGGCACGTCCTCCGGCCGCGTCATCATCACCAAGACCCCCTTCTTCCAGGCCGGCCAGCCGATGACGATCCTCGTGCGCCGTCAGACCCTAACGGACGCTACCAATAAGTATGAGAGCGAAATCACTATCGAGCAGCCCAACAAGAAGGCCAACGTAGTGCAGATGACCTGCAACGACGCCTCCCCCCAACGCGGCGACGAAATCCTGACCTCTCTGGTCAATGCCTATAACCAGGATTGGATCAAGAGCCGCGCCGAAGTTGTGGCCGTCACCTCGAACTTCATTACCGACCGCCTCAATATCATCGAAAGCGAACTCGGAAATGTCGATTCCGATATCTCCTCCTTCAAGTCCGACCATCTTATCCCGGACCTGAATCAGGCTTCGAGCATGTATATGCAGCAGTCGAACACTGCCAGCTCGCAGATCATGAATCTCAACAACCAGCTCCAGATGGCCCGCTATCTGAAGAACTTCATCATGACTGAGGGCCGCAACAATACCGTGCTCCCCGTCAACACCGTGATCGGCGCTAACGTTGAATCCCAGATCGGCGAATACAACAATATCATGATGCAGCGAAATTCGCTTCTCGGCAACACCTCTGCATCCAACCCCCTCATCATGGAGTATGACTCCCGTCTGGCCGCGCTTCGCAGTTCGATTCTCGCTTCTCTCGACAACGAGATCGTCGGCCTGTCAAATCAGCTCTCCTCGATGCAGCGCAGCGAACAGACCGCCAACGCCCGCGTGGCAGCGAATCCGCGTCAGGCTAAATATCTTCTGACTGCCGAACGTCAGCAGAAGGTAAAGGAGACCCTCTATCTCTATCTTCTCCAGAAGCGTGAGGAGAATGAGCTCTCCCAGGCGTTCACTTCGGTCAATACCCGCATACTGCGCCGCCCGACCGGTCCGGGCGCCCCGACCTTCCCGAAGGCCCAGCAGACTTATATGATCGGCTTCCTCGTAGGTCTGATCCTCCCCTTCGCGATCATCTACATCATCGAGACCCTCAACACCAAGATCCGCGGACGTAAGGACGTCGAAGGTCTCAACATCCCGATCGTCGGTGAAATTCCGCTCTTCCGCCATACTAAGGTAAGCTGGCTCAAGTTCTACCGCCACCCGTCGGAAATGCGCGACGAACTCCCAGCAGAGGATGACATCGTAGTGGCCGAAGGCAACCGCGACATCATCAACGAAGCTTTCCGCGTACTGCGTACGAATGTCTCCTTCATCACAGCCGACCAGATCCCCTGCGTCTCGATGATGACATCCTTCAACCCGGGTTCGGGTAAGACCTTTATCTCGATCAACCTGGGTATCGCCTTGGCTCTGAAAGGTAAGCGCGTCTTGCTCATCGACGGTGACCTTCGCCGCGCCTCCCTGTCGCGTATCGTACACTCTCCCAAGAAGGGTCTGGCGGAATACCTCAATGGTTCGCAGCGTGACGTCGACCAGCTGATCATCCACGATACCGTCACTCCCGGAGTCTCCATTCTCCCGACCGGAGCCTTCCCGCCGAACCCGACAGAGCTCCTCGAATCTTCTCGTTTCGACAATCTCATCCAGTATCTGCGCACGGAGTACGACTATATCTTCATCGACTGTCCGCCCGTACAGATGATGGCAGACGCCCAGATTATCGACAAGGTCTGCGACCGCACATTCTTCGTGATCCGCGTCGGCCTCTTCGAGCGCTCGATGCTCGCAGAGCTTGAACGCCTTTACCGCACGAAGTCATTCCGCAACATGTCGGTCATCATCAACGGTTCCGAGACCGCAGCCCGCTACGGCACGTCATACCGCTACGGCTACGGCTACTCCCGCAAGAACTACAAAGACTATCGCGGCTACCGAGGCTATACCTCCTACGGCCCGAAGAAGTCTTCCAAGAAGTAATCTACTATAAACTGTAACTATATCCGGTGAAGATAAATGCAGGGATTTCCCCTGCGTTTATCTTCATTAATTTTGGTCTGAGGATATCCTCCGGCCAAAATTAAGCAACTCCAATTAAGCAACCCCGCAATCATCAATTTCTCTTCCTTACGGATCGGAATTTTTGATTTCGGCGATCGCTTCGGATACTAAACATTATCGTATGGATTTCCTGAATAAACTTGATTTCCGTCCGGCCTCACTGAGGCTCTTCCGTCCGGGCGGTTACTCTCTTTCCAAATTCAAGGCTGACCTTATCGCCGGCATCGTTGTCGGAATCGTTGCCCTCCCGCTCGCTATCGCTTTCGCTATCGCATCCGGCGTCAACCCCTCGATCGGCCTTATCACGGCCATCATCGGAGGGTTCCTGGTTTCGGCCCTGGGCGGCAACTCGGTACAGATCGGCGGACCGACCGGCGCCTTCATCGTGATCGTCTACAATATCATCTCCCTCTATGGCCTGTCCGGACTGGCGATCGCTACCTTTATGGCCGGTGTGATATTGGTAATGATGGGGCTCTTCCGTCTGGGCACGGTCATCAAGTTCATCCCCTACCCCATCGTAGTGGGTTTTACGGCAGGTATCGCCGTGACGATCTTTTCCACGCAGATGCCTGACTTCTTCGGATTGACAATCAGCGAAAAACTCCCCGCCGACTTCATCGGCAAATGGGGAGTCTATCTGCGCCATTTCGCTACTATCGATTGGCAGACCACAATCGTCGGCCTCGCCTCCCTGCTGCTGATCATCTTCACTCCCAAAATCTCTAAACGTCTCCCGGGAGCACTGGTCGCGATCATCGTGATGACCCTCTTCGTATGGATAATGAGCCGCTACGGATACTTCTCTGACGTAGAGACTATCGGAATGAGATTCAAGAATCTTACTACCGATATCCCTCATCCCCACTCAATCGGCATTAACATGGAGAGCATCAACCTCCTGCTCCCCTCGGCCTTCACTATCGCGGTGCTGGGCGCTATCGAATCTCTGCTCTCGGCTACCGTAGCCGACGGCGTGACAGGATCGCGGACTAACTCCAATACGGAACTCATCGGCCAGGGCATAGCCAACATCACCGTACCTTTCTTCGGCGGTATACCGGTGACTGGCGCAATCGCCCGCACCATGACCAACATCACCAACGGCGGACGCACTCCCGTCGCGGGTATGATCCACGCCGTCGTGCTGCTGCTCGTCTATCTCTTCATGATGCCCCTGATCAATCTCGTGCCTATGGCCTGCCTGGGAGCTGTCCTGATCGTGGTCGCCTACAATATGAGCGGCTGGCGCACGGTAGTCGGTATCTTCAAGAATCCGAAGAGCGACATTTCCATTCTGGTCGTAACTTTCCTGCTGACCGTCATCTTTGACCTTACGATCGCTATCGAAATCGGTCTGCTGCTTGCCATTGTCCTCTTCCTGCGCCGAGTCATGGAGAACACTACCGTCCGCGTCTACGGCAATCAACTCGACGCCGCCGAAGGCGAGGACCTCACGACGCATGAAGTGCTCGACCTGGCCAAAGGGGTCGGTGTCTACGAAATCGACGGACCGTTCTTCTTCGGTGTGGCTACGAAGTTCGATGAAGTTATGCGCACGTCGCGCATGGACGAGACTCCGAAGGTACGCATCATCCGAATGCGCAAGGTCCCCTTCATCGACGCGACCGGAGTCCATAACCTCGAGATCCTGATCAACAGTGCCAAAGAAGAAGGGATCGTAACGGTACTCTCCGGCGTCAATCCCTCCGTCAGCGAGACCCTGCATAAGGCCGGCATCGACCGCCTGATCGGCTCCGAGAATATCTGCTCGCATATCTCCGAGGCAGTAGAGCGCGCCAATTATATTGCGCGAACCAAAATAAATTCGTAACTTTGCAATTCTAACCGAATTTCTCGAGATTCTCAAGCCTTTCGAGTCTCTCGAGATTATCGAGATTCATCGGGATTAATCTTGATTATTCTTGATAATTCGAGATTCCCGATCCAACCTCAATAATAAAATTTCCAATATTCACTCTGAGGAGGACAAATTTGCTTGCTTGCAACCTCCCCAAAAAAAATGCTAAAAACATGAACTACCTTTTCACGTCCGAATCCGTATCGGAAGGACATCCCGACAAAGTGTCGGACCAGATCTCTGACGCTCTGCTCGACGAATTTCTCGCCCGCGATCCGCAGAGCCACGTTGCTATCGAAACCCTTTGCACGACCGGCCAGGTCGTAGTAGCCGGAGAAGTCACCTCCGACGCTTACGTCGACATCCCGGCCGCCACTCGCAATGTCATCAACCGCATCGGTTATAACCGCGGCGCCTACCGCTTCGACGCCGACTCGCTGGGCCTTCTTTCCGCAATCCACGAACAGAGCGCCGATATCAACCGCGGCGTAAGCCGCGAGGAAGCGGACCTTCAGGGCGCCGGCGACCAGGGAATGATGTTCGGCTATGCCGTCGACGAGACGGAAACCCGCATGCCGCTCACTCTCGACCTGTCGCATAAGATTCTTCAGGAATTGGCCTCCATACGTCGCGAAGGGGACGCTATGACCTATTACCGCAAGGGCAAATTGGCCTCTTATCTCCGCCCGGACGCCAAGAGCCAGGTGACCGTCGAATATGACGAGACCGGCAAACCGCTGCGCGTCCATACCATAGTCGTATCCACTCAGCACGATGAATTCTTCCTCCCTCTCGAAGATACCCCTGAGGCTCAGGCTAAGGCTGACCGCGAGATGCACGACACCATCTACCGCGATGTCCGCGACGTCCTTCTGCCGCGCGTAATCGCTTCGCTGCCGGAAGAGCAGCAGAAACTTTTCGACGACCAACTTATTCTTCACGTCAATCCGACGGGCAAGTTCGTGATCGGCGGCCCGCACGGAGATACGGGCCTGACAGGCCGCAAGATCATCGTTGACACCTACGGCGGCCGCGGTGCTCACGGCGGCGGTGCCTTCTCGGGCAAGGATCCCTCGAAGGTTGACCGTTCGGCAGCCTACGCTTGCCGTCATATTGCAAAGAATTTAGTAGCGGCCGGAGTGGCACGCGAGGTTCTCGTGCAGGTTGCCTACGCTATCGGTAAGGCTGAACCCGTCAGCCTCTATATCAATACGTACGGGACGGCGAAAGTACCCTTGACCGACAGCGAGATCGCCGACCGCGTCAAGAGCCTCTTCGACATGCGACCGAAAAAGATCGAGGAGCGTCTGAAATTGCGCAACCCCATCTATCTGGAGACAGCCTCCTACGGTCATTTCGGACGCAAGACCGAGACAGTCAAGAAGACCTTCAAATCGCGCTACGAGAACGAACCTATCGAACGCGAGGTAGAACTCTTCACCTGGGAAAAGGAGGACGCCGTCGACGACATCCGCAAAGCCTTCAATCTTTAAGCCTAATCAAATAGCCCTTGCCCGCTGAGCGGGCAAGGGCTATTTGATTAGGGACAGGCCTTCGGCCTGTAACAGAACAGTTTCGCGAGACCGCAGGGACATGCCTTCGGCATATCCCTATAATAACTTTGAGTCGGCAATGACGATATTCCTGCCATCAGCATCAAAAGAAGGAGGAATTGCCGCAATAACGATATTCCTGCAAACTGCAACAAAAAAAGGAGCTTCGGCATAATGCCGAAGCTCCTTTTTTTGGTTGTCGGGGTGAGGCGACTCGAACGCCCGACCTCTACGTCCCGAACGTAGCACGCTACCAACTGCGCTACACCCCGATTCCGTTTTGCG
>CAYTOR010000032.1:0-19340 GCA_964439505.1 uncultured Sangeribacter sp.
AGGCTGCCAAGATGGACGTCTGCAAGATCAACATCGACTCCGACAGCCGTCTGGCTATGACTGCTGCTGTACGCAAGGTCTTCAACGAGAAGCCCGCTGAGTTCGATCCCCGTAAATATCTCGGCCCCGCCCGCGACGAAATGGAGAAACTCTACAAGCACAAAATCATCAATGTGCTCGGTTCTGAAGGCAAAGCTGAATAATCAAGCCCAATCCATCAAACCATATATCAAGGGGATTGCCCCCGGAAATCTATCCGGGCAATCCCCTTGATTCTTTTCTCCCCCCCGCGTTCATACCAAACCCTACGCTATTTTCTCCCTCACCCCAGCCCCTAAAACCTAACCCCTGAAACCATGCGTCTCCTGATCGTCATTCCCCATTTCCGTACAGGAGGAGCCCAGCGGCTTCTCAGCGACCTTCTCCCCCGGATGGCCCGCCATGATGACCTGGATATCACCTTGGCGCTATATGACGATCCCGGCCACTCCCCTCTCTTCGCTCCCATCAGACGCAACCCCCTTATCAAAGTCAAGATCCTCGGATTGCCGTTGTCGCGCTCTTCCTACTTCAACCCGGTTGTCCGGCGGAAGGCTGTAAGGCTTCTGCGCGGTCTGATGACGGAAGCCGATATCTGCCATGTCCATCTCTTCCCGGCTCTCTATGACGCTTCTTTAGCGGCCCGGGGACTCCCTATAAAACTGCTGTTTACCAACCACAATACGGTCAACAACCGACGTCGTTTCCCTTGGCTCGCGCCATTGGAACGCCGAATCTATTCCCGATATGACTGCATCGCCTGCATCTCTGCGGCTGCCCTGCGCAAACTGACCGACTGGCTGAAGGCCGAGCCTTCCAACTCCCGATTCCATGTCGTCAGCAACGGTATCAATCCCGGCCACTTCAACTACTGCCGGGATTCAACCGATGAGATCTTGCCGGACTCTGAGTCAGAACTTATCGAAAGATTCGAGAGCGGACCGGATGCAGACCTCCAAAGGCGTATGCGACGCGCCGGAATAAAATCTGTCAAGGAGGTCTATGGCCGCCAGGGTCATCCCATATTGATGATCTCGCGCTTTGTAAGCAACAAGGATCAGGCCTCACTCATCCGGGCCCTGCACCTCCTCAAGCAAGATCAGGTCTATGGCGACCGCATCCCGTCCGATACCTTCTTAGCTTTCGCCGGAGAAGGTCCTACCATGCGAGAGTGCGCGACCTTAGCCAAAGAATTGGGGATCGCCAACGACGTGATATTCTTAGGTGACAGGGCCGATATACCCAGGCTGATAGCCTCAGCTTCAGCAGGAGCCCAGATCTCCCGTTGGGAAGGATTCGGACTGACGGCGGTCGAGATATTGGCCGGCGGCACGCCATTGGTAGCTACGGATGTCGCCGGCATGGCGGACGCCATAGGTAGTGCGGCCCGGCTTGTCGGGAAAGAGAATCCGGAAAGCATTGCCTCCGCTCTGGCAGACATCCTCGCCCCGGAATCCCCCGACGTCCTAAACGACACGTTAGTCATGCAGGCCGAAGGCCTCCGGACCGCCCGACGCCATGATATCTCCAACACCCTCGAACGTTACCTTGACCTCTACCAGGAACTCTACCGCTGCCTATGCGGAAAATAATTGCTTTTTTAAGAGTTTTTTCTTAATTTTGCTTAGTCAAAAAAAAATGGAAATGAAAACGATTTACAGATATATCTTATCCGGGATGATTGCTGTCATCGCGGGGTTATTACTTTTCAGTTCTTGCAGCAAGGATAACAAAATGGGGGCATTGCGCGGACAGTGGCAGATCATGACCATTGATTATCCTGACGGACACTCCGTTGCTCCCGACTCGCCGCGCCTTTACATCTCCTTTGATCAGAATCTCCTCCAACTGACTTCAAGCGATGACTTAGAGGGCTTCAATTCAAAATATATCGGACAGGTCACCGGTGAATCTCCCGACCTGACTTTTTCTTTCCCGGCTTATACCGGGCAGGATAAACTATCGATCATCTCCCGTTGGGGTATTGAAAGCGATCCGGTCGCCGTCAAGGTAGAAGAACTGAAAGGCGGCTCGATGACGCTTAAAGTCGGACAAAACGTATTGACCCTTAGAAAGTTCTGATTCCGCAATGCAACTGCAATTCAAAGTCATCCGCAATCTTCTTGGTGTGGATCCGATCACTATGATCAACCCTGCCGAGTCAGACGAAGTCATCATCAATTCTCTGCTGACCGATTCTCGTTCCCTGTCAAACCCGGGCTCCACTATCTTTTTTGCCATCGAAACCCCGACAAATTCCGGTCTCCGTTATGTTAAGGAACTGTACGACAAAGGGGTAAGATATTTCGTAGTTCCCGCACGCCCAAAGAATCTAACTCCCGGGAAACCCGGTCCTGAAGATCCCACTCCCGGGAACCCGTCCATCAAGGAGGTAGCAGAGTCCCTGCCGGAAGCGATCTTTCTGCCGGTCGAAGACCCGGTCCGGGCACTTCAGTTGATCGCCGGGCGGCGACCGGGTCAAGGAGGGGAGGTAGTAGCCATAACAGGCTCAAAGGGTAAGACAACCCTTAAGGAATGGATATTCCAGTTACTCGAGCCTCTCAAGGGAATCGCCCGATCTCCCCGAAGTTATAATTCCCAGATAGGAGTCCCACTATCTATGTGGGGGATAACTGATTCCACCGATCTCACTCTCATCGAAGCCGGAGTCTCCAAGGAAGGAGAGATGAAGCGGCTCGCCGACTGCATCCTGCCGGATACGGTCATCATCACCGATATTATTGCCGACCCGGACTCCGATTTCCCTTCCCATAATGTCAAAGTCGCTGAGAAAATCTCCATTGCCTCAGCCGACTCCGTCAGAAGAATAATCTTCTGCAAGGATGACCCGGCTATCGCTGAGGAGGTTGCACTTCTGCCTCCGGGCAAGGAACTCATAACCTGGAGCGCGAAGGACGAGAATGCGACCCTTTATATTAAAGCCGCGAACCCTTCCGCAAACAGCCCGGAAACCAGAACAGAAATTGCATATTCATGGCGTATGGGACCGGAGCGCCGGCTCACAATCCCCTTGACCGATAAGACCGACCTGCGCAACGCCTGCTCTGCATTGGCGTTCCTGCTCGCGGAAGGGCTGACGGACGAAATCATCCAACGTAGGTTCGGTTGTCTTCACCCGATCGACACCCGTCTGAGCGTCAGTGACGGCGGCCACGGAGTCAACGTTGTCTATGACTCCTATACCTCGGATATTACCTCCCTCTTGCCGGCAGTCGATTTCATCAAGCGTCGGCAGGTGCCGGGACAGCGCGCGATCGTAGTCCTTAGCGATCTGCGCCACGAAGCGGGAGCTGAACAGGATGATTACAGGCGCATCGCCCGGATAATCCGGAGCCGCGATATAGATCTCTTCGTTGGCGTCGGGCCTAAACTTTCCGCTCATGCCGACCTCTTCCGGCCATCCGACCTCTTCTTCCCTGACACGCAGAGCCTGCTCAAAGAGTTGCGTGCTAAGCCTACCGCAGACGCGGTAGTATTGCTGAAAGGTGCGCCGGAATTCGATTTCATGAGCGTCAAGGAGGTACTCGAAGACCGAACCCACGAGACCGTTCTTGAGGTCAATCTTGACGCTATGATCAAGAACTACAATTACTTCAAGAGTCATCTCCCCGCCTCTACCGGGATGATAGCCATGGTGAAGGCCTCCGGATACGGGGCAGGCAGTTATGAGATCGCCAAAACCCTGCAGGATGCCGGAGCGGCCTATCTGGCGGTAGCGGTACTGGATGAGGGGATAGCCCTGCGCCGGAGGGGAATCACCATGCCGATAATGGTAATGAATCCCAGGGTAGCGGATTACCGGGAGATGTTTACCAATGAACTTCAGCCGGAAATCTACACTCTCGGAATGCTGGATGACGTAATCGCTCAGGCCGAGCGTTACGGAGTGACCGACTATCCGATCCATATAAAACTCGATACCGGCATGCACCGCATGGGCTTCATCGAGGAAGAACTCCCCACAGTCCTGAAGGTCCTCAGCGATCAGAACCGGGTAAAGATTTCCTCCGTATTCTCCCATCTCGCGACTGCCGACTGCCCGGACCTGGATGATTATACCGAAATGCAATTGGCTACGTTCGAACGAGCCTCTTCCTTTCTTCTGAATAATTGCGGTTATCATTTCAAGCGCCATGTGCTGAATTCGGCCGGGATCCTGCGTTTTCCGCAGTATCATTATGATATGGCCCGCCTCGGCATAGGGCTCTACGGAGTCAATACCCTCCCGCCGGAAATGGAAAAACCGTTGGCGACGGTCTCTTCTCTTAAGACTGTGATAATCAATCTCCGGGATTGGCCGGCAGGTACTTCTATAGGATACGCGCGCAAGGGGATGCTCAGCCGCGACTCCCGGATAGCCACCATCCCGATAGGCTACGCCGACGGAATGAGCCGCCATTTCGGCAATGGCCGGATACATGTTCTGGTCAACGGCCGGGAGGCACCGACGATCGGCAACATCTGCATGGACGCATGCATGATCGACGTGACGGGCATAGATTGCCGCATAGGGGACACGGTAGAAATCTTCGGAGAATCAGCACCTGTAGGACGACTGAGCGAGGCATTAGACACTATCCCTTACGAAATCCTGACCTCCATCTCTCCCCGCGTCAAGCGCGTCTATTTCCGCGAATAAAAAAGTCGCCAAGCGGAACTTGGCGACTTTTTGCAGGTCCTGTAATGGACTATATACTTTATTAATAATTGTCTTCTTCAGCCATAAAGTGCTGATAGGGATGATAACATGCCGGGCATTTCTCGGGAGGAGTCGTACCCTCGTAGATATATCCGCAGACCTGACATTGCCACTTGATGGGCTGGTCGCGTTTCCAAACCGTACCGGTAGCGATACGCTCTGAGAGTTTATTGAAGCGGGCTTCGTGATGAGCCTCGATGGACGCGATGGCAAGCCAACGGTCGGCGAGTTCGTCGAAACCTTCCTCCTTAGCAACCTGGGCAGCTTTGGTATAAAGTTCGACTCCTTCCTGCTGCTCTTCGGAAGCGGCAACCTTGAGGTTCTTCACTGTGTTGCTCAGATCGCCTGTATCTACGCCTACAGCCGCGTTGCATACGCCGCCGTCCACGAGATATTTAAGGAAGATCTTTGCATGATGAAGCTCATTGTCGGCTGTCTCCTGGAAAATCTTGGAATACTGGAAGTAGGAGTCCTTCTGTGCTTGCTGGGCATAGTACGTATATCGGGTGACAGCCATAGACTCAGCTATGTATGATTGCGCGAGAAGTTCAGCTGTCTTGGTGCCTTTGAGGCTCTTTTGAGGTGTGTCTGACATATTGTTGATGTTTTTATATGGGTTAAATTCCTTTTTTGTTATAACTTTGCGATGGGATTGGCAAACCTTCACGGAGCCTTCCGAGGGATGCCTATCGGTCGCTCAGTATATAAACAAGGGCGAATCGTAAAAAGTTGCTGAAAATGGTAACAAAAATTCACGGAATTATACTCTCCTTAATACGCCATAACGAGCGTAACAATATAGTGACCCTCTACACGTCCGAACGCGGCCGCATGTCGCTTCTCTCTCCCGTCTCTTCGGGGAAGAGCGGACGGATGCGCAACGCCCGGCTCGCTCCCCTCGCTTTGATTGAGACTGACGTCAACTTCCGGTCGAACCGCGACCTGCAGTTCCTGGGGGCTATAGCCACCCCCTCCCCCTGGCGGAATCTATATTTCGATCCCCGGAAGGCCCCTATCGTCATATTTCTGTCGGAATTCCTCAGCAAACTTCTCCGCACTTCCGAGGCAGATCCGTCGATGTGGAATTACCTTCTCTCTTCACTTTCCATTCTTGATGATATAGAAGAGGGTTTGGCTAATTTTCACCTCGCCTTCATGCTCCGGCTTTTACATATCGTCGGCATCGCGCCTGACGCCACCGACTGGCAGAAAGGAGACTTCTTCAATATGCGGACCGCCGAATTCACGCCGGTCCATCCGGGGCACAGCGACATTCTCTCGGCCGATGAGACGGCTTATATCCCGCTGCTGATGAGGATGAACTTTGGAAATATGCAACGTTTTAAATTCAACGCCTCCCAGCGGCGACGGCTCGTCAGGGTATTGATGCAATATTATTCGTTGCACCTGCCGATCAGGGCGGACCTTCGCTCGCTGGATGTCCTGACCGAACTGTATTCGTAAATAAAAAACTGTAATCGTAAATAAAAAAAAGATTAATTGTCATCCCGACAACTAATCCTCTAACCTTAAATCTAATACCATGAAAAACACGTGCAAAATTAATATTTTTTCCCGTTTCCTCCAAATTTTTTCGCAACAAAATCTATTAATTAATAGGACTTTAACTCCTTTTTAGACTTTTTTTCATTTCCATTTTGCCATCCTCAAACCCGCTTTTAATTCGTCGTGTCGGCCGGAACTTCTCAATTGGATACTATAATCCTATCTATCTTAAAATTATAGCATAAATTTTCTGTCATTTTGCCAAAATGACATTTTTGGGATTTTTTTGGTAATTTTTTTTGGATTTTCCAATTTTCCCGGATTTTTCTTTCTCTCTGAATGAGGGCATCAGGAGAATAGGAATAAGACCCCGGCCCACAAAAAGTTAAAATCATGGTCGCAGATGTGTCTCGGAATTTTTCTTTACCTCTGTATGAGGGCTTCAGGAAAATAGGAATAAAAAAACGATCGGTCTCTTTTCACAAAGAGGCCGATCTAACCTTAATCTTAATTTAATACTATGAAAAACACATTGCTAAATTACTGCTAAATTTTCAAATACGCAAATATTCAACTCGATTTTTTACATTTTTTAAATATTACTGTGACTTTCTTCTTTTTTTCGTAATTTTTAGGGCGCCCGAAGTGTTAAAATTCAATCTTTTTGGTTAACTTTGGCATAATGGAACTGCTTTATCATTATCTTTGGCACCATCGGATGCTCGGCACCTCTATGACCGACCTGCAAGGACATCATATTGATGTCCTCTCTCCGGGGCGGCACAACGAGGATGCCGGACCGGATTTCTCCAACGCCCGACTGCGCATCGACGGAAAAGTATGGAGCGGAAATGTCGAGATCCATGTCAAGGCTTCCGACTGGAATCGCCACGGACATGACTCGGATCCGGCTTACGCCAACGTAATCCTGCATGTAGTTGCATTCGACGACGCCCGCATCCGGCGCGCCAACGGTGAGGAAATTCCCCAAATCACGGCCATCCTCCCCGAAAAGTTCTATCTCACCTATTCTCAGCTCGTAAAAGACCTGAAAGACGTACGTTGCGCTGATCAGATCCCCTCCATCCCGAATCTCATCCGGGAGGACTGGCTGGAAACCCTCGCCATCGAACGCCTCCAGACAAAGGCCTCCCGGCTGCTCGAGTATAATTCCCTATGTGGCGGAGATTGGGAACAGGCCGTATTCATTCTTTTCGCCCGCGGTTTGGGATTCGGCCTCAACGGCCTTCCTTTCGAAATATTAGCCAAGAATCTCCCCCTACGCATTATATATCACCACGCCGACGATCTGCGGCAGATCGAAGCGCTGATCTTCGGGCAGGCAGGTATGCTCAACGGCTCGGATCATATCTTTGACGGCTATTACCAATCGCTATGCGCGGAATATGGATTCTTGGCCCGCAAGTACGGACTCCGACCTATGGACCCGTCCCTCTGGAAATATGCCCGCACGCGCCCTCAGAATTTTCCCCATCGCCGTCTCGCCCTGCTCGCAAAAGCCCTCTATAACGGGATGCGGTTCTCCTCAAGCCTGGAAAAAGCGGACGGCGACTATGACCTGCTTTACCAACTCTTCTCTTGGGAAGCGTCCGAATATTGGAAAACCCATGCCGACTTCGGCGCTGAGCAGACCACCGGGGCCCTCCCCGGAACCTTATCCCGCGGCAGCCGCAATCTGATGATGATCAATGTCGCCGCTCCTTTCTATATGGCCCATGCCCGGTTGACCGGCAATTACGACCGCGGAGAACTCGCCCTTGATCTTCTGCGCCAGCTCCCGGCTGAGAAAAATTCGCGCATCAAAGCCTGGGAAGCAATGGGGATATCGGCCGGCGACGCCTCACGGAGTCAAGCCCTGCTTCATCTTAAAGACGAATACTGCGATAAAGGGCGCTGTCTGGATTGCCGCTTCGGCCATCATCTCCTGCGACGCGAAGCGCGCCCGCAGATCTGTCATCATCCGGCCTCGGACGTCAACAGAATGGCTTTGGTAATGGAGCCGTCGACATAAAAAAGCCCCGATAGTAAGCAATATTCCCGATAATTTGTTAATTTTGTAATGAAGGGACGTAAAATCACGCACTTTCACAAAACTCCTAAGCAAGGTAGGGACGCGATTCTTCGCGTCCGCAGAGAATAAGGAATTATTCCGATAAAAATTTCGATAGCATCTGAATAGAAAATCCTGAAAATAGAAATGGCTAATCACCGTAGAAACTTCAACAAAGAGCCGGACCGGATTCTGGCGCGCCGTAACGAATCGGACCGGGCCGAAGGCCTGATGGAATTCGTGGGCCGCAACTTCCCCGACGCTCCGCGCAACGACATAAAGAAATGGCTTAAATTCGGGCATCTGATGATTGACGGAGTCATCACATCCCAATTTAACGCTTCCGTTGAACCGGGTCAATGGGTCGAACTCAACATTACCCGACCGTTCGTAGTCTTCAAGAATCCGAGGATGCAGATGGTCTATGAGGATGACGACATCATAGTTGTCAATAAGGGTTATGGACTTCTTTCGGTAGGAACCGGAAGTAAGAAAAAGGAAGAGACTGCCTATAATATCCTCAAAGACTACGTAAAGGACGTTGACCCCCGACAGAAGATCTTCGTCGTCCACCGTCTGGATCGCGCCACGTCCGGCTTGATGATGTTTGCTAAATCCCCCGAAGCTCAGGAAGGGATGCAACATAACTGGAACAACATGGTCCTCGAACGTAAATACGTTGCGGTCCTGGAAGGTATCGTGCGCGAGGACGAAGGGGTCATCAAAAGTTATTTAGGGGAAACGTCACAATATGAAGTCTACTCCTCCCCCGAACCGGGCGAAGGTCTTAAGCCGGCCACAACTCGCTTTAAGGTCCTGACACGCGGCCACGGTTATTCTCTGGTGGAATTTTCCCTGGATACAGGAAGGAAGAATCAGATCCGCGTGCATGCCAAGGAAATGGGTCACCCGATTGTCGGCGACCGCAAATACGGGGCGAAAGCCAGTCCGATCAATCGGCTCGCGCTCCACGCGCGAACTCTTCGCTTCGCCCATCCGGTCACTCACCGCGACATGCGCTTCGAAACTCCCGTCCCCTCCAAATTCCTGAAGATGACCGGAGGAATCAAGACCCCTTCACAAGAGAATAAATAAACATCCCGTTCAGGGTAGTCATATAGAATATGAAAATCGACACCTCAGATTATTATCCCTGGAGCAACGCCCGCAAGCGTCCCGCAGAAAAACTCGATTCCGACCTCACCGAGTCGAAGATGAAAGGAGACGACACTGAGACTACCGGGAACACCGGGCAGTCCGGCCCGGCTACGCCCGAGCCGGAGTCCGTAGCCGCCCCCTTAGGCTTGAGCGACGATCAGATTCCTGCCGAGATTCCTCCGACAGCCCCGGAGGGATGGCTGACGAATCTGAGTCATCTGCTCTCGTGGGTATTGTCGCCGGTGCTGACTCCTACCTATGGTATCCTCGCCGTCTTCTATCTGTCGATGTTCTCGTACGCTCCGACATCGGCCAAATGGACTATCATCGCCCTCGTCTTCTCCCTGACGTGTGTGATTCCCTGCGCGGCAATATGGGTGCTGACTAAATACGGGGATGTCTCCGATATGGCCTTGACCCGGCGCACGGACCGCCTGCTCCCTTATATCATAATGATCGGATGCCTGACAGGGTGCGGCTATTATCTGACGCGCACCGGACTGCCCAACTGGGTCGGATATTTTTACATCGGAGCCGCCGTAGCTACTCTCTTCAATCTTCTGGTCAATTTCAAATGGAAGATTTCGGCCCACGGAGCGGGAATCGGGGGATTGATAGCAATGCTCGTGATCCTCAACCGCTATGGACTTCCTTCCTACAATCTATGGGGATGGGTATTGGCGGCCATCATCGCGGCCGGCCTGCTCGGCGCCGCCCGCGTCTGGCTCTGGCGCCACACCCCGATGCAGACCGTCTGCGGGGAAATAGTCGGTTTCCTCGGGGTCTTCCTGACCGAATTGCTTTGGGGGTAGGGACGCTATTAATCGCGTCCGCGCAGAAAAAGTAAAAAGAAGGTATCCCCGGCTACCGGGGTTATAGTTACGTGTAAAACCCAACCGATAATCATGATAAATTACTCTCGTCGCCCTACTATAAAAGTAACCGTAGGCTCGACTTCGATCGGGGGGGACTCCCCGATCCGAATCCAGTCGATGACCAATACCAATACATTGGATACAGATGCCTCCGCGGCCCAGATACTTCGCATCGCCGAAAAAGGGGCCGATCTCGTCCGCCTTACCACCCAAGGCATCGCCGAAGCTGAAAATATGGGCCCCATTGGCAAAAAGGTCAGGGAGGCCGGGGTCGATATCCCCTTGGTCGCCGATGTGCATTTCAATCCTAAAGCCGCCTTTGCGGCTGCGGAAAGATGCCAGAAAGTCCGTATCAATCCGGGTAATTTCGTCGACGCGGCCAGAACCTTCCGCAAACTGGAGTTTACTGAGGAGGAATATGCTGCGGAAATCGACAGGATACGCCACTCCTTTGTGCCGTTTCTGGAAGTGTGCCGCCATCATCATACCGCCATTCGGCTTGGAGTCAATCACGGCTCACTCTCGGACCGCATCATGAGCCGTTACGGCGATGCCCCGGCCGGAATGGTGGAATCGGTAATGGAATATCTCCGGATAGCCCGGGAGGAAGACTTCAACGACATTGTCATCTCGATCAAGGCCTCGAACGTAGTGGTGATGGTAGAGACAGTAACCCTATTAGCCTCCGAGATGGATAAGGCCGGGATGTCCTATCCGATCCATCTTGGAGTGACCGAAGCGGGCGACGGCGAAGACGGCCGGATAAAGAGCGCCGTCGGAATCGGAACTCTCCTCGCCGACGGAATCGGCGACACAATCCGCGTGTCGCTCTCCGAAGCTCCGGAAAATGAAATTCCGGTGGCAGCCCTTTTACGGGATTATATCAAGGTCCGGGAAAACCACGAACCTATTCCGGAGCCTGCAGTCCGCGCTCCCTATCCGGCACGCGCCCTTGCAGTCAGTGTATCGGGATTAGGCAAGACCCAATGGCCGCTCGTCATCGGCCATGACTTGACGATTACTCCGGAGTCCTTAGGAAAGATTACTTCCTTCAATGATATCACGCCGGAAATCCTGACCTCCGGCGATTCACCTTCACGCCCGGTTGTCTTTTCCTCGACTCACTCCAATAAGGTCGGCCACATAGAATCGCTGATTGAGCATTATATCGCCGAAGGCGGAAAGGCGCCGGCCATCCTGCACTTCAGGTATGATGATACGGATAAGGACAGCGTGCGCATCAAAGCGGCCGCAGACCTCGGCTATCTCCTGATGAAAGGGTATGGCAATGCCATTCAGATCGAAGCCCCGGCAATGACACCGGCCGAAATAACCGATCTGTCACTCTCCATCCTTCAGGCCGCAAGGTTGCGTTTCAGCAAGACGGACTATATCGCTTGCCCCAGCTGCGGACGCACACTCTTCGATCTTCCCAAGGCTCTTGCCGAAGTCAAAGCTGCTACCTCCCATCTGACCGGATTGAAGATCGGTGTGATGGGCTGTATCGTCAACGGTCCCGGGGAAATGGCCGACGCCGACTACGGATACGTCGGAGCCGGACCGGGCAGAGTAAGCCTCTATAAAGGGAAGCAACTCATCCATAAGAATCTGCCTACATCCGAAGCCCTCCCGGCCTTGATTCAGCTCATTAAAGACTACGGAGATTGGACAGAGCCCAAATAGACCAAAACTTACAGGCGGAGTAGCCAAATTGACAACAATTTGACAATTTTTCGTTTAAAATAGCACAATAGTAAAAAATTATAATTAACTTTGCGAACGCTAACAGACTGTAGTTCCTAAAAAACTGCGTCATTACGTCCTCCCCCGGACTGTCCTGAATCTTGGGACAAGAGGCGCCGGGTAATCCGGAAGGCGCCGGGTGAAGTTCGCTTTCTTTATGGATAATTGGCTACTAAATAACCTTTTGACATTTATATTGGCAGGTATTGTTGTGGGAGGTCTCATCCCGCAAATCCTCATTATTGCCTATCGCAAAAGGCTATTTGACAGCCATGACGAGCGCAAAATCCATGACGGAGCGGTCCCCAGATTGGGAGGAATCGCTTTCGTCCCGGGCATCATATTCTCCGTATTGCTCATTTTGGGGCTTGGAGTCAAATGCAACGCCAATGAAATCCGGGAAGTGATGATGCAGGGAGAGGTAGGCCTATTTTTCCTCTTATGCTCCCTGATGCTGCTCTTCCTTCTGGGTATCGCCGACGACCTGGTGGAGGTCAGATACCGCGCGAAGTTCATCTTCCAGATCATTGCCGGCATCCTGACGATCGCCTCCGGAATCTGGATCGCCGATCTTCACGGTTTTTTGGGCCTGCAGACTATTCCCGATTGGATAGGCTGGATGCTGACGGTATTCGCTATAGTCTATATTATCAATGCGTTGAATCTTATTGACGGCATCGACGGATTGGCCGGAAGTATTGCGTTTCTTACCCTCGCATACTTCGGAGCCGCTTTCTACGATGCCGATTACTATATCTATTCGATGGTTGCCTTCGGCGGGGCCGGAGGATTGCTGCCGTTTATATATTTCAATATGTATGGCAGTTCGAAAAAGAACAATAAGATCTTCATGGGAGACACCGGCTCGCTGACCTTGGGGATGGTCATCGCTTTCCTTGCCGTCGAATTCACGAATATCCGCGAGCAAGGAAACGTTTTCGCCGACCTCAACCCTATCACCGTCGCCTTCTCTCCGTTGATAATCCCGATATTGGATCAATGCAGGGTCTTCTTCCACCGGATTATCCGACGACGGAATCCCTTCATGCCCGACCGATGCCATATCCATCATAAGCTGCTCGACCTCGGGCTGACCGGCCGGCAGACCTTGACAATCATCCTGATCGCCGATATCGGATTCGTCGGACTCAACTGGGGATTGTCGATTGCCGGAATCAATGTCAACTGGATAGTCCTGACCGACCTGCTTATCTGGACTATCGGCAATATCCTTCTGACCAAATCGATCAGAACGATAGAGAAAAAGGAGAAAACGGTATTATATGACTGAATTCCCGATCAATTTAAAAGGAGTTTTTCCAATAAATACCGTTGACCCGACGTTCTATAAAAAGACAATACGCAAAATAAGAATATAAACTGATTTAAAACAAAAAAATACAGACAGATCGAAGCGCCGCCCCCGGCGACGGCAAGATTCGATTCTTCTAACCTTTGACAGATATGAAAACCAAGCGACTTTCATGGCTGGCCGGCATCATGATCGGCATGTTGACCTTATTCAGCAGTTGCAAAACTCCTAAGGACGTAGCATATTTTCAGGACATCGATCAGGTAATGACGTTCGAAACCCAGGCGCGTCAGGCGATCAAGATCCGCCCGGACGATAAACTTCAGATCGTCGTCATCTCCAAGGATCCGCAATTGGCAAGCCTCTTCAACCTTCCTGTTGTCACTACCCGTCTGGGACAGAATGCCACAACTTACGGCACCGCTACCGCTTTCGGCTCCCAGAACAGCTATTCCGAAGGCCTGAGCAGCTACACCGTCACTCCGCAGGGCACTATCGATTTCCCCGTGCTCGGAGTGCTCCACGTAGCCGGAATGACCCGCTATGAACTCGCTTCATTCATCAAAGGAGAAATCATGGGCCGGAATCTCATCAAGGATCCTACCGTAACCGTTGAATTCCTCAACACCGGCATCAGCGTGCTCGGCGAAGTAAACTCTCCTGGTCGCTTCACATTCAATCGCGACCAGGTATCTATCCTCGACGCCATCGCCATGGCCGGAGACCTCGGAATCAACGGACAGAGAGAGAACGTAAGACTCCTGCGTACCGAAAACGGCAAGACCCAGGTCTACGTCTTCAATCTCCTCGACGGAAAAAGCCTTTACAATAATCCGGGGTTCTACCTCCAGCAGGACGATATCATCTATGTCGAACCCAATGACGTACGCAAGCGCGCAACCACTATCAACGGCACCACTACGATGACTGCAGGATTCTGGATCTCCATTTTCTCAGTCCTCACTTCTACTGCCGTCCTCATCGTCAACCTGGCGAAGTAATCTCTCCGGACTTGAAAATATCGATTGATGGAAAATCCCATAAATCCCATATCCGCTGTTAATCCTGTCGAGGAGGAAAAGACATTCTCCTTCAAAGGATTCCTGACCGCGTGTCTCGGCCATTGGAAATGGTTTGTAATCGCCATTATCCTTTGCATCGGGTTCGGCTTCTTCTATGCCATGCGCCAGGAACCGAAGTACAGCAGGACCATGCAGCTCCTTATCCAAGACTCGCAGTCAGGGGGCATTGCCGACGTCTCCAACGCTTTCCGGGATTTCGGCCTGGGCGGAGGAAACGCCAATGTCTATAACGAACTCGTCAGCTTGAAATCTCCCGCCGTTATGCAGGAGGTTGTAAAGAGACTTAACCTGACTTCGTCGGTCTATCTCAAGAAGTTTCCCCATAACGAAGTCCTCTACGGTAAGACCTCTCCCTTCGACGTCAAGAACGAGACGACCGACAAGAAATACGGTGGTCTGATGATAAATCTGACCCTACAGCCCGATGATTCTTTCGTCATAACGGAAGTCTCGGCAGTACCCAAGGGTGAAAAAAGCCGCGTCAAGTTTAAGAATCTTAATATCAAGAGTAAAATCGGATCGGCTCCCGTCAAGACTCCGGTCGGGGTAATATCGTTCAACCCTAACGGACTATACACCAATACCCGCGATGAAGAATACGAGTATCTGGTAACAATCAGTTCCGAACACGGCGCTATCGAAAGTTATCTCGGCAAACTTACCGCTGACCTGACTGACTCTGATTCGGAAGTCATCGACCTGACGATGACCGATACCAGTATCGACCGGGCTACTGACGTACTCAACACCATCGTAGAAGTCTACAACGAGTTCTGGGTGCGTGATAAGAACCGCATGGCTGTAGCTACTTCCGAGTTTATCAACGAACGCCTGTCGATGCTCATCCGCGAACTCGGAGAAGTCGACAGCGACATCGCTGATTATCAGTCGGCAAATCATATTCCCGATATCGAAGCGAGCGCGAGGATGTATATGGATCAGTCCTCGACCGTAAGTAAGAGTATCATCGAGGCCAACAATCAGTTGGCCATGGCCAACTACATCAAGGATTATATCAATAATCCGGGTAACGCCAATAAGGTGGTACCGGTACTGACCGGCGTCGGCAACTCCGGACTTGAGCAGTTGGTCAAGGAATACAATACCCTTTTGCTGACGCGCGACAATCTCATCAGCAATTCGAGTCCCGACAATCCCATTGTCGAGTCTTATACCCATCAGGCCAATGGCCTGCGCGAATCGCTGATCCGTTCGGTCAATTCTTACGTCGGTAGTCTCGAAGCCAACCTGCGCAACCTGCAGTCGGCTCAGGGCCAGAGCATGAAGGAATTGGCCACAACCCCTACCCAGGCCAAATATCTCGGTACCATCAAGCGCGATCAGGCTATCAAGGAGCAACTCTATCTCTTCCTGCTCCAGAAGCGTGAGGAGACTGACCTCTCCCAGGCTTTCAACGCCTACAATACCCGCATCATCACTCCTCCTTTCGGCTCTGATCAGCCTATCTCCCCGAAACGGAACGCTATTCTTTTCGTAGCTTTCGTAATGGGCGTCCTCATTCCGGCTGTCGCTATCTATATCCTGGTTATGGTTGACAATAAAGTCCATAGCCGTCATGACCTCGACAACCTGCCGATTCCCTTCATCGGCGAACTTCCGCAGATCGGCAAGCGGCTCAAACTCCGTCGCTTCGTCCAGTCTAAGAAAGCGAGACAGAAGGAAATCGACACTCCGAAGCCTATCGTCGAAGAGGGGAAACGCGATGTTCCCAACGAGGCCTTCAGGGTCGTACGCTCCAATATCGATCTTATGCTTGGCCGCAATGCCGACCATAGCATCTTGGCGGTGACTTCATTCAATCCTGGTTCGGGCAAGTCTTTCGTGGCATATAATCTCGGCGCGTCGTTCGCGCTCAAGAATAAGAAGGTGCTCCTGATCGACGGCGACCTGCGCCACGGCTCCCTCTCGGATTATGTCGGCGCTCCCGGCCGGGGACTCGCTTCTTACCTTTCCGGCAAGACGGAGGATCCCGCAAGAATCATTTATCCGGTTCAGGGAGTCAATGGTCTGAGCATCGTCCCGATCGGAAAGCGTCCGCCGAACCCGGCCGAGCTTCTGGAAGGTGACCGACTCGGAGAATTCCTGGATGCCGTCAAGGGCGAGTACGACATCATAATGATCGACTGCCCGCCGGTAAATGTAGTCGTCGACACCCAGCTGATCAATAACTATGTCGATGCGACTCTCTTCGTCATCCGAGCCGGATTGCTCGACAAGTCAGCCATCAAGGACCTGACTATCCTCTATAATGAAAAGAAACTCAAGAGAATGAGTATAATCCTCAATGGTACTGAGGAAGCCCACAGTAGTTATTATACTTACGGCAACTATCAGTCGCTTGAGGAATAGACTTACTAAACCTTGAGCAATAACCTTAGCAAATAATGCAATTATGGGATTCTGGCCATTCAGAAAAAAAGTAGAAGGATTGCAGGAGGCGGGCCTCATGGAGGGCCTGACCGACTGGCATTCCCATATCCTGCCCGGGGTAGATGACGGGATTCCCACCATGGAGAAGGCTTTGGAAGTTCTCGATGCGTATGAGAAAATGGGCGTCCGCAAAGTTTGGCTGACCCCGCATATCATGGAGGATTTTCCTAACGAGACTTCTTTCCTGCGCCAGCGTTTCGCGGAACTTTGCCTCGAATATGACGGCCATATTGAACTTCACCTCGCCGCAGAAAATATGCTTGATTCCCTCTTCGAGGAGAGACTTGAGAAAAATGACTTCCTGCCTTTGGGCGAAGAGGGGAAACATCTCCTCGTCGAGACCTCCTATTTCTCTCCGCCGATGAATTTCGACGAACTCATCGACGATATCAAGCATGCTGGATATTATCCCGTCCTGGCCCATCCGGAACGTTACCGATATATGAATGAGGATGATTACGAGAAACTCAAACGTCGCGGAGTCATCCTGCAGCTCAATATGCTGTCGATCGTAGGAATGTATGGCGAGACAGCCCGGAAGAAAGCCGAATGGCTGCTTAAGAAAGGTATGTATAATGTAGTGGGAAGCGATATCCATCGCCTTTCCGCTACCCGACGTTATCTTGACATGTCGCCCAAACGCCACGAGACTTTGGAGGGCATCCTGAGCGTAGCAACCAATCCCTCGATGAAATGAAAGTATTTGTGACCGGAGTCGCCGGATTCATAGGCAGCCGAGTAGCGGAGTTTCTGGCGGAAAGCCATATCGAGGTGTTGGGTATCGACAACCTCAACCCTTACTATGACCCCCGCCTGAAGATCGACCGACTGATCCGTTGCGGCTTTGATGCCGCCGAACTGAAGCAGGGATTTGCCGAAGATCTGACGGAGATTGATCGGTCAGGAGCCTCCAAGACCCGGGATATCACCATCCTCAAGAGCGAGCGTCTGCCGGATTTCTTTTTCGCAAGGCTTGACGTGCGGGATAAAGAAACTGAACGTCTGGCAGTTGAGTTCCAGCCGGATGTCATCCTGCATCTGGCGGCCCAGCCGGGAGTGAGATATTCGATCGCCCATCCGGAGGACTGCCTGGAAAGTAACGTGATGGGATTCATGCGAATCCTTGAAATATGCAGGGCCTGCGGCGCGAAGCGCCTTCTATACGCTTCCAGTAGTTCGGTTTATGGCGAGCAATCGCCCCATGCCTTCCGTGAATCCGATGCTAACGGAGCACCAAAATCTGTCTACGCCATCTCGAAGCGCACAAACGAGATGCTTGCCAACGTATACGCCGACATGTACGGCTTCAAGATGACCGGACTTAGATTCTTCAGTGTCTACGGTGAATGGGGACGTCCCGATATGGCTCCTTATCTCTTCACGGAGGCTCTGCTCTCCGGAAAGGAGATAACCTTATATAATGGAGGCCAGCTCAGCCGCGACTTCACTTATATCGATGACGTGGCGGAAGCCGTAAGACGCATCATCGTGAAAGGGGGAAATATCTTCAATACTGCCCCAGAACATGACGTTATCAACATCGGACGGGGCTATCCCACACTGATGAATGATTTCGTCGCTTTGCTTGAACAACTGACCGGGGAACAGGCCCTTACCGTACTCCTTCCAATGCAGCACGGCGAGGTCCATTCGACTTTGGCCGACTCGTCGAAACTCCACATTCAATTCGGTTATCGCCCGACGACAAAACTCGAAGACGGACTGCAACGCTTCATCAGATGGTATAAGGAATATAAATCCTCGACCGAATGGGAACTCAGGGATATCGGTCCAAAAATCCGTCAGGCGTAAGCGAGTTAAGCCCCCGGCCTTCGCTCACCCGCCGGGGCCTATCTAATCTCTTTCCTCTCTGAATACCAACCCAATCAGACTAATCCGCAATATAGATATGAAAACTGCTTTAATTACCGGAGTTACAGGACAGGACGGCTCTTATCTGGCCGAGTTCCTACTTGAAAAGGGATATGACGTACATGGCGTCATACGCCGTTCGTCTACCGATTATCGGGAACGCATCGCTCATCTTGAAGGGCACGCAAATTTCCATCTCCATTATGCGGATATGGCTGACTCGATGAGCCTGGTAAAGGTCATCGGAAAGGTAAGGCCGGATGAGATATATAATCTCGCGGCTCAAAGTCATGTACAGGTCAGTTTCGATGTACCGGAATATACTGCGAATACTGATGCCGTCGGAGTGCTCCGCGTATTGGAAGCAGTAAGAATCAACGGCCTCGACAAGACCTGCCGCATCTACCAGGCCTCCACTTCGGAACTTTACGGTAAGGTAGAGGAAGTGCCTCAGAATGAGAATACTCCCTTCCATCCCTATAGCCCTTACGCGGTCGCGAAACTGTATGGT
>CAYTOR010000033.1:0-18831 GCA_964439505.1 uncultured Sangeribacter sp.
AAGGACCGTTACTTCCAGGCCGGCGAAACCGACGCCAAGAAGCTTGTGCCCGAAGGCATTGCAGCGCGAGTTCCGTTCAAGGGTTCGCTCTTTGAAGTTGTCTACCAGATGCTCGGCGGTCTGCGTGCAGGCATGGGTTATTGCGGCGCACCCGATATCGATCGTTTGCATGAGGCCAAGTTTACCCGCATCACCAACGCCGGTGTGGCCGAAAGCCATCCCCACGATGTCGACATCACACGCGAAGCTCCCAATTACAGCGCCAGCTCACGTTGATAATACGCACATTATAGTTGAATCAATCATACCAGTTCATTACATACAATGAAAAAAATCTCCTTCTCCTTTGGTATCATCGCACTTGCAGCCGGTGTCATGTTGGCCAAATCGACCGACGACCCGGTCCTGATGACCATCAACGGCCGCCCTGTCTATAAGAGCGAATTTGAATACCTCTACAATAAGAACGCTGGCCAGCAGATCGAGCAGCAGACTCTCGACGGATACGTCGATATGTTTGTCAACTACAAGCTTAAGGTCGCTGACGCGCTTGCCAATAAATACGATACCACTGCTACTTTCCAACAAGAACTGTCGCAGTACCGCAGCGAGCTTTCCGCGCCCTACATGAAAGACCGTGCTGCCGAACAGGAGCTGCTCGAAGAAGCTTACAAACGTTACGGCCGTATGCTCGACGTGTCGCATATCATGCTGCCTGCGACAGCGCCTAATGACACCGTAAATCTCAATCGTGCCGACAGCATCCGCACCGAGATACTCGCAGGACGTCTGGATTGGAACGATGCCGCAGCACGTTTCTCCATCGACCGCGGCACCAAGGATTCGGGCGGTCACATGGGCTGGATGCTCACCGGTCGCTACCCTATGGCCTTCGAAGACGCAGCCTACTCCATTAAGATAGGTGAGATTTCGAAACCAGTAAACTCGGGCTTCGGTTATCACCTGGTTCGCGTAGACAACGAGCGTCCCAATCCCGGCGAAGTAAAGGCTCGCCATATCCTCAAGCTAACTGCACGCAAATCGCCCGAAGAAGCAGCCCGTGCCAAAGAGCAGATCGACTCGATCTACAATGTACTGATGGGTGGCGCCGACTTTGCCGATGTAGCTCGTCGCGAAAGTGAAGACCCCGGTAGCAAGGCTAACGGTGGTGAACTCGACTGGTTCAGCTCTGGTGTTATGGTTGCCCCCTTCGACTCGGCTGCTTTCAGCATGGAAGAAGGCGTAATCTCGAAACCGGTCAGCACCGCTTATGGCTGGCACATCCTCGAAGTCACCGGACGCCGCCCTATGAAGTCGTTCGACGATGCCCTACCCCAACTTAAAGGTATCATCGAGAACAGCGAAAAAGGTCTGATTCCCGAACAGAAATATCTTGAACAGATGAGTGCAAAATATAACAGTCATCTGCTTGAGAACAACCTCGAAAAAATCGAAAAGCTCGTAGCTGCCAACGCCGGTGGTTACGACTCGACCATGATCGCATCGCTGAAAACGATGGCACTCCCTGTGGCCGTTGTCAACGGCAAGGAAATCCCTGTTAGCGCTGCCATGAAGCGTGTGGCTGTGACTGCTTCTACCGACGCCACCAACGCTCGCCGTCTGATAACGAGCGCTGCCAAGTCGGAGATGGACCGTGCTACCCGCGAGCAGGCCCGCATCGATCTGATGGACACTAACCCCGATTACCGTAACCTTGTAAACGAATACACTGACGGTATTCTGCTGTTCGACATCAGCCAGGACAAAGTTTGGCAACGCGCATCCAACGATCGCGAAGGCCTCGAAGCTTATTTCAAATCGCATCGCGATAACTACAAGTTTGACGAACCCCGCTACAAAGCATACATAATCTTCACCAACAGCGACTCGCTTGAAACCGAAATCAAGGCTTATCTCACAACTCTTGGCGACCGCGCTGTCAATCCGCAGGAGTTCAACAAGGAACTCCGCGAAAAATTCGGCAAACATGTACGCGCCGAACGCGTTATCGCCAAGAAAGGTGAGAATGCCATTACAGATTATCTTGCCTTCGGAGGCCCGATGCCCGACAAGAAAAAACTGTCGTGGTCTAACTTCTTCCCCTTCCGCGGTGTGATAATCGAGCAACCGGTTGAAGCCGACGACGTTCGCAGCAAGGTAACCACCGACTACCAGAACGAACTGGAAAAGCAGTGGATCAAACAGATAAAAGCCAAGTATCCCGTCAAGATAGACAAGAAGGTACTGAAGACCGTCAAGGAAATACCCGCAAAGCAGTAACAGCTGCAATATGAGAGCCATTCACCGCCAGATACTTAATCTCGCGTGGCCCGCCATTGCCACCAACATCACGACACCACTCCTTTCGCTGGCCGACGTAGCTATAGTAGGCCATATCGAAGGAGGCAACCTTATCGGTGCAGTTGCTGTTGGTGGCACGGTATTTAACATACTGTACTGGCTATTTGCATTCTTGCGTATGGGCACATCGGGTATGACGGCCCAGGCATTCGGTGCCGGCAATGTCGGCGAACAGCGTCGCGTGTTGATGCGAGGCGGCATCATTGCGGTGTCGGGAGGAATCCTGTTGCTTATGTTGTCACCACTTGTCGGCGAACCTGCGATGCATCTCATAGACGGAGGCAGCTCGGTCGGCCCATTGGCGTGGCGATACTTCCGTCTCGTCATCTTAGGCGCGCCCGGCGTACTCGTCACTTTCGTCATCTCCGGCTGGCTGTTAGGTATGCAGAGATCTAAACCTATCATGTGGATCGCGCTGACGACAAATGTGCTTAACATTTTATTAAGTCTTATATTTGTCTTCGGCTTCGGGCTTGGTATCGATGGTGTTGCTCTTGGCACTGCCATCTCGCAGATTGCAGGTGCGTTTATAGGCATCGGTGTAGTAGTCAACGTACTGCGCACTTTGCCAACAAAGGAATATCTCGGTGACACTATGGTTCCCGTCGACTGGACAATCGGTCTGATGGACAGCCGTGCATGGAAGAAAATGTTCAAAATCAACGGCGACATTTTTCTGCGAACCTTATGCCTGGCTTCGGTGACACTGTGGTTTACTCATGCTGGTACCGTTATGGGAACCAATATCCTTGCCGCCAATTCGCTACTGTTACAACTGTTCCTTATATTCTCCTATTTCATGGATGGTTTTGCATTTGGTGGCGAGGCCCTGTCCGGACGGTATTGGGGCGCGCACAACTTCTCGGCATTACGGCGCACAGTTAAGGCTCTCGCTATATGGGGTATCATCGCGTCACTGATTTTTACGACACTCTACTTCGTGGCCGGCGACACTTTGTTAGGATTTCTTACCAACGACATGTCTGTGCTCGAGACAGCCCACGAATATTCGCTATGGGCGGTATTGGTGCCACTCCTCGGTTTTTCGGCATTCACGTGGGACGGCATATTCATCGGATTGACACGCACACGCTACTTGTTGTGTTCGATGGCAGTAGCGATGGTCGTCTTTTTCGGTGTTTACTATATAGGCACGCAGCTGCTTAAAGACCACTTCGCGCCCAACCATGTGCTCTGGCTTGCATTCCTGCTCTACCTCAGCACACGCGGCGTCGTTTCCATCCTGCTCTACGGACGCTTCAGGCGCCACTACCACCTGAATAAACAAAACTCATGAAATCAAAAAAGCGCGGCCTGTCGGGCTGCGCTTCCTTATGTGTTTATGTTGTTACGGATTGTTATATCAATTTGACTTCATGCCGGGAACGGTGGTGAAGCTGCGCGATACAGCCGATGCGGGCAGGTCGTCTTCGCTTTCAACCACAACCACCGTGTAGTTCACGATACCGACAGCAGGTTCCTTGTCTACGGCTACTACACCGGTACGGATAGTAAGCTGGTGTTCACCAAGAGCGGTCTGATCGCTGATAGTGATATTGAAACCGTAAGGAGGCATGGGCGAGTTACCGAGGAAATTGTAATCCCAGAAATACTCAGCGCCCGTGATAGCGGCATTCTTGTTCGAATCGAGATTACGAACCGAAATAGACTCGATCTCGAGAGTCTCTCCACGCACTACATATATATATCCGTTAGTCTGATCATAGACACCGCCGGACAGCTGAAGGCTGTAGTCTATATTGGGGAGATCGTCATCGTTTGTGCATGACGAAAGGACGAAGGGAAGCGCCATCAGGAGTAGCGCAAGCGGAAGGAGTTTCTTAATGCTTTTCATAATCCGTAGAGAGTAACTTTGTTTGAGTTTGAAAATAAGTAAATATAGTAAGTAAGTTGTTTGTGAAACGAAGAAACGAATTGCATCATGGCGGTGTCTTAATCAAGAGTTTTTACCATCTCAATTTAAGTATCGACACCCTTGTCTGCTTGAATTAAATAGTTGAATCGTGTTTGCAATTATAACATCGGTGCAATTACAAAAGTTTTGCAAACTATAGATTTTTTTTGCGACTTTATTCCACTACAGACACCCTATTGCCCTCAGGATCGAGAACTACGCTGCAGTATACACCGTATTCGTCTTCGGCAGGCTCCTTTATAATTATGTTGCCATCGGTTCGGAGTAACTCGGTGAGAAAATCGACGCCTTCGCGCGAAGCAACCGACATAGCCAGTCGCGAACCGCCCGGGGTCTGCCCGGGCCGTAACTTTTGAACAAGGAGCGAACAAGTATCGTCGCCACACTGCAGGCGATACGACTCTCCCCCATCCGGGCAAGTATGTTTGTCAGACGAAGACATGGCAAAATAGCGCATGAACCAATAACGAACGTTTTCGAGATCCTGAACGGGGAGTGCAAACTGATATATAAGCATAATGTATGGGGGATTATTAAGAAGTGATGATGAAAGTCAGTTTTCAAACAAACGAACAAGTCCAATGGTTTTGGTATATGAGCGAAAATTCGTAACTTTGTACAATTTTTAGGGTATACCCAAATATGTACCCGGACAACGAAACTACATACTAATCCTCAATATTGAGCTATGCGCATCACTCCTAATGCTCGCCTGTTGCTAAGCGACGGCACAGTATTCTATGGCCATTCATTTGGATACGAGGGCAATACTGCCGGTGAAGTTGTTTTCAACACTGCCATGACCGGCTATCCCGAGAGCCTTACCGACCCTTCGTACGAAGGCCAGATTCTGGTTACCACCTTTCCGCTTCAGGGGAACTACGGTGTACCTCCCCGCGACGACGACAAGGACACTGCCAATAATGCATTAAGCGAATACTTCGAGGGCGACCATATTCATCCCAAGGGATTGGTCGTACAGGACTATTCGTGGGACAACAGCCACTGGCAGAGCGACCGGTCGCTCGACGAATGGTTGCGTGAGGAGAAAATCCCCGCTATTTACGGCGTCGATACCCGCGCGCTCACCAAGCACCTGCGCGACCACGGCTCGATGTTAGGAAAAATCCTGATCGGTGAGGCTGCCGACGACGACATCGATTGGTACGATCCCAACAAGGAAAATCTCGTTGCCAAAACGTCATGCAAGGAAGTGGCCGAATATGGTAACTCGGAAGCCGAAAAGACAGTTATCCTTGTGGATTGTGGCGTCAAGCACAATATCGTTCGTTGTCTTACTCGTCGCGGAGTCAAGGTGATTCGCGTACCTTGGGATTACGATTATACAGGCATGACATACGACGGCGTATTTATCTCCAACGGCCCCGGCGACCCTGACATGGCCGGAAAGACAGTCGAAATACTCCGCAAAGCCATCGAAATCGGCAAACCTATCTGCGGCATCTGCATGGGCAACCAACTCCTGTCGAAAGCAGCCGGCGCCAAAACATACAAACTTAAATACGGTCACCGCAGCCACAACCAACCAGTTCGGCGCGTGGGCACCAATACATGCTTCGTTACAAGCCAGAACCATGGCTTTGCAGTCGACGACAAGACTTTACCGGCCGACTGGGAACCGCTGTTCGTCAATATGAACGATGGCACGAACGAAGGCATCCGGCATAAGACCAAACCGTTCTTCTCGGCTCAGTTCCACCCCGAAGCCTCGTCAGGTCCTAAGGATACCGAGTTCTTATTTGACGAATTTGTAGCACTTCTTTAATACACGCAAGAGATGAGCAACGATACCACTATGAGTTTCGACGTCAAGGATACATCGAACGCTAACAAGTCTATCAAAAAAGTGCTACTGCTTGGCAGCGGCGCCCTTAAGATCGGTGAAGCCGGCGAATTTGACTACTCCGGCAGCCAGGCCCTGAAAGCCATGAAGGAAGAAGGCATTGAAACTGTGCTTATCAACCCCAACATCGCCACAGTACAAACTTCCGACGGGTTTGCCGACAAAATATACTTTCTTCCCGTCACCCCTTATTTTGTAGAAAAAGTTATTGCCAAAGAGAAGCCACAAGGCATTCTTCTGGCTTTCGGCGGTCAGACCGCTCTGAATTGCGGTGTGGAACTCTATCGGTCCGGCGTTCTCGAGAAATATAATGTCGAAGTCCTCGGTACACCTGTACAGGCCATTATGGACACCGAGGACCGTGAACTGTTCGTCAAGAAACTCGATGAAATAGATGTCAAGACTATCAAGAGTCAGGCTGTCGATACAGTCGAGCAAGCTATAAATGTTGCCAACGAACTCGGTTACCCCGTAATCGTCCGTGCTGCCTACGCTTTGGGTGGTCTCGGCAGCGGATTCTGCGATAACGACCGCGAACTGGTCGCATTGGTTGAAAAGGCCTTGTCTTTTTCGCCTCAAGTTCTTGTGGAGAAATCACTTAAAGGTTGGAAAGAGGTTGAATACGAAGTGGTACGCGACCGCTTTGACAACTGTATCACGGTCTGCAACATGGAGAACTTCGACCCGCTCGGCATCCATACCGGTGAAAGTATCGTGGTCGCTCCTTCGCAGACTCTCACTAACGAAGACTATCACTATCTGCGCAAACTCGCCATCAAGATCATCCGCCACATCGGAATCGTCGGCGAATGTAACGTCCAGTATGCCTTCGACCCCGAGTCGATGGATTACCGTGTCATTGAGGTCAACGCACGTCTGAGCCGCTCGTCGGCCTTAGCTTCGAAGGCCACGGGTTATCCTCTGGCGTTTGTGGCTGCAAAACTCGGTTTGGGCTATGGACTCTTCGATCTGCGCAATTCGGTGACTAAAGATACTTCTGCCTTCTTCGAGCCCGCGCTCGACTACTGTGTCGTCAAACTCCCTCGCTGGGACCTTGGCAAATTCCATGGTGTACGTCGCGAGATCGGCAGTTCGATGAAATCCGTAGGCGAAGTGATGGCGATCGGACGCACATTCGAAGAAGCCATGCAGAAAGGCCTGCGTATGATTGGCCGCGGTATGCACGGCTTCACTGAGAACAAGGCTATCAAGGTCGACAATATAGATGCCGCTTTGGCCGAACCTACAGATAACCGAATCTTCGTAATCTCCGAAGCCCTGAAGCGTGGCTACAGCGTGGAGCGTATCCATGAACTGACGAAAATCGACCGCTGGTTTCTGCATAAGCTCAACAACATCATGCAGACTTCGCGTGAGATTGAGAAATATGACTCCCTCGAGGCACTCCCCGACGACCTTCTCCGTCAGGCCAAACAACAGGGCTTCAGTGACTTCCAGATCGCGCGGGGTATCTTCAAGGACTTCGACAACCATGCTCCCGAGCAGCTGTCGCTGCGCGTCCGCAACCACCGCAAAGAGCGCGGCATAACCCCGGTCGTGAAGCAGATCGATACATTGGCGGCGGAATATCCGGCCCAGACCAATTATCTTTATATCACGTACAACGGATCGGACAATGATGTCAAATTCCTTCACGATCACCGTTCGATAGTAGTGCTCGGTTCGGGTGCTTACCGTATCGGCTCCTCGGTAGAGTTCGACTGGTGTTCGGTAAATGCCCTGATGACGGTCAAGAAGGAAGGATGGCGCTCCGTGATGATCAACTACAATCCCGAGACCGTCTCTACGGACTATGACATGTGTGACCGTCTCTATTTCGACGAACTCACTTTCGAGCGCGTGATGGACATCCTCGAGCTCGAACAGCCCCACGGTACAATCCTGAGCGTGGGCGGCCAGATACCGAATAACCTCGCCATGCGCCTGGATGCTGAAGGAGTAAATATCCTCGGCACGTCGGCCAAGAGCATCGACAACGCCGAAGACCGTCATAAATTCTCCTCCATGCTCGACGAGTTAGGCATCGACCAGCCCCGCTGGCAGGAATTGACTTCGATGGAGGATATCGACAAGTTTATCGATGAGGTAGGGTTCCCGGTGCTCGTGCGTCCGAGCTACGTCCTTTCAGGTGCGGCCATGAACGTCTGCTCCAACGAAGAGGAACTTCATCGCTTCCTGCGCCTGGCCGCCAACGTCTCGAAGCAGCATCCGGTGGTGGTCAGCGAATTTATCCAGAATGCGAAAGAGATAGAGATGGATGCCGTAGCCCAGAACGGAGAGATCAAGGCCTACGCGATCTCAGAGCATATAGAGTTTGCCGGCGTCCACTCCGGCGACGCGACCATCCAGTTCCCGCCACAGAAACTTTATGTCGAGACGATGCGCCGCATAAAGAAAGTGTCGGGCCAGATAGCGAAAGCCCTCAATATTTCCGGTCCCTTCAACATCCAGTTCCTTGCCAAGAACAACGATATCAAGGTCATAGAGTGCAACCTGCGTGCTTCGCGCTCCTTCCCCTTCGTCGGCAAGGTCCTGAAGATCAACTTTATCGATTTGGCTACCAAGGTGATGCTCGGTATTCCTGTCGAGAAGCCCAATAAATCGGCGTTTGATCTCGACTATGTCGGCATCAAGGCCTCCCAGTTCTCCTTCTCCCGTCTGCAGGGTTCAGACCCGGTACTCGGTGTTGACATGAGTTCGACGGGTGAGGTCGGTTGCTTAGGTCAGGACACGGGCGAAGCCGTCCTGAAAGCGATGCTGGCTGTCGGCCACCGGATTCCGAAACGCGGCATCCTGCTGTCGACCGGTTCTGCCCGCCACAAGGCAGCCCTGCTTGCGTCCGCTCAGCTTCTCCACAAGAACGGTTACACTATCTACGCTACGCGCGGCACCCATGCCTTCCTGAGCGAGAACGGGGTTCCGGCAGTAAGGGTCTACATGCCTTCGCAGCCCGACGGCCATCCGCAGGTGCTCGATCTGCTTCATTCCCGTGAAATAGATCTTGTAGTGAATATTCCCAAGAATCTTACTCCCAAGGAGTTGAGCGACGGCTATAAGGTCCGTCGCGCGGCTATCGACCTCAATATCCCGTTGCTGACCAACGCTCGTCTTGCCGAGGCCTTCATCAGTGCCTTCACTTCTCTCAAACCCAACGAGATAGAGATACGCGCCTGGGACGAATATTAATTATACATTACTGTTCGATGCAGACTACATTGGAAGAGCGGTATCGACTCCTGCGTCAGGAGTTGACGCCGCTCTTCGGCGTCGGAGAAGCCACTTCGATCGCCAGACTTATATTTCATTCCCTTAAGGGATGGGACACGACCGGACTGGTCGTGCATGCCGCCGACGTGCTTTCCCCTTTCATCCTCACCCGGATCGAGGAGATCCTCAATCGGTTGAAATCCGGCGAGCCTATACAGTATATCCTCGGCGAAGGTCGGTTTTACGGGATGACGCTAAAAGTAACTCCCGCCGTCCTCATTCCCAGACCCGAGACGGAAGAACTCGTGGAACTCATAGTGAAGGAGGCCGACGAGCGTCCGGATCTGCGCGTGCTCGACATAGGGACCGGGAGCGGAGCGATAGCCATAGCCTTGAGCCGCAACCTTCGTTTCCCGAAGATCGATGCCGTCGACATTTCTTCGGAAGCACTGAAAGTGGCAGAGGAGAATGCCCGGATGCTTCATGCTCCGGTCAGGTTTCTTTGTGAAGATATCTTTCGATGGGCCCCGGATGACAGGTCGCTGGATATAATCGTAAGTAATCCCCCCTATATCTGCGAAAAGGAGAAGAAGGATATGGAGAAGAATGTATTGGATTACGAACCTCATGGCGCGCTGTTCGTACCCGAAGACGATCCATTGCTCTTTTACCGTAGGATTGCTGAGATTGGTCAAGACGCGCTCGTCGAGGGAGGTAAACTATATTTCGAAATCAATCCCCTATATGCCGAAGATTTGCGAGGGATGCTGGAGAGGATGGGTTATCGGCAGGTTTGCCTGGTAGAGGATATATCCCGGCGGAAGAGATTTGCGATCGCCGAAAAATCCGCGTAGGTCCCAGGAAACTCTTGTTAATAGACTGATCTGAATGATGAGAAAAGACGGGAAGAAAGAACGCAGGCAGATCTCGGCCGAGGCCATGAAGTTGCGGTTGGCAGGGCTATGTGCGCGAAGCGAACAATGCGAATATGATCTCAGACAGAAGATATTCAAGGCCGGACTGTCCGGCGCAGCCGCCGACGAGATCATAGAATTTCTTCGGACAAACCGCTATCTTGACGAGCGACGTTACGCTACTGCCTATTGTCGCGATAAGGTCCGGTTTGCGGGGTGGGGGAGACGGAAGATCCGCCAAGGATTGGCCGCCAAACGAGTGCCGGCTGCAATCATCAACGAAGGTCTCGAGTCCATCGATTCGAAAGAATACGTGGAAGCTATCAAACGGGTAGGGATTGCGAAGGCACGTACCCTGAATCTCTCGGTGGCCGAGGATCGGGCTAAATTCTACCGTTACCTTGCTTCGCGCGGTTTTGAAACAGAACTGATCGGCAAACTTGCGGACGCCATTCTGTCCAAGACGGGAGGAACGGGATGCTGAGCGCATTGATAGACTTTATTTTCCCTCCGATATGTCATCTCTGCGGCGATCGGTTGATACCGGAGGAGAGGTTTCTGTGTCATCGTTGTATCGCGGACTTGCCCCGCACGCGCTACCATACGATGGCGGATAATCCGATGGAGATGCGGTTTGCGGGGAAATTCCCTTTCGTGCGCGCCTCCGGATATTTTTTCTATGCGCCCGGCAATAGGATTGCGGCTTTGATCCATGATTTCAAATACCGGAGTTATCCCTCGCTTGCCCGCCGCGCCGGGGAGATAATGGGCCGGGAATTGCTTGCCTCGGGATGGTTGAGCGATATAGATTTTGTGTGCCCGGTTCCGTTGCATTGGTGGAAATATACCTCCAGGGGATATAACCAGGCCGAGGAGATAGCCAAGGGTATCAGCCGTGAGGCCTCGATCGATCTGAGCCTCGAACTGACCGCCCGGCGATCGCATAAAAGTCAGACGACCTTCAGTCACGCCGACCGACTTAAGAACGTAACGGGCATCTTCCGTCTGCGCAATCCGGAGCGCTACGCCGGAAAGACAATCCTCCTTGTTGACGATGTCTGCACTACCGGAGCGACCCTTACCTCCGCTGCCGAAGCTATCCTGTCGGCCCAACCGACGTGCAAGCTCGTCCTCCTCACCTTAGCCGCCACGTTCTAAGACCCCATCCTCTGCTACAGTCAGATTCTTTATCCTTTAGGACCCGGTGCAAAAGCGCCGTTGAGCTTCTTATTGAAAACTCCGGATTGAAAAAATTAATCAAAAAAAGGGGGGAGGATGTTTAAAGTTTGGCTGAGATTTATTAATTTTGTAATTTCCGAACCGATGTCCGGACCGTCGCTCTTACCATAGGGAAACTTTAGGGAAACTTTAGGGAGACGCCGGATGTCTTAAATCGATCTATTTATGAAAAAACCTCATAAACTTTTAGCTGAAAAACTCCTTCATATCAGCGCCATAAAGCTTCAGCCTGAATCGCCTTTCGTATGGGCTTCGGGTTGGAACTCTCCGATATATACCGATAATCGGGTCGTATTGTCTTATCCTGACGTGCGCAACTTCATCAAGGTAGAACTGGCTCGCAATATTCTCGAACATTATCCTGAGGCTAACGCTATTGCGGGTGTGGCCACGGGCGCTATCGCCATAGGGGCGATCGTTGCTGACGTCTTAGGACTACCTTACGTCTATGTGCGCAGCACCCCCAAAGACCATGGGCTGGAGAATATGATCGAGGGCAATCTGAAGCCGGGCTCAAAAGTTGTGGTTATCGAGGATCTCGTCTCTACGGCAACCTCTTCACTGAAAGCCGTGGAGGCGATAGAGATGGCCGGGTGCGATCCGATCGGCATGGCCTGCATTTTCAACTTTGAATTCCCCGAGGCCGTAAAACGGGTTTCCGACAGCAACCTGTCTTTGGTCTCTTTGCTGACTTATAACGAGATGCTCGAAGTAGCCTCAGAGATTGACTATATTACCCCGACTGAGTTGGAAACTCTTCAGCAATGGCGCGAAGATCCTTCCGCCTGGACTCCTGAAAGTTTCTGATCCATTAACTCTTTGTGACCCCGGATTTAACATTTTTTGTGGGACGGGGTCTTAACTCTTACAGTCGCTTGACGCGGCTGAATAATACGTCTGACCAATATGACTTATAAATCTTCGGGCCGACTGATATCCGCGCCCGCTCAAGCAGTCTATGACAAGCTCTCCAATCTCGAAGGACTGAAAAATATAATCGCAAACATTCCCGATTCCGCAGTGCCGGACGATAAGCGAGAACTTCTCGACGGCGTCAAGGTGACGGCTGACAGCATCAGTTTTCCGGCCGGCCCGGTAGGGGAGATCACCCTACAGGTGACGGAGCGTCTGGCTCCGACACTGATCCGGTTGCAAGGGGTAGGGACTCCGGTGCCTCTCTCCATGTCGCTTGAGATCGCTGTCATCAACGATTCTTCCTGCGAGGCATGCGTAGCGATTGATATCGATATTCCCAAGATGATGGCTCCCATGATCGGAGGGACGATACAAAAAATGGCTGATCAGTTTGCCGACGTCCTGGAAAAACTTAACTATGAGTAAATCCGGGTCTGAGACCGGGTCTCTCCGGGGATCGGCATACGGCCATAACGGTCGCTCCCGTAAGGGAAAGGACCGGGACAGGAACGGATATGCCTTCATTTCCGGAGGAAATATACTCAGTTGGAGGCTATCCCTTATCGGCGCCGTTCTGCTGATGGTTGCGGGGGGATGTCATTCCCTCAACGATACCCGGATACCCTCGATGCCGGTCAATATCAATCTTTCCGACCGGGGAATGTGGGCGGCCTACGGGGTAAGCGGCTTCGGAGACTTCAACTACTTCGTATTCCAGACCGGATCGGCTCGCGAACCGGCGGGATTCCCCTACGTCGACACGTCGGCCACGGGCTTCGGCGGCGTGCTGCTGATAGAGGGGGTAGATCCGTTCTCAGGTGATGCGGGTGCACCGATGGCCTACGATCTTTCCTGCCCGGTAGAAAAATCTCCGACCATCCGGGTAGCGATCGACGGGAAGACCTACGAGGCGGTATGCCCGGTCTGCGACTCCCATTATAACGTGACGACCGGAGCCGGTGCACCGGTTGCCGGGGAGGCCGTCACTCTCCATTACGGCCTCCGGCGCTACTATTGCCATCCGACATCGCTGGGAGGATATATCATCAATGACAGGCCTTGAACGTGATAGAGTCAAGGAATGTGGAAAACTAATGCAGGTCTTTTATCTCCGTATTTTTTCGTACGGGCAATGGCTTAACAAAAAGTGACACCGATAGAATCGATATTCTATATGATATGGCGAGGATTGGCCGTAGGCATCCTTATATCGGCCCCGATGGGTCCGGTCGGCATATTATGTATCCAGCGCACGCTCGACAAGGGACGGAAGGCCGGATTCTATACCGGTATCGGAGCCGCCATATCCGACCTTTTCTATTGTCTGCTGACCGGGTTCGGCCTGTCGTTTATCGAAGATTTCCTGAATGAAAATCAGAACGTCATACAACTGGTAGGAAGTCTGGTGCTTATCGCGTTCAGTGTCTATCTCTTCAAAAAAAATCCTTCATCTTCGCTTCGGCGCCCTCTGCCGCAGGAAGTCTCGGCCAAGAAGAATATATTGGGAGGTTTTCTGTTTACTTTCTCCAATCCCTTGATTATCTTCCTTATAATAGGCCTCTTTGCGAGGTTTAACTTCACTGCCCCCGAAATTAAGGGTGGATTCTATGCCGTCGGGTATCTTTTTATCATCATAGGGGCTTTGGGATGGTGGTATGGAGTAACTTATCTGATAGATAAGGTAAGGGCGAAATTCAATATGCAGTCGATGAAGAAGATGAATATCGGGATCGGCATCGTCATCCTTGCCTTTGCATGCGTTGGAATAGTCACCAGTCTGTTAGGGCTTTTCTCAAACGATGTGGCCGCACGGCGCTATTCTCCTGCGGTAAGGGTAGAAAGAGATACTGAAGCCGACACTCTATGGTCGCGTCATACCAATCCTTCCGACAGTATATCATCTAAGTCGTTATACAATAATTCAGACTTAATGGCCATAGATGGAGCCGACCCCCGGAAGGGCTTCCAGCTTGACTTCAAACTAAGCAATCATGCTTGTCATCCTTCCAGGAAATTCCGGTATACCAAGGCAGACGGAAGCACGGGATCGGTTGCCAATCCGCCATGGGGAATCCTTTTCAGAGATGATGAGGGAAAGGAAATGACGGTATGGTTCCATTGCGTTGAATATTCCGGCACACCACTTTCATCCCAGACTGCATTACATATTGAAGCCTCTCTGCCGGGGGGCTTTTCGTTTACGGAAATATTGGAATCCGGATTCGATATGTCGACCGGCCTGAATCATTACAGGATGGTCTGGACTCCTGAGGAGGGATTAAGGCTGAGGGTTGGGAATCATTCCCTCTGCAAACCTATCGAGGTGCGGAGTAAAGATATCCGGGGCAACGATAAGGGGGAACCGTTCGGAGAATTGCAGGAAGTAAGCCTGTTGCTGACTCCGGGAGCTGACGTCAGCATAGGGCGCGAAATGCTAAAAACGGCCATCGTCCCGGGTAGCCGCACGACGGAATTTCTGCCCGAAGAAATATCCTACCGGCTCGTTCATTCTTCAGATCCGGCAGAGGGTCGGTGGAAACTCTTTGACTATACTTTGGAGGAGGATTATCTTCGGTTGGGCGGAGATTATGAAATTATCATCATGGCTCGTGAAGATAGCCGATATGAGATGATATATCGCTCCGGGGCCCGGATAGGAGCCCCGGAATGGGGAGATGGGATGTTAAAAGGGATTCTGACTCCAGGTCCGGCCGGCGGAGTCTACGAGGCGGAATGGTATGATGCGGAGGGGGAGGAGCTGAAGACCGTAATCAGGGCTCAACTCGACGGCGATATGCTGACCTTTCATTTCCCCCGCCAGCAATCACAGGTCCGCTTTATCCGCCGGAGGGAATAGAGGAAAGATGTTAGGTGATAGGGGTTAGGTAATTCAGCGCAGAGAGAGAGACGATAGACGATAGCGCCCCGGCTGCCGATTACTAAAGTATTGCCTTTTACTACGGGAGAGGACTCGAAGTTCGCGCCAATGCGCTGGCTGGTAATTACGGTGCCCTCCCGACCATTGATGATATAGCCGTTGCCGGAACAGTCGAACGTGACGATTATCTGTTCCCCCTTTGGGGTAAGGAATCCTACGGGTGATGACCAGGCATAATACTTCAACGGTAGAGAATACCGAAGTTTGCCCGTAGCTTTTTCGATAGCTATGAAAGATCCGTTCTGTCCTTTTGTATTATTGACGACATTGACGAAAATCAGGTCCTTGCAGTTCCCCTGACCGAGTAGGGGAGTCGCGTAGAATCCCCCGTCGAAATGCTTTTCACCGACATCCGCGCGTTGCGCCGGAGTCTCGTTGAGCCAGACGCGTTCGCCGGTAAGACCGTTGAGCTTCACGAAATGGGCAGTGGTTACGCCGGGGTGCTCGACCTCGCAACCAACGTAGATATAGGGAGTATCGCCTTCCATTTCGATGACCGGCGTAGCATCTATGTCATCGGGGAGTTTGTAATGCCAGACAGGTTGGAGATTGTTGAGATTCCAGCAGATTACGTTACCGCGGTTATCGCCCGTATAGCCGTAATTACGGCAGACTGCCATTGAAGATTCAATTCCCGGTGCCATTCCCTGCACGCGATAGATCGCGGCGGAATGAAGTGTGAGCGTACCGGGTTTGACATGGTATTTATACAGGATACCGTTCTCTCCGGGACGGAAAAGGAACTGTCCGACGCGGATTGCTGACGAATCGTAGGCATGCCAGGGACGGGGAGCTTTTGGGTCGGGACCGAATTCATGGGTGATCTTATTCGAAAACAGGTCGATGACTAAGGCGCGGACCGGGAAGTCATCCGTGGCGACACCTTGGCCAACGTAGAGATTGCCGTTGAAGGTCGGGTCTATGGAGATTGTGCCTTTAATCGGATTTCCGGTATAGATAGCAGGTCGGGTCGGACGGCCCGTTTCATAATCCATAAAACATACGTCGCCGCAGAGCGAACCGACGATAATCTCTTTCTTAGCCGCTGAAATGCCGGCATCCTTGAATCGTTTCATTGTCGAATCGGGCCATTCTACATAGAGCGGCTGCCCGGTCCAGCCTGTGCCTCCTCCCCATGTTCCGTGTTTGGTCGGCCGGTAATCCTCCCGGGTCTTGAATTCCCAGTCAATATTGAATTGCGTAGGGATAGAGTCGACCTTACCTCCGAAGTCGGCGTTTCGCGACTCATTCTTGCGGAAAGTCAGTGTGCTTTCTGAATTAGCGTATAGATTCTTAAGTGAAGAGAGGGTACCGTCTGTAGAATCCGGGCGATTGAGGATGACCTTTACGGCCTCGGCTGAAGGAAAGACAGTATCGGGGAAAGGGCGGAGAGCTGCTTCGCGTTGAGCTTCGGCGATGGAATCGCGGCGCAGGCAGTCGGCCAGGGAGGCGGCAGAATCCTCTTTAGCGGAGTGTCCCGAAGAGCACGAGACGATCAGGCAGGGAAGTATCAGGGATAAAACGATGGAGAGAGAAGTTTTATGGGCAGACATAAGGAAGGTTAGTTAGTATTCAGGAAGGTTCGTACCCATTTCGCGTAGAATGGGGTCTAATTCCGGGTTTCGGGGGCAAAGGTAATGAAAGATTGCGAGATTCCCAAATCCAGACAGATTCATTTCAGAATTATTGAACAATACCAATAAGCCTAATAAGACTAAAAAGACTAATTAGCCCTATTAGTCTGTTTTACCCTATTAGTCTTTATTATAGGAAGAATACCGTATTCTTCGCGGGCGCAATGTATTGCGCCCCTACATAGAGCGAAGAATTGCGCCCCTACTTTGTTGGAAAATTACAAAAAAATGCCCGGATCCTATTGAAAGGACCCGGGCAAATATAGTTGTCTATGCGAAAGTTATTTTGCTTTTACAGTTCCGCCGTTGCGGCGCTTCTTGGATGAATTCTTGGCATAAGTCTTTTTGGAAGCGGACTTCTTTGTAGACTTCGCGTAGTTGGAAGAAGCCGAGCGGCTCTTGGAGTGGTTCAGACCGCTATAGGCGTGGAGAGAAGCGGCCGTGATATCGAAAGTCGGAGAAATCGGACGGTCTGCGTCGTTGAGGGAGTGGGAGAGAAGCCAGTCGTAGCTTTCATCAAGATAGAAGAAACGTGCGGGCTGGGAGTGATTCATTCCCGGGACGCGGTCATAATGGAGGCGGGGTGCTTTCTGATTAGCCGCTTTCATCTTGCTGACTACTTTGTCGCTTTCGGAGATCGAGACAGAACGGTCGGCAGTGCCGTGGACGATCCAGAGGGGAACATTGTTGAGGGCGGGGATATTCTTGTGAGTACCACCACCGCAGAATGACATCGCAGCGGCGATCTGATCGGGATAAGCGGCCGCCACGTCGATTGCGCCGTAACCGCCGAGACTCATTCCGAGAACGTAGATACGAGAATTGTCGACGTTCTTGTTATTGCGGACCCAATCCACGACCTTCATCACTTTCTCAGGATTCCAGGCGCCACCGGGATTCTGGGGAGCTACAACGAAAGCATCGATCTTACGGCCTTTTTCAATGGCGCTGATAGTGCCGTAGCGCTTTACTCGGTTGAGGTCATTGCCGCAAAGGGAGGCTCCGTGAAGGAATATTACGACGGGCTTAGCTACATCTTTGGAGGCTCCGTCGGGTTCATAAAACCAGAAATTATAGCCGTCTTTTACGACGCCGTGCTTAGCTTCAATCTTGGATGCGAAAAGAGAGGAGGGGATAAGAAGCGATACGATCGCCAGGAGAGAGAGAATGAAAGTCTTCATTATGCTGTTGCTTTTAATTATCGATTTTAATTCGCTCCGATTAAAAAGATTTTTTCGGAGTTGATTAAAGATGTCAGGGTTATACTTAGTAATTCAATTAGGTTAGGGTAATCTTTCCGAAGCATTGCCGGAGTCAAGATGCCGACAAACTTCAAACCACAGATTTTTACCTTTGTTTTGAAATCTCAAGAGGCAAAGCCGCTCTCGATTTCGTATGCAAAAATAATACAAAATTGCTAAGCATCCAAATGTTAATAGCTGAAATAAAACAATTTAACGCTGTATTAATAAATTTTAACACTTTTTCTGCACACTCTCATATGCTTGTGTGCAATAATTTCCGGGAGAAAAAAAGATTCTTAATCAGGTATAGATTTACAGGTTCCCGAAGCCATTATCCATAGGCCAATCTACCAAAATTTGTTTGTTACGATTAACAAAACCATATGAAACGACAATTTTGTTTGTTACGATTAACAAAATCGGCCAAACGATATTTGTATTTGGTATAATTAATAGAATTTAAAAATGGAGGCTTATAACGTGAAAAACCCACGAAAATCAGGTTTAGACCCCGTCCCACAAAAAATGTTAAATTCCGGGCGGTGAATTTTCGAGGGA
>CAYTOR010000034.1:0-18823 GCA_964439505.1 uncultured Sangeribacter sp.
AGGTTGGCCTATCGAAAATCCCTATCAAAATTTGCACTTCGTTCTGGAATCTTCAGATTAATTCCTCCTCCTTCTTATATGATGAAAGATTCTTTTTGCGGTATTCCCGGAGTTCTTCGAGATAGCTGGCGGTGATGACGCCGGAGGGGAGGGCGATGATGGCTACTCCGAAGAGGGATGATAGCATGGAGACTACGCGGCCGAGGTCCGTAACCGGACAAAGATCACCATATCCTACCGTAGTCAAAGTTACGGTCGCCCAATACAAGGCGTCGAAAAATGAATGGAAGGTCTCTTTCCCGGTGTCCGGATTAATATGCGGCTCGGCATTGAACATTATCAGCGCAGTGATAAAAATGTAAAAAAGAGCGATGACCAATACCGTCAACAATACATCCCTCTCCTTTTTCAGTACCTTCAGGAAGAGAGCAACCTTATCCGAGTAGCGGAATAACTTAAGCAACCGGACCGTCTTGAGCAATCGGGTCAGACGCAGGAGCTTGAATTCCGGGCTAATGAGATTCAATCCCGGCAGAATTGAGAGCATGTCGACAATCGCCATGGGTGTGAAGGGATAGATGATATATGACAGCCAACCCTTTCTTAACCGTATGTCGGCCGTAGCCCATCTGAGTATATAATCGATAATAAAGGCTATCACCGTTACTATCTCCGTAATCTTAAATATCGGATATTGCCTGATAAACATAAGGGGCAGTATGCTGGCGATTATCATTACCAGCATATACCAGTCATATATGCGACTGGCCAACATCCCCTTCCTGTCCTTATTGATCAAATCATAGATCTTCTCTTGCCTCATATCTCTGAAAGAATTGATTCACAAAGTTACGGAAAAATACGGTAATTGACAAAAGGATAAGGACACTGAACTCTATTATGCCGGAATGTTAATTAAAGACCCGGAATGAACTATTGAAGGGGGAGTAATGTTTCTTAATCGTAATCAATAAATCAATTAAGATACAATATCACTTCAATCTGAATACTATACTATGAAGACCACGACTCCCTATAACCGAGCCCTTAACAATCATCCCGTTGCTATCGCTGTTGCCGTTGACAATAGCGGCTCTCTATCACGGGTTTTTATCGCAGGATTGGTATTGCTCTTCCTTCTTTTGGGCGTGCTGACGGGTAACGCAAAAAGACCGCATCGGATCTCTACGGCGGATATAGTCGGGAAGGTATATGGAGTCGCAAATCCATGTCAGGATAAAGCGACTTGCCGGGAGATCGCCCGGCAGACATACGGTTCTTCTCCCGTTGAGGATGACGGAGCAGAATGGATAGGGGAGACGGAAGGATTCGCAATAGATTACGAAGGTCAATATCCCGAATCCGAAGCAATGGCCCGTTATGAAAATGACAAGGTAGCCGGATATGGCTATATTTTTTATTTCCCTTATAAGGCGACCGAGCGGGAGAAGGCCAATAAGGAACAATGCCGCTTCTGCACCACTCTTATCGACGAACTCAATGAAATGGGAGCGATCGTCGGAGCGAACCCGCTGACAGATGCCCTGTTTGATGTAGGAGGCTATTATAATGGCGGCGACGTGCAGCTGACGCTTTCTGAATATATCGAGTCCGAAACGCGCTCGCCTGAACTTCAGGCAGGTGCTATCCCTTCCGACCGCAGCGGTCAATTCGTAGTGATAGTCAGCGTTGTTCCCGCGGAACGGAATGAATTCACAGCCGTACTTGAATAAGTACGAAGTCGTAAGCATGGACGCGATTAATCGCGTCCATGAAGAAAAAGTAAAAAATAAGGAGTGAATCTCTGCCACGCGGAGATTCACTCCTTATTTTATTTGCGGATTATGACGCTGCCGTTGGCCTGATGGGTGGCAAGGATCAGCATTTCCGCTATCTGGACATGGCGGGGAGCCTGGGCGGCATAGACTGCGGCATCGGCTATATCATCTCCAGTGAGGGGAACGATACCTTTATATACATTATCGGCGCGGGCATCGTCGCCATGGAATCGGACGTTGCTGAAGTTAGTCTCCACCAATCCGGGTTTCAGAAGGGTCACTCTGACCTCCGTGTGGGCCACATCGATACGCAGTCCGTCGGTAATCGCTTTGACTGCCGCTTTAGTAGCGCAATAGACGTTGCCGTTAGCGTAAGCTGCATCTCCGGCCACGGAGCCGATATTGATCACGTGGCCGCGATTACGGGCCACCATGTCCGGCACGATCGTGCGCGTCATCGTAAGCAACCCCTTGATATTGGTATCGATCATAGTGTCCCAATCGGCATAGTCCCCTTCATATTCCGGGTCAAGACCGAGGGCCAGTCCGGCGTTGTTGACCAATACGTCGATCTCCTGCCAGTCCGCCGGCAAAGATGCTACGCTTGCTTCCGCTACTTCCCGGTCGCGCACATCGAACACCAACGGGAGCAGGTCATCGCCATACTCATCCTTAAGACGGTTAAGTTTCTCGACATTTCTGCCGGTTGCAATCACTCTGTAACCCGCACTCAGAAACTTCCGGGCACAAGCCTCGCCGATACCGCTCGTAGCACCGGTCACCATTGCTATCTTTTTCATATTGAGAACTATTATTGCAGTATATAGAAGTATTTAGGATACGCGACATCATTAACCCCGGATATTATCCTAATTGGCGCTCGAATCCCAACTGCAAATTTAGAAAAAATTCGCGAGTCTGCAAAAAGCGGACGTCGGCCGAAGGCCGGTGCATGGAATTCCACTTCACTCAATACTTTCCCCCGACCGGCCGGTCGCCTGGAGGTAAGCGAGTTCCTTGAGGCGGAATTTGGAGTAGGCATCTACAAATTTATCTTGCGACTCCTGATAGAGAGTCTGCGCGTTCAGAAGGTCGGTGATAGTGGTAGTACCTGCGCGGTAGAAATTCTGATTGAGTCGGAGATTCTCGGCAGACTGGGCTATTGATTCCTTGGCAATCTCCATCTGGCGATATGAAGAAGTCAGGTCATTCCATGCATTGTTCATTGCTATTATCAAGAGTTGGGAATTATCTTCCAACTGAGTGCGGGCGACTTGGGCTTCCAATTTCTTCTTCTTCATGTTATGGGAACCTCCCCACCAATCCGTGATCGGGATGCTGACGGTCACATAGACATTGGCGAAGGTGTCCCTTTTCCAAAAGATGTTCGTAATTATAACTTGCTCCCGCTGCGACCATAGGCAAATTATTGCCAAGGGCCATTTTTTGTTCCAATTCCTTCGCTTTCACGTTTTGTGTCAGTAGACCGTGGGCTACGGTCAGATCCAGACAATCTTCAGGGTTACGGAAGATAGCGTGGGGAAATTCGGGAAGTTCACCGACTTTAAAATCAGGTGCGACATCTACAGTCCCGGATGTCCCTTTCCCGACGTACTGCGACAGGAGCATCCTCATAACAGAGATTCCGTTTTCCAATTCAGTGCGGGCCATCAGCATCTCATTGCGTTTCAATTTTACTTCGAGAAGATCGTTGGCTGTGGTTACTCCGGCGGTCACATAACTCTGGACCTGGAGGATAGGGTGTCGAGCATTGTGATTACTTTATCTATAGTCTGCTGCTTGGAATGGAGCGCCACGAGTTGCCAATAATAATTCTCCACGTCCTTTCTAACTTCGTCAGCGGTCTGCCTTTGTTGCAGGCGGCTGACCTCTTCCCCTACATGAGCGAGCCGATTGCCATTGATCAATCTCCCACCTAAGAATACGGGTTGCAGAAGGTTGATGCCCGCGACCGATCCTTTCTTAAGCACACTGATTTTAAAATCCATGTCCGGCAGTCCGAGTCCGAGCATAGAAAGGGGAAGGTCGAATTCATGCGAAAGCATCCCGTGATTGGCTGCGAAGGCTGCCCCGTTGATGCTGACGGAAGGGAAATATTTCGTGAAGGCTTCTTTGGAAGTCTCCCGGGATGCCTGATAGGAATACTCGGCCGTCTTCATGCGGGCATTGTTTTCAAGGGCGAGCTTCACGCACTCCTCGAGCGTCAGGCATTGCGCATTTATAGAGGCGCAGCGGAGCGGTAGATACTCCCATAGCCGGAAGCAATTCGTCGCGCAGGTCATTGACATCCGAATGTTCGGAAGTAGGGGTGCGGAATACGACGGGAGTGGCGTAGCTTCCGTCCCATAATGTCGCTACCGGGAGTCCGGATTTGGTGTACCTCATGGCCAGATTGGCTTCGTGCATCATGTCGCTAAGACCTAACCTTGACATCGAGGCGAAGTCTGGAGAGACTTGGGCGGCAACTAATGGTGAGTTGAGGCTGCTGCTCGCCAGATTGATCTCCGGAATAGTGTGCATTACTTCCAACACTGAATCCGAGGCAGCCTGAAGAGCGGCATAATCCTGCCCGAGGAGACGTACTTCTACGGGATAGGCCGCGTTTGAGTATGAGAGTTGCTTGAAGCGGATCTTGGCTTCCGGGAAGTAATCGCGATATTTTGCGGTATATTCATTCAGGAGGTCAATCGTAGCTTCATTGCTCTTGGTATTGACGATAAACTGTGCGAAATTGGGCCCTCCGACCTGCGGAGCGTATGTCGTCTGGAACCGGGGGGAAGAGCAACCATGGAAATTGGCGACAGAGACAACCCGGTCATCTTTCCTAAGGATTGAGGCCATCGAATCGGCGACGATATTGGTTCGGTCGAGAGGAGTTCCGGTAGGAAGATATATCTCAACGGCAAATTGGTTGCGTTCCGCTATCGGCATAAGCTGCATGGGGCGCTTCATCAGAAGCCATCCTCCGCCGACGGTAAGAATGACGGCTAAAATCAATACAGGCCACGGATGCCGGAAACATACGGCTATCAGGCGGTCATAGCCGTTCTGCAATGAACGCAGAAGTGAGAAGTGTTTTGCGCTCCCCTTGGGTTTGGATTGGTTAGCGTTGGCTTGGTCGCTCTGCCCGGATATGGCTTGATCCTTGGCTTGATCCTTGGCTTGATCCTTGGCAAGCGGACTATTTTCATCCAAATTGGCTACTTTGCCCGGCTTGATGAAGCGGTATTGAAGGAACGGCACGAGCAACTCAGCTATCAGCAGCGAACCCATCAGGATGATGGTGATTGCCCACGGGAAGTCGGTAAGGAAGTCGCGAAACATTCCCGTCATAGTGAACAGGAACGGGAAGAATGTAATGGAAATCGCTAAAGTCGCGGAAAAGATCGATTTAAAGAATTCTGACGCCGATCGGATTGAGGCTTCTTTTCGGTCCATCCCCTCGCCGATGAGCTCGACATAATCATCGATTATGACGACGGAGTTGTCTACAATCATACCTAACGACACAATCAGACAGGCGAACGTCACAGTATTCAGTTCGATACCGAAGATGTAGAATAATCCGAGGGATATGAAGATGGTAATCGGAATCGTCGCGGCTGCGATCAAGGCCACTCTAAGGGGAAGCAACAGGACAATGACGATGATCACGGCTACGACCGCAATCAGCAATTCCCGCAGGAAATCCATTACGCTGCTGTTGACTACCTCGGGTTGATTGGTGATCTTGAAGAGAGTGACATCCTCCGGAATCTCCTGCTTGAAGGCCTCCAGCTGCTCATCTACCAATTGGCCCATTTTGACGATATTGTTGCCGCTTTTCATTTCGACGGAGAGAAGGATACATTTTCGTCCGTTGTTGGTGATGAAGGAAGAGGGCTCCGGATATTCCCGTTTTATCTCTGCGATATCCTTAAGTCTGACCACTTCCCCTCCGGGAGTGGAAAAGACGATCTGATCCGCTATGTCAGCGACGGAATTGACGGGATTATCTACATAGATAGGAGAGGTATAGGAATCGGACCGCAGTTCGCCGCCGGTAGTGCGGAATCCTTTTGCGAAGAGATTCGCCGCCAAGGTCTGTTCCGATACGCCGTAATGCGACAGCCGCTCGGGGTCGACGGTAATCGAAATCTGTTCGTTCTGTTTGCCGAAGACATTCATCGTGCCTACGCTCTCGACTTTACGCAGACGATCCTGCAGATCATCCATATAATCTCCCAATTCGCGGTAGGTCTTGTCTTCGCTTTCCATCGTGATGAGCAGAGCCGAGGTGTCGCCGAAGTTTGAGATCACCTCGACGGCAAGAACTCCGGGCGGCAACTGGGCTTTGACCGTGTTGAGTTCGCGGCTGAAGGTCTTCCAGAACGAATCAGTATCGGTGATCTTGTCATCGAGTTCGACGTAAATCATCACCATGCCGTCGGTAGCATTGGAAGTGGTCTTTACTTTATTCACCTCTTTGAAAGAGAACACGAAGTTCTCAAGGGGTTTCATTACCTGCTGCTCCATTTCCAAAGAGGTCGCACCCGGATAGACTGCAACCAAGACACCCTCGCGGATAGTGAAATTTGGAAATTCGTTCTTATTCATCGTGCGCAGGGCGTAGATGCCGAAAATGACTAACACGCACACCATCAACACCACGACATTGGCATATTTCATTCCCCATACCACGAGCGGAGAATTCTTGACGGGAGGAAGTTTCGACAATAATCCTCCCTCTATCTTTTTATTTGAAGAATCCATGATTCAATACTGATTGTAACCCTCGCAACAGTTTGACATGCTAAGATGACTGAGTCTTGTCAACGTAGTTAAGTAATCCTATTGAAAAACTGCCGGGTAATTGGAGGTCTTAGTTTATGGAAGTGACTTTCATCCCTTGGGAAACTTTATCCATCCCGCTCACTATCACCTTGTCGCCACTGCGCAAACCTGATTCTATGACCACTCCCTCCGGCAGCATGGTCCCGGTGATCACGTCGCGGCGACGGGCTGTTCCGGCAGAATCAAGCCATACGTAGTTTCTGTTGTCGGCCGAGAGCATCACGGAGCCCAAAGGAAGGATAATCCCTTCCGATGAGACGGCCTTTTCGACCTTGACGTCGCAGATCATCCCGGGAAGAAGTTTGCCATCGGGGTTTCCGACACGATATTTGACCGGATAAGACCTCGACAAAGGATTTGCCGACACCCCTTTTTCTACCAGCACTCCATTATATGCGTGCTCAGGGGCGGCATTAGTGGTAATGATCGCTGCGGTCCCTTCGCGGAAGTTCTCGATCTCATTCTCCGGAATAGAGATAGAGACCTTGACTGAATGTATGTCCACAAGCTTGGCAACCGGTTGGCCCGGGGCTACAGTTTGGCCGACGGATACCATCTTTTCAGATACCGTACCGGATACGGGGGAGTATAATTTGGCATCGTTGAGAGCTATCCGGGCAATCTCCGCCGCACTTTCAGCCTGACTTAGTTTGCTCTGGACCTCTACCCACTTGATATCGGGCAGAGAATTGGATTCATGAAGGATTCTCATTCTCTCATACGCGTCCTTAGCCTGGTCAAGGGTGGCCTTGGCGATATCGTAGGCCTTTCGGAGGGAACCGTCGTCGAGAGTACCTATCAGCTGTCCTTTCTTCACGCTATGACCCTCGTTGACAGTCAGGGTCCGGATGGTACCGGCTGTAGAAAAACTCACTACCGTGCCGGTTTCTTCTTCAACCGTGCCGGAATATGAACTGAATTCTTGGACCCCCGCGCTGCCGACTGTCAGGGATTTAACTCTTACGGGAGGGCGCCCGCTCTGTTTCTCTTCATGCTTATTCCCGCATCCGGAAATTACAGAGGCTGAAATCGTCAGGATCAATGCCTGCCATACCAAGCGATATTTCATAAAGTGATATTTCATTAGATGTAGATTGTCGTAAGATTTCAATAATTTGCAAAATTACATGTATTATACTTCATGTAAAATGTCACTTATCTCAATAAAATTGTCAAAAGGTTCGATAATTTATGAAAAAGGTTGGAAATCTCGCCGATTAATGTTTATTTTGTACGGGAGAAAGTAAATGGGCCCTAAAGCGATGAATTGAATCGACGGGTCAATTTGCACTGCATCTCCTACCAAATTTTCCGAATAATGAGTTTACCTCTCCATATAGGATACTTAAGTCTTGAGCCGGCTGCGCCTCCCCCCGAAGTGTGCGAGATGACGGGAAGATGTGCATTCGTCGTCTGCACGAAAGGAGATTTTGAAGTCAAGATTCTTAACCGGAATTACGAAGTCAGCGCCTTGTCGATGTTGGCCTGTATGCCTTTTCTTACCTTTGAGGTGACGGCGGTAAGAGAAGAATGTGAATTGGTCTATGGTTATATATCCGTCCAGGACATTCCTGTAATGATCAACCGCTGGGTGAATACTGATAATCTTAGTGCCATTCAAGACCAACCTCTTGTAAAACTCAAACGGCCCCAGTTGGAATATCTCCTGCCGTTGATAGAGGATTATGTCAGGGAGAGTCGGGAACTGGAAAACGGGACCTACGATAATGTCTGCCGGAGGATTCAGATGGATGTAATTGATTTGCAGAGTCGGCGGATTGTGGCGCAGGTGTTGAAACTCTTTTTTGCGAATATGGCTCCTATGGACCTCCGCGGGCATGAGCATAAGAATATAGTCTTTCAGAAATTTATGATCAGCCTATATTCTAATTTTAAGACTCATCGCGACGTTCGCTTCTATGCCGCCCAATCCGGTCTGAGCCTTAAATATTTCTCGACTATCGTGAGGAGTGTATCGGGTCTGAGTCCGTCGGCATGGATAAAGACCTTGGTGGTAAGGGAAGCCATGTCAATGTTAAATGAGATGCGCCATAGCGTCAAGGATATAGCCAACGCCCTCAACTTTCCCGACGCACCGACATTTACCAAATACTTCCATCGTGTCCAAGGCCTTACCCCAAAAGCCTACCGACAGAAATTCCACTCCACGGCCATAAAAAATGACTAAGAATTATGGATGTACTGCGTAAAGAACTGAATGAATTTTATGAAGGACAGAAGTTGAGCGAGGAATCGCTCGAGCCTTCTGTCTTGACTGAGTGCAGACTGAGGATAGCTTCGGCGGTCGAATTAGAACGGGATTGTCGCGTGATTACGGATGCCTCGGCCGATTTCTGCTATATCTTTGGAGGCTCTATCGCTTACATTATCGGTCTGGGAGATGAAGTCAATATCCCGGAAAACGCTTACGGGATAGGGGAGCTGGGAAAGATGGGGACTGCAGATTTTTATAGGGAGATGGCTTCCAGTGACGAGGATATTATATATAACCGGCTCCACCCGGAAGACTTGGTTGATAAAAGGATGCTGGAGTATGAATTTTTCAAATTCATCGATACGCTACCCTCGCAGGAAAAACTCGATTATAAAGCTGTCTGTCGGCTGAGAATAAAGGATAGGAATGGGGAATATGTCTTTGTCGATAACAGTACCCGGATCCTCCGTCTCTCGCCGAAGGGTAAGGTATGGCTGATACTTTGCTGCTATGCTTTGTCTGCAGATCAATCATCCGGATTCGCCTTAGAAAACAACGCGGGTCCTTTTATTGATCCCTGCATAATGAACTGCAGTACGGGGGAGATTTTACGACCGGAATTATCCGAAAAACGTACGCGGATACTGACCGCCAGGGAAAAAGAGATTCTTCGGCTTATAAAAGAGGGTAAATTGAGCAAAGAGATTGCCGATAGATTGGGAATTAGTATCCATACCGTCAACCGTCACCGTCAGAATATACTTGAGAAATTGAGCGTGGGTAACTCGGTGGAAGCAGTCAACGCTGCGACCATGATGCGGCTGATATGAGAGCCGAGCACTATTCAGCAGAAGATAGGATATAACTTACCGAGGAAAGCTTGGGGTATAGTTATGGAATGGTTATATATCAGTATTTCAAATTAGGGGCGCAGTGGGTAATTTTGCAGTAAAAACTTATCTGCAATGAAAAAATTATTTTTACCCCTTACCGCTCTCCTTCTCCTGACGGGGATTGAGTCCACTGCAATTAAATCCGGTTCAGTTGTTTCCTACAATCAAGCCGCCGACTCAACCACGGTAGATAAAGATTTCAATTGGGGAGGTGCTATGGTATATTTCGTCATTACCGACCGATTCGCCAACGGTGATCCTTCCAACGATGTCAACTACGGGCGCATCGTAGATTACGGCTCCGAGCGACTTAACGCGGCAACTTTTCACGGAGGTGACTTCAAAGGGATGCTTCAGAAAGCCAGGGAGGGATATTTCAAGGATCTGGGGGTGGACGTCGTCTGGATGACAGATGTGTATGAGCAAATCCACGGTTGGATGTCAGGGAGCGGGTCGGTCAATGATTTTCCTCATTATGGCTATCATGGTTATTATCCTCTCGACTACACCCAGATTGACAAGAATTACGGTACGGTGGAGGAATTCCGGGAACTTGTCGATACCCTTCATGACCAAGGAATAAGGGTAATGCTCGGAGCTAACCTTAATGATCCCGGTTATCCTACGCTCTTAGACGCCGTCCAATTGGGTTTTGCCGATACCGGACTTACGGAAGAAGAGGCCGCGAAACATATCCGGGACTGGAGCTTCGACCGATTCTTCGCTGACAGGCTTGACTGGAATGGGTGGTACGGTCGCGAATGGATACGCATGCCTGACGAAGATTGGGACGAATCGAATCCTCTTGAAGCGACTCTCTACGGAATGCCGGATTTCAAGGATGAGTCCGACTCTCCGGTGAAAATTCCTGATTTCCTTAAACGGAAATGGAAGCAGGAAGGGAGTAAGAATGACCGATGGGTAAATCCCACTGCAAAGAAACTCCGTAAGGATCGGCAGTGGAGCCCGATGCAATATGTGATAGCATGGATTGCCTCATGGGTTGAAGAATTTGGAATTGACGGATTCCGCTGCGACATTGTCGAGAATGTCAGGCTCGGTCGTTGGAAGGAACTCAACGAAGCCTGCAACGCGGCTCTAAAAAAATGGAGGGAAAAACATCCCGAGAGTCCCGCCTCGCGATGGACTGAACCTTTCTACATGACCGGAGATTATGACAGGGCCGGGATAGACTATAAACCGGCTTATGCCGAGGCAGGATTTTCGAGTCTGGTTAATTTCTACTTTCCGAAGCACGGAGATCTTGACGGGATCGTCTATACCTGGCAGGCCTATTCCGACAGCATTCAGGCTCATCCGGGCTGGCATGCCTTCAGTTATCTCAACAACTCCTATAACCGCGATGCCGATATGACCAATATGGCCGATTGCGTTACGACGCTGCTGTTGGCCCCCGGAGTCGCGCAGATTTTTTATGGTGATGAGTCAGGACGTAAGCTTAGTGACGCCCGCTTCAATGTTGACAGCAATCAGGCATTCAGATCGGATATGAACTGGAACGATATGGATACGACCCTGCTGAATCATTTCCAGAAATTAGGACAAATCCGCAAGTCCCATCCCGCGATCGGTTCCGGCCGGCAGATAACCCTCGACCAACATACCTGCCTGCGCATCTTGGGCAACGACACAGTCCTGATCAGACTGCGCCCTGTCGCTGAAACCCCCATCAACGTAGCCGGCATCTTCGCCGAAGGCACCACAATCCGCGACCTCTACTCCGGCCAAGAAGCCACCGTCCTCAACCACACCCTCACCTTCCCCGTCCACCCCTCCAACGTCGCCATCCTGACCAAAGCCACCCCGGCCCCCCAACCTTGACCTCCTTCTTCGCGCCCAAGAAAATTAAGGTATCAAGGGTCGCCCCAGGTAGGGGCGCAATACATTGCGCCCACAGAGAAGAGGGTATTAAAGGTCGCCAGCCAGGTAGGGACGCGATTCTTCGCGTCCACATAGAAGAGAGCATTAAAGGCCTGCAGCAAGGTAGGGGCGCAATACATAGCGTCCACCGAGAATAAGGTAATATCCAATAATACAGGTGCTTATCTATTGGCGAAATTAATCACGCAGAGGCGCAGAGGCGCAGAGGCCGTGCTTCCGAAAATGCCACAACAATGGGGCGCCAAGACCGCCGAGAAGGCAAAGCCCGCAGAGGTTGGCCGGCTTCGCCGGCGTTAATACCCCCGCCTATCGCCGCTCCTCCCCATCGATCAATACCCGTCGACAAAACTCAGCAGTGCAAATAAACTTGAGGAAACGTTTTGTCCCCTGGGCATCTTTCACCGTGTATGTCTCTGCATGCGCACCTTTTGGATTGGCGAAATGACAGAGCAACTTCCTATTTTATCTTGTCGTCTGAACAGTATGATTAGAGTATCGATTTCGACAGTCCACTGTATCGTTCTCTGCTTTCACCTTCAGGTAAGAGTTTAATAAGAGCCATCGCAATGGAGTGCAATTTTTCTTTGGTTGGATGATTATTAATTTCTGCCAACCCTTGATTGAGAAGAGTTCGCGCTCCGTTTATATCCTTCCACTGAATCTTGTTGAAGTCCCGATTCAGATCTTCTATCAGATACTGACATTGATAAACCATAGTAAGTTTGAAGAATAGATCCCGGACAGTTTCTTTTAGTTCGAGAGCCACCTTGAGGTTCTGTTCTGAGATAACTTCATCAATCTGACGGTGTAGGGTATTAACGGCTTGAGTGGTTTTACTGTCACCAAGTTCAGCATTAGCTTTCTCAAGACGTTCAAACTCATATCGAAGGTCTGCTTCAACGCGGCTCCATTCTGTATCGGTCTCTAAATCCTCGATTTTGCGGAGTACCTCCTTCAGATGTTGCATAACCATCTTATAATCCGAGCTGTTTGCATGTTCCTTTTCTACAGAGTCAAGCTGACGCTCCAAATCTGAAACTATATAACCTTCGTTACGAAGTATTTGAATAGAACGTTTTGCTTTCGGAAGTTGCTCTTCGGCAAATTCCTTCGCCTTCTCGAGAGACTGTTGTTTGTGAGTGTCGATTGTCTTGGAAACCGTCACATCTTGCTCAGGGAAGTAAGCATCTACGGTCATTTGTTCATTGCGATCGACCTTCACTGTGATTTCTACGTTGGCATTCTTGGGAATAGTAACGTCTACATCGTCCCCATAAATCTCTACTTCTCCAACTGCTTCATAGAAAATGGCAGATTTGCCCTCCCCTCCATGATCTGCTTGATATATTGGAATTAACAGGACATCCGTATCTACACCGGCTCTTAACAGGACGTTAGTATTAAGACCATTTGCAACTCCGGTTGCAGGAACGGTTTTGTTACGTTCAAGCCCCTTTAGAGGATGGATGAGGTCACGTTTTTTCTTATCGTCGTGGATAGCCAATGAGATATCGTAAGGCAAAGTGGCACTTCCTACTTGAGATCCTTGGATAATTGAGATCTCTTTAGGGAAGCAATTGAGGCGAGACCCTTGATGATCAAAACATTCCACTCGGAAAGTATTGGGTTTTCCTTCGACAAGATGGAGTTGCACAACGTTACCGTTCTTGTCGATCTCAGTCTTCCCACTATCCCACGTTTCGTCGCTGCGGACAAACTGAACCATCACGCTTTCGGCTCCCGACTTTATCGATACGGGAATCCAAAGGTCAGTGTCTACGGTCATTGAGTCAAAGGAGATGTCGAGGATAATTTCTTCTGATTTAACTTCCTCTTCGATTGCTTCGTTGTCAATGGTCGATGCATAAAGAGCAGCTCCCTCAGCTACAACAGTCATGGGATTGAGGCTGCAGTCTATCTTGGGAGTGACTTGCTCCAAAAGCATCTGACGAATTAATGGAGAATGGGTAGGTCCCCCAACAAGTATTAGCTTCTCAAGATGATTAGATGAAAGATTATTGCGTCTAAGAAGATCCTTGCAAATGTCAACTGCTTTTTGGAAAAGAGGCCTTATTGCCCGGTAAAGCTCATCTCTTGTGACAGTGAGTTCTATCTCATATTCTTCACCATCTTCATCCTCTCCTAAGTCGCCCTGATCAACATAGAGGTTAAAACTATCCTTGAAAGACAGTGCATTCTTGATGTCCTCAGCATAGGTTTTCATTGCTTCGCGTATGATTTCCCTATCCCTTGGATTAGCAAAATAACCCTCAATAGAATAGTTTTCTCTCAGATACGGCATTAGGATACTATCTACGATAGCCTCATCAAGATTCTTACCCCCAAGATGATTGTCTCCCTCAGTGTCAAAAACCTGAATGATGCCATCTTCTACTTTGATCAGGGCCGCATCGAAAGTGCCACCTCCAAAGTCAAAGACCAGCCAATAGCCATCTTTTTGGGCAGTTGTAAGACCGTAAGCCATTGCGGCTGCAATAGGTTCTTGAAGTAGTTCCACGTGGTTGAACCCGGAAAGTGTGGCAGCTTCGATAGTTGCAGTCTTCTGGTTAACCGTAAATTTCGCGGGCACCGTTATGACAACAGATTTGAAATCCTCATCAGTTATGAAGGATTTGAGGGATTTCAATACTTCGGCAGAGAGTTCCTCTGCTGAGTACTGCTTTCCCTCCATGTTTGAACTGACATATTTTTTGTCAGTACCCATCGAACGTTTAAACTCACCAAATGCATTGGACGCTTTAGCATCCATTTTTTTCATAGCGCGACGTTTATCGCTTTTCATGCGATTATATGCTTGCCTTCCGACATAAAAACTTTTCTTTTTTAGGAAACAGATACATGATGGCATAAAGTCATCTGTTACTTCTATCTTTTGAATTGTAGGTTTACCGGACTCCATCCTTGCTATTGCCGAGTTGGTGGTACCTAAGTCAATACCGTAGTTTATCTTTATATGAGCCATTTTTTTGTTATATGTTTTCCGATATTGTTACTGATGCTTTTTGGAGGAGTTCCCCATTATAGTGGACCTGTGGTTTTGAGACAGAGGTAATTATTCGGGTTCCCTCCGGTAGATCTTCATCAATCACAAATTCTGCATTTATTCGCATCCCTTCATTATAGTTTTGGCCGAGATAGGTAACGATGTCGTACCCATGTGCCTTGAAATTATCTTTAAGCCGCTCTATTGCTTTGACAAGTGGTTTATACCCTTTGATTGAAGAATCCATGCGAGATAGATTTTTCTCAATTCGAGTGATTTCATCTGCTACTTTTAAAGTTAGAGTATGATCCACAACCGGGCGTTTCGGAGAATCGGTAATTTTAGATTGTTGGGAGTCTATCTGTATTTGTTTGTCAAGAATCTCCATGAGTTTATTATCGAGTTTGAGGGACCCCTCTTCAAGATTACCTTGGGTGTCACGGATAGAAATCAGCCTATCTCTGATTTTTGTAATGCTCCTGCGTAGGAGTAGGCAAATCATAGTCACTATGATCAAGAGTGTAATAAAGATCGTAATCCCCCAAATGGTAAATTTACGTATGTTAGCTTGTGAATCTGCTTCCACTTCCTGTATTCTTTTATCGGAAGTATTTAGATGGGTGGATGCGAGATCTTTATTAGCCGCGATGTTCGCCATCAAAGCCTTGTCTACAGAATCACTTTTCTCTTCAACTAATGACAATTGATTCCGAAGTTTATTAACTTCGGAGGATAATTTTGAGACATCCTGTTTCAAAGAATGATTTTCGGAAATCAGGGTTTCTACACGTTGAGATAAAGCCACTTCCTTATCATTAACTTTCTGTGATTCCCTGTCGCTGACTTGTGCCTGGCAAGTCAATCCAAACAAAAGGAAAAGTATTGAAATTATTTTAGTCATATTAAACAGCATAAGAGTATGGGGGGAGTATAATTATAGATCCGCATGGTAGATTTCCTCATCCGAATGGTAGATTTCCTCAGCCTCAGATGCGTGGTCACTGTATGGATAAAGATCTACAAACGTATTGTAGAAATCAATGGAGTCGTATTCAAGTGCCATATCCCATGCAGTATCTTCATTTGTCCACCCCAGATTTTCTATCAAGTCAATCAATGGAGTCGAAGAACCATTGCGCAGAGCATCAAGAGCCGCTGCATATTCCTCAGAATTACTCAAATAGTTGAGTCCCGAGTCATTTAATATTGAGTCGCATTTTACAATCGCTCCAAGATAGAAGGTAGTCCCATAAGGTTTATCGCTATACTTTGCGGCTTTCTCAATAGTTTCTTTCCAACCTAATCCGGTGCACTTTTCAGATAACAATGCATAGCCTTCATCTGCCCATTTGGTGTCTTCATAGGCGTTGAGGAAAGAAATGATTTGATCAATGTCTCCGGTATTCATCACCTCCTCAAACGCAACTTTTGCTTTTTGGTTGCGGTCATAATGGTTGTATACTGTATCCCAAACTAAGGCTACGGTAAGAATTATTCCGATCATGACAACCACCCCAATGGAGGTATACTTATTATCAGATATTTTCTTGATATCCCCTCGCCACCACCTTTTCAGGTTTTTGTCAGCTTCTTTACGGTAGATGCCATTGGGGAAGCGGGCGACATATTCTTTATAAAGTTTTCGAGAATTTTCTATCACACAATTTTGCCAAAAGCGATAATCTTCAAGGATCTCATTAACTTTTGAAACATGTTTTCCCGAAGGATATATTCTTAGATATTCAGAATACTCTTGTTCGCTGCTACACGATTTAAAGGTCAAGTCATCAAGGAGTGTTTTTGCTTCATGGACATGACATCCATGCGGATGTAATTTCAGATATGTCTCGAAATCTTCTATAGTCCGACATCCCTTAAAATCAAGGTCATCTATGTTACGCGCCGCTTCTAAACGATGTCGGCCTTTTGGAAAATCACCTAAATACCTATGATAATCTAATCGTTCATTACAGTTGGCGAAACAAAGATCATCTATCCTCTCATTGGCCCTCTTCGCATACATTCCCGAGGGGTATTTAGCAAGGTATCTTTTGTAATCATTTGCAGATTTGCATGAGTTGAAGATAATGTGTTCTCGCTTTAATTCCATGTCGAATTTAGTGTCGGGATAATTATGCGCGAACTCGTCTAATTCCTCAAGAGTGTGGCAATCATTATATTTGATCTCTTCAATCTTAGATGGAATCCTTGCTGAGTATTTTCCCTCAGGGAATATATGCAAATAGTTATTGCAATCTTCGACAGTCTTACAGGTGTTGAAGTATGCGTCTTCATCACGCGTATCTAACTCAGGAAGAAAATCCTCAAATTTACTGCAGGATTGGTATTTTCCATTTATATATCGTACCGTACTTTTACCGGATTCAAGCGGGGTAATAGCTCCGGAGTCAATGGCTTGCTGTTTGAGAATGTTATAATTCTTTTGGAAGCGTTTGGCTTTGAAGTCATCATCTAAGCCAAAGAAAGTCAGTTGGTACAAAGCAGTGACAGCATCCGTTACTAACGATTGCAATTCTTCAATTAACTTCTTTTTCTCCCATGGCGACACATTTTTGATGCGTGCCAAAATATCGGAAGACAGTTTATTATAGTCGTCAATGACATCGTCTAAAACGGCTCTGGCAATCCTTGTGGATTGATTGATATAATAGGAATGGGCTTCGCCGACAATTTTCCTTATCGACATTAGATAAGGAGCACAATCTTTAATATAATTAAGTGCGTGCCTGATCGTTGAGGGCTCTTTTTCATAGGCCTCAATTCGCGAATTAAGGAGCGAGTCATAGTAATCAACCTCGACTGGAGGTAAATCCGAACAGATGTCTTCAAGTATTTTGAAGTTGTCTTCACATCTTTGGTATACCTGACTCCCTTTTTTAGAAGTATTCAATGACCTCTGAGCCAATTCCAAAGACAGGCGCGCTACCTTAGACGGTTCATCGGACTGGTTGTATAACTCAATAGCGATCTGAATTCCTACTGAAGCAACCTTGTCTTTCAACAAAGATAGTTCAATCCCTTTCCCGACTACCCCTTGAAGTGTTTTCCAATCTACGGTTTTCAGTAGCTCGAGGATTCCCCCTGCTCTTTCTGAAAAATTACCTTTTGGGATCGATTTTATCTTCTCAAGTTGATCTTCTGTCTTCTTAATAAGATAAGCGCCAAGAACCTCTCTGACTTCGGAATTCCATATTGCCTTTGTAATCGATTCTATGAAAAGGTCAAGGGAACGATAAATGCTCATTAAGGTCGATGGACTTTCCTTGGATAGTGTCTCCAGATAGAATCTCATCAACTTGAAAGAGTCAAATTGCAGGGTGTCACTGACTATCTTACAAATCTCGGCAACATAATTGGGGTTCGACAGCAATGCATATGCGCTTTTAGCAACATGTTCCCAATCCTTAAGGATGGTGTAAGCCGTCAGTCTATTTAGGGAAGAACTAAGATTATCAACCTTAGTCCAAATTTCAATAGCTTTCCGGATATTTCCCGAAGTCAGATGATTAAAAGCTATCTTGTCAAAAGGAGTTTGATCAAGAAACCAGAATAAGGTCCATTTAAGACGATCTAACGGTAATTCCAGTGCTTTCTTAGCAGAGATAAGTAAATCAATGGATCTATCTACAGAAGGAAGCCCCGGAATATAGTCGTAACCACCACTGACATCTTTGCAAACTTTTAGAAATGATTTGAATTTATTGATATTAGCATCAATTTCTTTTTGAGATGCGTTAGCAGATACTCCCAAAACCCGATAGGGATTCCGGGAAATCAGCATCTCAATTATATTGTCTGTTAATATCATTGTAAATAATTATTTAAGGCAAAGAAAAGTTACGTAGTTATTAATTGCCTTGCAACAGACTCAAAAATAATCTCTATTTCTTTAATGTGATATTTGTGAGTTTCTAATAAATCTACCAACATTTTATTGATTAAAGGGATAATATGGAGATTCAAATTTGAGCCATCACTGAATGGTCATATCCTTATCTCCCTTCAAGAAATAAGGATACCATATGTAAAGTTAAGCATTTTTCTGCAAAGGACCATCATGGAAGGTCAATAAAAATTTCAAAACTTCGCATTTTATTATAATCCTACTCTCAACTGGCAACTGCAAAATTATCGATTTGTTTGAAGAAAACCTCCT
>CAYTOR010000035.1:0-18211 GCA_964439505.1 uncultured Sangeribacter sp.
TTTCTTGGGGAATGTGATGCCGTAGACGCGCAGCAGCTGATCTCTTTTCTCATCGCCGCGCCAATATGCACCGGCGAGCGACAGGATCTTCACGGCCTTTATCGGAGCCGTAGTCGGAAGGTGCGGCCCGCGGCAAAGATCGGTGAATGCCCCCTGGGTATATGTAGTGATGTGCCCGTCTTCGAGCTCGGAGATCAGTTCGCATTTATAAGTCTCACCGCGGTCGCCAAACATTTTAAGTGCGTCCTGCTTGGAAATGTCGCTACGCACGATAGCCTCCTTGCGGCTTACGAGCTCCTGCATCTTCTTTTCAATCTTGGGGAAATCCTCCGCCGTGATCTTGTGCTCGCCGGGATCGATGTCGTAATAAAAACCGTTTTCGATTGCCGGACCTATTCCGAATTTAACTCCGGGATAAAGTTCCTGAAGAGCTTCGGCGAGGAGGTGAGCCGAGGAGTGCCAGAAGGCGTGCTTGCCTTCGGGATCATCCCATTTGAAAAGTTGGATTTCTGCGTCAGTGGCGATGGGGCGTGAAATATCCCATTCTTCACCATTCACTTTGGCAGCCAGCACGTCAGCCGCAAAGCGGGGGCTGATACTTTCCGCTATCTGAAAAGGAGTCACGCCTGACTCGTATTGGCGCACACTGCCGTCCGGAAATTTTATGTCAATCATTTGATAGTTAATATGATATGCGTAAGTTGATTGGCCATAAGGGAACCCGAAGGTCTTTATGGCCCATAAATACTATGCAAATATACTAATTTTTCGGGAGTTATGCAAAATTCTTAACGAAAAATTATTACTGAAGCCGCTTAAGAATGTTGTAGGCTTGAAGAACTCCAAGTTCTCCTGCCTTGGATAAGTCAGAGAAGGCCGCCTGTCGGTTGCCCTGCTGAAGATAGGCCAATCCCCTGTTGAAATATCCCTGACCTAATTCGGAATCTATTTCCAAAGCCTTGCTGAACGCAAGGATTGCGGAAGTATAGTCTCCGATCAGGTAATAAATATAACCTTTGTTGTACCATCCATAGAGCATCGAAGGATCCTGCGCAAGCAAGGCGTCCAGATCGTTCATTGCCAACTGATAATCCATGTTACGGAGTTGGGTGGCTGCCTCCGTTTCGGAGGGGCTGCCGCTTCCTGAACCTTTGATCAGAGAGGATTGCGTCTGAGCCGAAGTGGCTGAAGGATGTTCTGAAAGACCTTTATAAGTATATGCCACCGCTCTGGCGAACAAGGCCGTGCCAAAGTCATCCGTTGTCTCGATGGCTCTTGTCAGGTCCGCGATCGCTCCGTCGTAATTCTTCAGTATCGTCCGGGTAACGCCTCTGGCAAAGAAATCTACAGGGCGCGGAGAGTCGGCTCCGACGATGGAGGATGTGAATTCATCCTCGATGGCAAAGTTCTGTCCGAGGATGTCTCTGTCGGAAGTTGCCGGCAAACCTTCGCTTAAGTAAATCTTGCGGGAGATATACTGGCGTCGGTTGAGCATGTCCAGGTTTCTAAAGAAGTTGGAAAGATTGCGGAGACTTCTCTCGGGTGCTGTGAAGGTCAATGCGAAGATTTCCTGAGGAACAATGTTGATATCCCGATCCTGAACCCTCCCCTTGATTTTCTCATTAAAAGCCAGATCCGGAGATTCCGCCGCTTCTGAAGTCACAAGGCGGTTGAATTTCTCCATAAATTCTTCCTCCTCCGATTTCCCGGAAGAATCTTTGCCGGAGGCCGAACGCGATTTCCCGGCCTGAATCGTAGGTCGGTCAAGTGGGTTGCGCTTGGGATTATCGACATAGTTAGCAACCATCTGGTCTGCCTTTTTGATATTGGCCAACATTTCCCTGACGTTGCCGAAATTCTGCTGACATTCGGCCATGCCGTAATAGGCCGGATAAAACCTTGGATATTGTCTGGATATTTCGAGGAAATCGTTATAGGCTTTCCGATAATCCTTGATTTCAAGATAAATCAGGGCACGGTTATAGATCGCATAGAAGTTCTTTGGATTTATCTTCAGAAGGGTTGTCAGGTCGGAGGCTGCATCTGAAAGGGCTTTGACCTCCATTCTGAGTAATGCCCGGTTGAATAGAGCCGTTTCATTCAGCGGCTGAAGTGTCAAGGCATAGTCGTAATCAGCCATGGCTCCATAGAAGTTATGGAGATTATAGCGGATGTAAGCGCGATTTATATATAGATCAATCTCTTCGGGTAGCAGGCGTATCGCTTCATCCATTGCCTTCGCGGCGTCTTCCCATTGAGAGCGCTTGGTCAGCATCTCAGCCTTCATCAGATAGACTCCGGGATTGGTGACGGAGAAGGACAATGCTTTGTCGAGATCCTGCATGGCAGAAACGGTATCCCCTTTGAGCAGGTTCATTCTGCCGCGGGCAACATAGCCATCATCAAAACGGGGATAGCGGCGAAGCAGACGCATGAATGTTGAATCAGCCTGCCCGTAGCGTTTTAGTTCGGTTTCAGCAATTCCCTTGTAATAAAGAAAGTACTTGTCGTCAGGGTTATACTCAAGACCTATCTTATAATCTTCCACTGCAATGGAGTCCCGGCCTGTACGCTGAAGTGCGAACCCTCTTACTTTGTAGGCTTCCGTCTTAAATTTATTGCGTGATATAGCGGTAGTGCAATCCGCAATCGCTCCATCGAAATCATCCAACTGGAGCTTGGCAAGCCCCCTCAGATAATAAGCGTCAGCGAGATAAGGTTTAGCCTTAATAGCCATGTTGAAATATTGAATGGCAAGGAGATAGTCTTCCATCGACATGACATTCCGACCGATATTCATCACTTGCTCTGCGTTTACCTGCGCGGACGACAGAGAAGGGAATAGACAGCAACAAGCGACTACTCCCCCCAGCGCTGCTACGCGGAGAGTACGAAATGGAGGATATGTCAATATTTTGCTCAACATTTTTGGCTAATCAACGCAAAATTAGTGAAAAATTTCCAAAGTTGAGGAGTTTTTTGTATATTTGTTGATTGAATCCGTGGCTATGAGTCTATTATTTTAGATTGAGCACCGGTAAGCACAAATCATCAATAATATGGAAGAAAGACTTTCAAAGACCCGCAGACAGATTCTTTCACGACTCGGCACCAAAAAATTCCGGGAAAAAGCCGGTCTTTTTATGGTGGAAGGGAGGAAAAGCGTAATGGATCTCCTTCAAATGAATTCCGAGAGAATTACCGAAATGAATTATAGTTCATTGCTCCCGGAATATATTGTTGCGATTCAAGAGGAAGTCGAAGCGCTTAAAATGGTTCTCAAGGATATAAGCCATGGCTCTATTCCGGTCTATGAGGCCTCCCTATCCGATATGAAGGAAATTTCTTCAATGTCGGCTCCTCCGGGGATAATTGCCGTTTGCCGTTTGCCGGAAAGTCAACCCGAATCCGAAATTCTCTCCTCTCCCCTGCCTCAGGATTTGTATCTGATGCTTGACGGCATTCAGGATCCCGGGAATTTAGGTACTATCGTGCGTACGGCCCATTGGTTTGGTATCCGAAGAATTTTCGCTTCAAAAGATACAGTCGACCTCTATAATCCGAAGGTTGTGCAGTCCACAATGGGTTCGTTGGCAAAAGTTCGGGTTGATTACGTCGACCTTGAGAAACTTGCGGAGGCAAATTCCGAACTTCCCCTGATAGGGTTATTGTTAGAGGGAAAAAATATATATGAGACTCCCCTACCATCGGATGGATTCATAGTGATGGGCAATGAAGGTAACGGAATTTCTGAAACGTTAAGGAATAGAATCTCTCTGCCCTTGACCATTCCTCCCTATAATCCACACGATCATTCGGAATCCCTTAATGTAGCGATAGCTACTGCCATCACTCTTTCGGAATTCAGAAGATAACCTAAAAGCATAACAAGCATAAGGTTTTAAACGGAGAATTAAATGAAGACTAAATCAGTATATTTCTGCTCAAACTGCGGCTACGAATCGCCCAAATGGCTTGGTAAGTGTCCTTCATGCGGCGAATGGAATACATTTGTAGAAGAGCGCGTAGCCGCAAAACCTTCCAAAGGAGAAAAACGCCGAGGACTGGTCGCGAGCAGCAAGCCGGTAAGAATTTCTGAAATCGACAGCCAGGAAGAAGTCAGGATGAAATTGCCATCCAAAGAACTCAACCGAGTATTGGGAGGAGGTCTGGTCATGGGGAGTCTGACGCTGATCGGGGGCGAACCGGGCATAGGCAAATCTACTCTTCTTTTACAGAATATTTTGTCGATAAGGAATAAGACTATACTGTACGTCTCGGGTGAGGAAAGTGCTACACAACTCAAATTAAGGGCAGACAGAATCGGCAAGATCGCCGACAATACCTTTATTCTTTGTGAGACTTCCCTTGATGCGATTTTTACCCAGATAGAAAACGTTAATCCTCAACTTATAGTCATCGATTCAATCCAGACGATCGCTTCCAATGATATTGAATCGGCGGCGGGGAGTGTGAGTCAGGTACGTGAATGTGCAGTCTCGTTGCTAAGATATGCAAAAGAGAGCGGTGTCCCGGTCATTCTGGTAGGCCACATCAACAAAGACGGGGCAATAGCGGGGCCTAAGGTGCTTGAACATATAGTAGATACAGTCCTTCAGTTTGAGGGCGACAGACAATATCTTTACAGGATAGTCCGCGTTATAAAGAATCGTTTTGGCTCCACAAATGAAATCGGTATTTATGAGATGGTAGACCGGGGGCTGAAGGAGATCGTGAATCCCTCGGAGATGCTTTTGTCCGAGAACCGGGATGAAGAGATGAGCGGTATCACCATAGGGGTTACGACCGAAGGTGTGCGCCCATTCCTGGTCGAGATTCAGGCTTTGGTCTCGACTGCGGCCTACGGTACCCCGCAACGTTCCGTCACCGGATTCGACCAGCGCCGACTTAATATGCTGCTGGCGGTGCTGGAAAAGAGAGCGCGGTTCAGATTAGGTCAGAAAGACGTATTCCTGAATATTGCCGGGGGAATGAAGATACAGGATCCTGCAATAGATTTAGCGGTGGTAGCTGCGGTCATGTCAAGTAATTTTGATGTTTCTATCCCGCGTACCACAGCCTTCATCGGCGAAGTTGGTCTGTCGGGCGAAATCCGGACCGTGACGAGAATTGACCAGCGGGTAGCCGAGGTAGAGAAGTTAGGCTTCAAAAGAGTTTTCGTGCCCAAAGGTAATCTTAAGGGAATCAAGAGCAATTTCAATATAGAAATCATTGAGGTCGTAAAAGTTGAAGAATGTTTCCGCCGTCTTTTTGAATAAGACAAATTTGGTATTTCCCTAAAAAAATTGTAAATTTGCAAGTGGCTAAGGCTCTGCTGTCCGGGTCACCGGCCTTATGGCCGACAAACCGCTATGCAGATGCAAATCCCATTAGCTGACAGAGGCGCGCTTTTCAACAGAGCGGCGGCCGGTAGCCGGCAGCCTTAAGCATGCCTTCATTTCCTCTTCTCTCTTTTCTTCTCTCCTCCTCTCCCTTTCTCCTCTTCTCCCTTTCATCTCTTCTCTCCCTTTCTTCTCTTCTCTCCCTTTCTCCTCTTCTCCCTTTCTCCTCTTCTCCCTTTCTCCTCTTCTCCCTTTCTCCTCTTCTCCCTTTCTTATCTTCTCTTCTCTTCTCTCCCTTTCTTTCTTCTCTTCTCTCTCTTCTCTTCTCAGGCTTTAACCCATTAACAGCAATTCGTTCTTACATGAAATATATCGGAGCTCATGTCAGTGTCAACGGTGGTGTCGCTTCTGCGCCATTGAACGCCAATTTCATAGGCGCAAAGGCATTCGCACTCTTTACCGGTAATCCTTCGCGATGGAATTCTAAGGCTATCCCCGAAGAAGAAGCTCAGTTATTTAAGGAGCGTTGTCTGGAGTTCGGATATACTCCGGACGTAATTCTTCCGCATGACAATTTCTTGATAAATCTCGGTTCTCCGGATTCCAAGAAACTCGCAATGTCTCGGAAATCCTTCCTCGATGAAATTCATAGATGCGAGGAATTGGGCCTGACCATGCTCAACTTCCACCCCGGGAGTCATCTCAACGAATTGAGCGTAGAAGAATGTCTTGACCGGATTGCTGAATCTATAAATCTCACTCTTGAGAAAACCAACGGAGTGACAGCGGTCATTGAAACTACCGCAGGACAGGGATCAAACCTCGGATGGGATTTCGCTCACGTTGCCCATATTATAGATAAGGTCGAAGATAAGGCCCGGGTAGGAGTTTGCGTTGATACCTGCCATACTTTTTCTGCAGGTTATGATCTCCGGTCGGAGGATGGATACGAAAAGACTTGGAAGGATTTCGACGACATCATAGGCTTGGGGTATTTGCGGGGCATGCATCTTAACGACGACAAGCGCGACCTCGGCTCCCATATTGACCGCCATGAACTGATAGGCCGAGGGACTCTTGGACCCGCTTTTTTCCATCGTCTTGTTAATGATCCGAGATTTGATAATATTCCATTGATACTGGAGACCCCCGACGAACTTATTTGGGCGCAGGAGATTACCTGGCTATACGATCAGATAGGTAAGCCCGAGCCCACTCCGTTATTTGGCGTTGAGTAATGTCTCGAGGGCTTACGGATTGACAAAGATCGAAAAACGTAATTCTAAGGCAATTTCAGACTTCTCAGTTTTTTGCAGACTCTTCCCCATAACAATAACTTTAAAATCAATAAAACTAACTTCATATAACTCTCATGAAAACAAAACCGGATTTGAGCTTCTGGAAATTATGGAATCTGAGTTTCGGATTCTTTGGTGTCCAGATTGCTTACGCGTTGCAAAGTGCCAACGTGTCGCGAATCTTCACCACAATCGGTGCGGATCCTCATGATCTCTCCTATTTCTGGATTCTTCCTCCTTTGATGGGTCTGATCGTTCAGCCTTTGGTCGGCATGTTCTCCGACCGTACGTGGACACGCTTTGGGCGCCGTCTCCCCTATCTGATTTTCGGTGCGCTCGTAGCCATCATCGTTATGTGTCTTCTGCCGAATTCCGGTAGTTTCCATTTCTCCGTGCAGGATGCGATCATCTTCGGTCTGATCGCCCTGATGCTTCTCGACACTTCCATCAACATGGCTATGCAGCCCTTCAAGATGCTTGTCGGCGACATGGTCAATGAAAAACAGAAAGGTCAGGCCTACAGTATCCAGTCTCTGCTTTGCAACGCAGGATCTGTGGTCGGTTTTCTGCTTCCCTTGATCTTCGGCATTATCGGCCTGGCGAACACCGCTCCTACCGGAGAGGTGCCCCAGACAGTAATCTGGGCCTTCTATATCGGTGCGATCATCTTGGGAATATGCGTCATATACTCTCTTGTCAAAATCAAAGAGTGGCCTCCTCATGTCTACGCTGAATATAACGGTGGCCCCGAAAAAAAGGAAGATAAAAAGAGCCCGAATCTTTTCAAACTTCTGGTTAATGCCCCGACTACTTTCTGGACCGTGGGACTCGTGCAGTTCTTCTGCTGGTTTGCTTTCCTTTTCCTCTGGACATACGCAACCAATACCGTCGCTCTCAATGCGTTTAAGACTCCGATCGTAGAGAGCGTAACTGCCCTTTCCGATGGAAATACTGCTATTTCAGGCAAGAATATTCTTCTTTCAAACGAAGACTATAATAATCAGCTTATCCTCGCCCACGGCACTCTTCTCGCCGAAGGCGTCGAGGCCGGCGAGACATTCTATCCCGCTACAAATGTCGTCATCAACGGCAATGATACTATAGTAAAAGATCATCACCTTGTCCTTAATGAAGCAGGGTATCCGAAAGTTGCTTTCTCGAATACTCTCAATGGCATATCTTCACTCAGTGTCGACGGAATTGAGGTGTCTGATACTAAGGACGTGAAAGTTGTGGACTATCTATCCCGTCTTTCCGGCCCGGCCACTCTTACTTCCGCAGCCATATACTCAGTAGACTCTGACGGCCAGACTGTCATAGAGGATGCCAAAGAATTTACAATTGACGATGCTTCCAAACTCGCTCTGAGCACCCGCACTGTGCTTAACTCCGCTTCACCGCAGTATAACGAAGCCGGCAACTGGGTAGGTCTGCTCTATGCGATTCAAGCGTTGGCGTCAGTGCTTTGGGCAGTGGTTCTCCCCCGCTTTAAGAGCCGTAAATTCTCCTACTTCCTGTCCCTTATTTTGGGCGCTGTAGGATTCGTGACCTTGGGTATTTTCAAAGATCCCTACTTACTTTTTGTCAGCTTTATCCTTATCGGTTGCGCATGGGCCGCAATGCTCGCATGGCCGTTTACAATCCTTACCAACTCACTTAAGGGTGGAAATATCGGCACCTATCTGGGACTCTTCAACTGTACTATCTGTCTGCCGCAGATTATCGCCGCTCTTGTCGGAGGTTGGATTCTTTCACTCCTTTCGACTCCGGGTCAAGTTGCACCTGAGAACGAGATGATGATCGTAGCCGGCGTAGCAATCGCCCTCGGTTCGCTCTGCGTCTTCATCATAAAGGAAGGCAAGCAGAGTCCCGACGACATGAAGGTTCAGGAAACTCCGGCCATCTCCGACAACATCTGATCCCATGATTATCCTACCCAACATAGCCTAAAGCTACTCAACATAAAAAGCGGACGCTCGACGGAGCGTCCGCTTTTTATGTTGGAAGAGGGAAGATAACTGATAAAAAAGAGGGAAGATAACTGATAAAAAGAGGGAAGATAACTGATAAAGAGGAAGCGAAAATTTTTTAACATATTTTAAAGCAAAAAAATCAATCCATTCTAAACCTTATTCTTGGTAGGGATGTTTTATTAGTGAAAGAAGTAGAAAAATCGTTTCATGATGTTAGGTTAGTTGAAAAGTTAAGTATTATGGAAAACAACGCTACGGCCCCTTGTGAAAGGGGCCGTAGTTATTTTATGCCGAATTTTGCTTGTTATTTCGGTATCTTATTCCGGCAAGGACACTCACCCTTCGCTTGGGATATGGTCAGCGGACTTTTGCTTTGATACTGGTGATAGAGGATTTATCTATGAGATCATAACATTGGCCGTCGAGCTGCCCGGAGTTTATGTAGCATCTTACCCGCTCGACAGCACGTTCGGAATTGTCGATAGCATCCCAGCGTATTAATCCGTTGGGTTCTTGCACTCCTCGTACACGGTACACATTCTTTGGATCGGAAGTATATCGGTATTCCCCGATTACCTCATTATTAGTGTTTCCCGTTACAGTGATTTGGAGCCATAGGATAATATCCTTTCCGCCGATTGTGCCGGTCATATCTAAGGCATTGGCCGGAATCTCTATGACTTCCTCATAATCTTCGTCCATCTCCGCGTCATCTGTCATCTCTTCCGCCTCGTCAGGATAAACAGTGGATTCCGGTTTATCCGGCAGACAAGCCAATATGACGAGAAGGATTACTATAGTCCCGACAGCGGAAAGTAAAACGATAAGCCATACGGGAAGTCGTTTCTTTTTCTCATTGCTCTCAGGAATTGATGCGGTTTGAGTGGAAACATGATTATCCGGAGGAGCGGATAAAGAGGTTTTTTTGACCGACGGACGCTTCGGCGGAGTGGGCGGAGCAATATGGTTAGATGACCTCGAAGGTTTATTAAAGGCCAGTTCAGTTTTATTCCCCCTCAATCCGTTGATAAAAGAATTTATATCCGGGCATCGTTGGGTCAGATCGGAATTCATAGCCCATTTTATTGTATCGGCTACCGGCTTTGAGATATTGACGGGAACTTCTATAAGTTTTCCTCCGAGACGAGGTGCTTCCGGAGGAATCCGGGAGGTCAATAGATAATAGAGAGTGGCGGCAAGAGCGTAGATATCGGTTTTCGGAGAAAATCCCGTTATTCCTCCTTCATAATATTGCTCCAAGGGAGAGAATCCATGGCTCACGCCGACGAGAAGTTTTGATTTTGCATCGCCGTTATCATTGAATTGCTTTGACAGTCCGAAGTCAATCAATATCGGTTGACCGTCCGAACGGCGCAACATGATATTAGCCGGTTTGACGTCATAGTGAGCCATTTTTTTCTTATGAATGAACTCCAGCGCCTCGGCGACTTTGATAATAAGGTCGACGGCCTCATTTTCGGGAAGAGGTCCTTTTCGAGTGACCAGACTCTCAAGCGTATCGCCATCGATGAAGTCCATCACGAAATAGGCAGTACCGTTTTCTTCGAATACGTCGTGGATCTTAATTATACCCGGATGGTTGAGCGCCGCCATATTTCTTGCTTCCGAAAGAAAGCGTTTGCGCAACTGATCGACCAAAGCAGTCTGAGTCTGCGTTATTACCGACAGACTGGATGTATCGCCCTCACGCATGCAATAATCCTGAGGAAAGAATTCCTTGATTGCGTAATGCGAATCGAGATATTGATGACCAACGAGGTATGTGATTCCAAATCCCCCCTGCCCAAGAATTTTTTCAATCGTATACTTCCCGTTCTGAAGAGAGTATCCGATTCCCAGATTTTCCATATCAAAAAATAAAAAGAGATTCGACGCAAATTTAATAGTTTACGTCGAATCTCACAAATTATTCAGCTATCTCAAATTGATATAATTGGGATTGGCATAACGTCCTAAAATAATAAATGGATAAAGGAGAACCGGAGTTTATACGTTATGGTCGGGGAAGACCCGGCGGCCGTAGAGGTTGGTGACTATGGCTCCGATAGCCATGACGGCTGCGGATACTCCGAGGACGAGAATGCCTCCACCGGCCTTAAGCAGGACGGGTATCAGGAATACGGCTAAAGTCGCTCCGAGCTTGCCGATAGCTGCGGCAATCCCGGTGCCCTGTCCTCTTACTTCAATCGGATATATTTTCGGAGGTAAGAGATATGTGACCAGGTGTGGACCGATATTGAGGAAGAGTTCGAAGGCCATGAAAGCGACCAGGGAGATCCAGCTTGGCCACTTCAACCAGTAGGAGAATAAAAGCAATATTAAGGACAGAGCGCAAGCCCAGAAACTCCATGTCTGCAGCGCGACTTCTTTCACCTTCTTCTGGGCCAACCATAATCCAATTACAAAGCCCGGTAAAATGAGAAGTGATATCCATAGCGTAGACTTCACTGATTGCGCCACGCTCATGATCTGGCTGGCATCAGCATATTTGTGCTCTATGCCTAAGGCCATTACCAAAATCGGGATGAAGACGCCGATTCCATAAACTCCAAGTCCCTCACATGCCCATGGAATACCACTGAGCACCACTTGATTCCAATTCTTTTTACAGAATTGAAAGAATGACAATGTATCACTCTCTGCAGGCGGTTGTTTGGATTGAAGTTTTGTGGATTCTATCATCTCCTCCGGTATGGAGACTTTCGGTCCAAGGAATTTATGTAAGGCCTTTTCCGCTTTCTCCGGCTGTCCATGATCAAGTAGCCATTTGGGTGACTCGAAGAAATAGATACGCGTCACCAACATCAGCGCACCGATGCAGGCTACGATCCACATCAGATCCGGCCATTTGGCTGCTTCCTGCCACATCATCACGAGCCAGAAACAGAGTCCGGCGGCCAAAATATTACCGAAGGCAGCCCCGGTCTTTACGGCTCCAAGCATTACCAGTTTCCATTTGTCGGGCATCAGAACGGATTCATAATCTGAATCAAGGCTATATTCCCCACCTATGGCAAAACCGATCATAAACAGGCTTATCACAAGCACCGTCACTGTCGGGACATAGATTGCTAAAAGGGAAAACCCTAAGATCATCACCGGAGTTAACCTGAAAAATGGTAGATATCCATATTTATCACTTAGTTTACCGAATACGACCGACCCTATCATTATCCCGATCAGATCTGCCGAGCCTATCAATCCCTGCATGAATGAGGAGAGATGATTGTCGCGCACAATGACCAGCATCGGAATGATTACTCCGGCAATCGTAGCGACCGCCGTACCGACAAGTTGACCGAGGGAAGTGACGAAAGTTATCCACCAATGTCTCCATGTCAATGGCGAATTAGCTATTGTCAACTGAGTCTGTTGAGCCATTTGATCTATTGTTTAGGTGCAAACATTTTGTAGCCGGGGATAAGGAACAGCCATGTGCCGATACAGAAGGGACCGGTCAAAGTAGCGAGTCCGAGGGGGGCGAACGCGGCGTTCATACCTGCCTGAATGAAGACGGTAGCTTCGATGCCGAGGACTGCCCATATCCAGGTGCGCCAGTCGTTGGAGCGACAGAAGGTTGCGCCAAGAGCTATACCTGTCAGAACGGCAGAAAATCCGTAAAGACCTTCAGCGACATCAGCTGCGGGAGCCTGCCAAACAATAGCGGTAAAAAGTGACAGAGCGGAAGCGATAGCCGCCCAAAGGGCCGCTCTCCAGGAGCAAAGTGCCAGACCTACCAGGAAGCATATCCCGGTAACCCAACTGTTAATTAGGAATACCTGACCGATGCCCTTCAGCCAATAGACCACCAGGTCTCCGAATCCCATATTGAGGTGGCCTACGACCTCCGACGGGAAGGCGGCGGTAGCTTCGTATGCCGGGGGCATCCCATGCATCACGCGAGCCGCCAAGAGGAAGAACCAAGTCGAAAGTACGAACGGGAAAGTGAAAGAGGAAACTCCCCATTTGCCGAATATATTGTTCAGACCTGTCCTAACCCAGGTAGTCATTGCCGCACATAGGATCAGGGCTATCCACATCCAGACTGTATTTCCCATGAAAGTCGGGAACGCACATCCTACCAACACTCCGTTGAATCCCCATAGTCCTTGCGCACCATTATCATCAGGTAGTTTTAAAAGATAGCCTGTTAAGGTCGAGACTACTACTCCGACCAAGGCTCCCCATGCCACTATTCCGAACCCCTCTTGATAAGCGCCCCAGAATATGCCAATAAAAAACAGCAGGCCGGTCCACATACTGTCTTGGAACATTACCTGTCCGACGCCTCGGAGGACAGTGCGCGGAAATTCTTTCCACGCAGGGGTTGCAGTGTTGGTTACTGTGTTTCCCATAAGTCAAAAATATTTAGTTAATAGTAAAATTGGCTTGATAAATTCTTTTTATCATTATTAACAATTTTTTTGGTCTGTAGGTTTTATCCACTCGGTATCATCAACTTTTTGGGGACTCTTAGCGTTGAAAAATTATACATGGAGGGTGGATTTTCCCTACTCTCTCTATAGTCTGAATTTAATTTATAGTTATTCTTATGGATATCAAGCAATTTAAAGAGCATCTGCATAATGACCTTCATGCTTATCTTAAAGCTGAAGGTCTTACTGACGAAAAATTTCCCGAATGTATCGACGTTGAGGAGAAATGGCCTTCGATCGAGCAGGCTTACTTCCCTGACGGGGCTAAAGAGTTTCAGGATTATCCGATGGTTTCGCTCGGTTGGGTGATGTTTATCGGCATGGCCCTCGCTAAATTCTGGGATTTCGATTGGGAAAAGTATGGGAAGGAAAGCGGAGAGACCCTGTATGTTTCATTGCGTGACGCAAAGGGCTTCGATAATATGGATGATTACATCCTTGAAGACGTACTGGGGTATGATAAGGAGCAGGCAGAAAAAATCAATTCGAAAGTGGGAGAATGTGCTGCGAGAACCCTCAGTGCGCTTAATCACGCTCACTTTGAATCAGGTACGGCCGAGGCCGTAGAGGCATACAGGGCTGCCCTTCATGAACTCTATCTTGCCGGAATGGCGTTGGAACTGAACGCTTTGGGTTACCATTATGTCCCCTATAATGCAAATTAACAGAATCCAATAATCTTTTTTTGGGGGAAGACTTTTCCCTTTTTTCATAATACTAAAAAGATACTACTATGCACATGGCTGATGCCTTGGTTAGTTCTCCGGTAGCGCTGACTGCAGGAATTGCAGCGGCGGCACTTTTGGGAATTGCCGGCTACAAAGTGAATAAAGAGAAGGGAACGAATGTCAGGATAGTACCCCTGATGGGAGTGCTGGGGGCGTTCGTTTTTGCTGCCCAGATGATAAATTTTACCATTCCCGGCACCGGTAGTTCCGGTCATATAATAGGAGGGGTCCTTCTGGCGGCTTTTTTAGGCCCTTGGGCAGCTTTTCTCACTCTATCATCGGTTTTGATTATCCAATGTCTGATTTTTGCGGACGGAGGTCTGATGGCATTAGGGTGCAATATCCTCAATATGGCGGCTATGAGTACGCTCGTGGCCTATCCTTTAATTTTCCGGCCTATGGTAAAATCTTCCCAATCTGTCGGGATGCTTACTGCCGCGTCGCTGCTTGCTTGCGTGGCAGGACTGGAATTAGGAGCTTGCGGTGTCGTCATCGAAACCTTGTTATCCGGGATAACGGCTCTTCCTGCGAAGACTTTTTTGGCGGTCATGACAGGAATTCATCTCGCTATAGGCATAGGAGAAGGACTTGCGACCTCAGCTATACTTGTATTCGTAGTTAGATCCAGACCGGACCTTTTAGCCATTAACCATTCAAAACCGGCAGCAGGGCAAAGTTTAAAGAAAGTATTGATTTGGTTCGGCGTCGCTACCGTAATCATCGGTGGTGGTCTGGCATTCTTTGCATCCGAATACCCTGACGGTCTGGAATGGAGCATTCAGAAACTTACCGGGTCTCCTGAACTTGAAACTTCAGCGGGAGCAGTTGTAACAACTATCGAAAAAGTCCAACATGCGACATCCGTAATGCCGGATTACGATAATAATCTTTCGGGCATTATAGGTGCGTTGATGGTAGTGATCCTCGTATGGAGCATCACCGCTCTGCTGACCCGCAAACGGCGCCACGCGACCGTAACGCAGGCGTATAAGAAAAAAGAATAGCCATTCGAAAGATTCCGAAATCCGGTAGGAACGCGATTAATTACGTCCACACAAAAAGAGAATCCGAATTACTTCTGATAATGTCGAAATTAGAGAAAGCATTATTCATACTTCAACAGATGGAGATCCGTTCATCCGGGTCTCCTCTGCTTGATTCGAGAATTGGAGTAATCGTAACGGTTTTCTATCTCTGCTTTATGCTTTCGGTCCCAGTCGGTCAGCTGTCAATGCTGATATGGATGGCTTTGTATCCCATCCTCGCCTCTGCCTGGTTAGGACTAAGCTACGGAAAGATATTCCTTCGGTCTCTAATCGTATTACCCATAGTATTTTTCATAGGTATCTTCAATCCGGTCTACGACAGAACTCCAGTGATGGCGGTCGTAGGGATAAGCGTAAGCGAAGGATGGATCAGTTTCATCTCGATAATAATCCGCGGTCTGCTGGCCATGCAGGCCTGTCTTATATTAATTGAGAGCGATGGTTTTTTAGGATTGTGCCGCGGTCTGTCGCGTCTTGGCGTCCCTCGCTTTCTTACCGAGCAACTTCAGTTCGTCTACCGATATATGATGCTTCTGATAGAAGAGGCCATAACTATGAAACGGGCCAGGGAGGCGAGAGGATACGGAAGAAAGAAATACCCGATAAAACTTTGGGGGATCATGACCGGACAGCTTTTCCTTCGGGCGGTTGACCGCTCCGAGCGAATTGCCCGGGCAATGGAGGCCAGAGGCTTCAACGGCCGGTTGCCGATCTACCGTTACGGGAAGACGGAACTTTCCGGCAGAAGCATATTATATCTTCTCTTTTGGCTTATTGTCATCCCTTTGCTGCGTATCTTTAACTTATCAAGCCTCTTTATAAAATAGCATGAGTCATCATTATATAAAATTCAGCGATGTCAGTTATACTTACCCTGACGGGTATGAAGCTTTGAAGAGAGTGAGTTTTCATATTACTCACGGGGAGCGCGTAGCTCTGTTGGGACACAACGGGGCTGGCAAGTCCACTCTACTGCTCCTGACCAACGGGTTATTTCTTCCTTCAACAGGAGAGGTTAATATCGGGGGCGTTCCGGTGACTAAGAAAACCCTTCCGGACATAAGGAGAAGTGTGGGGATGGTGTTTCAGGATTCCGATGATCAATTGTTCATGCCGACCGTAGAAGAAGACGTGGCGTTCGGCCCTATGAATATGAATCTGCCGGATGAGGAGACGGAGCGCAGGGTTGTCGAGGCTCTCAGGGCCGTCGGGGCCGAGCATCTGCGCAAACGCAGTCCCATGCGCTTGTCCGGAGGTCAGAAACGCCGGATAGCCCTGGCCGGGGTCTTAGCCATGATGCCTTCCGTATTGGTGCTCGACGAACCAACCTCCAATCTCGATTTCAGGGGCCGGCGTGACCTGATCGACTTACTGAAGACTTTCTCCCATACCCAGCTTATCGCTACTCATGATCTCTCCCTTGTCATGGAATTATGCGGAAGAGTCATTGTCATAGATGACGGCTGCGTAATTGCAGACGGGGAGACGGAAAAGATCCTTTCGGACCGAGGGATTCAGGAACTTTTAGGAATTTCAAAAGAAAATTTGAACTTTGCCGTCCGGCCCTAAGTTATAAAGATGACACTATAAACTATATTACCACTATGAAACATCACATTTATACACCCCAGGAGACCCATAGGAGGAAAGTCCTATATTATTGCCTCCATATAATGGTCCTTCTTCTCTCGCTCTTCCTGATCGTTTCCATTTCGATCGATACATTCAAAAATATCGCCTTTTATAAAGAGCCCCGTTTCATGGAGGTTCAGTTCTGGATCTGTGTCCTGTTTCTCTTCGACTTTTTCTTCGAATGGATTCTGGCGGAAAAGAAATGGCACTATCTGATCACTCACTTTGTCTTCTTCCTGGTCGCTATACCCTATTGGACGATAATTCAATATTTCGGATGGACATTCTCTCCTAAAGTAGAGTATCTGATCCGGTATATTCCCCTTGTAAGAGGTGGCTACGCACTTGTACTTGTGGTTGGATGGTTGACGACGAACCGGGCTACCGGCCTTTTCGTATCATACCTTCTCACCCTGATAGCCACTCTGTACTTTTCGAGTGTAGTATTCTTCATCTTCGAAGTACATGTCAATTCTCTTGTAAATACATACGATGATGCTCTTTGGTGGGCCGCGATGGATATGACTACGGTAGGTTCCAATATCATTGCCGTGACGCCGGTCGGGAGGGTCCTGTCGGTTATTCTCGCAGCTTTGGGTATGATGCTCTTCCCTATCTTTACGGTATATATCACTAACGTGATCCAGACCATGAACAAGCGAGGTCAGATAATGGGCCAAGGAAATTTCCTGCCGGAGACGGAAGCCGCAGAAGCCACAGTCAACGCAGATACGAAGACCATTGAGCAGGATGCAGCAAAGATTACAGCGGCAGCCACTAAAGAAGCGAATAACGTCAATAAAGAAAATGGCTCGCAAAAATATGCTCAATAACATATAAATATATCAACGTGAGCTTGAACTATCTTTTTCAAGCTCATGTTATATATTTGAGCGGTTGTTTTCAAGATTACAGTTCTTGATCCCCAATCTTTCCTCTCCTGTATTTAAGACCCGCGAAATAAAAAGAAAAAATTGTTTCACCATAAAAACTAAATGGCATGCATTTTACACCAAAAGAGCAAGACAAACTGACTCTGCTTTGCGTAGGGCTGATTGCCGAACGCCGCCTTAAAAAAGGTCTGAAACTTAATTACCCGGAGTCCGTGGCTTATATCACGAGCTGCGCTCTTGAGGGTGCTCGTGAAGGCAAGACAGTAGAAGAGGTAATGCACGATGCGACCCAGGTCCTGACCAAAGAACAAGTCATGGACGGAGTAGCCGATATGATTAATCTTCTTCAGGTAGAGGCAGTGTTCACTGACGGCAGCCGTCTGGTATCTATCCACAATCCTATCCGCTAAGGCGTAGCGGGCCAATTAACAAAAACTCATAACTATGGCACAAACACAAAATCCCAATTCGCAGTCAGCTTCGGAGACTAAGCCCATGCCGCCGATTCCTGACATTCCTATGCCCGACTTCGCCAAAGACGGATACTCCACTCCCAATGGCGTATATACCGGCGCTCCCGATATCGCTTACCCGAAGACTCCGGGTTATGAACCCGCTGAATACGTACCCGTAGGAGGAGTCATCCTTGATGACCAGCCTATCGAATACAATACTGATCGCAGGACAGTAACTTTGAAAGTTCGCAATACCGGTGACCGCCCGGTTCAGATCGGTTCTCACTTCCATTTCTTTGAAGTGAACCGCTATATGGAATTCGACCGTCCGAAAGCGTTCGGTTATCACCTGAATATCCCGGCTACCACAGCCGTTCGTTTCGAACC
>CAYTOR010000035.1:18221-18756 GCA_964439505.1 uncultured Sangeribacter sp.
CGGGTGAAGAAAAAGAAGTTGAGCTCGTAAGCTATGCCGGCAAGCACCGTGTCATCGGGTTTGACGACCTCACTAATGGCTATACCGGTCTTGAGGATACCCCCTCTTACTATCCGAAATATACCGAAGCGCTCCGCCGCATGAAAGAGTATGGCTATAAATCCGTCAGCGAAGCAGAAGCCGATGGAGAATATGACGAAAACGAACTTAATAAAAAAGACTGATTCCCATGGCTACAATTTCGCGTAAAGACAATAATATGCTTTTCGGTCCTACCGTAGGCGATAAAATCCGTCTTGGTAATACCGACCTATATGTAGAGATTGAAAAAGACCTCCGCACTTTCGGCGATGAGGTCGTATACGGCGGTGGCAAAACCCTTCGCGACGGCATGGGTCTCGCCAACGAGTGCACCTCCAAACAAGGCTCTCTTGATCTGGTCATCACCAACGTTACTATTCTTGATCCGGTATTAGGAGTCGTGAAAGCTGACGTCGGCATCAAGGACGGAAAGATCGCAGGCATAGGTAAGGCC
>CAYTOR010000036.1:0-18428 GCA_964439505.1 uncultured Sangeribacter sp.
CCTCAGGTGAAAAATTACTTTTTGCTCGGTGTCTTTCCGGTGAATTTTGCCCATCTCTCCGGTCACAATTGGAAATTGCTCCCTCCGAGATAGACAAAATTCCCTCGAAAATCCACCGCCCTGAATTTAACATTTTTTGTTAGACGGGGTCTAAATACAGATAAACTGCACTCCGGGAGTCCAAGACAAGGACCCCGGAGTGCTTGTCTTATGTGCGAAAACATACGGAAAAGCAGTTGCGTGCCTTGTGGTTTTTATCTTAACTGTCAGTAAATAATAACATTAAAGTGACGGAAGATGGCATTGTTGCTCTCCACGAATCTATATTCTTAGCATTTTTACATATAAATTTAAATTATTAATCATTTTTTTTAACTTTAAAAATTTGGGAAATTTAGAATATAATTGCTAATTTTGCAACCTAAACTAACTGACATTTCCACTCACGTGCGGTCTCCATATAGACTAATATCATTTATACTTGCCTTCGTAACGACGTTGTGTTTATTCGGACAATTCAGTTCGGATACTGTCAATGTGCGTTTCCGTGTAAGCAAATATGAATTTGATCCATCGCTTGGCGACAATCGCGAGATTATGGATAATTTTGTGGAAAGTGTAAGGCAAGCGGTGGCCACATCGGGCCTCGAGCGGATTGAGATTACCGGCAGTGCGTCGCCTGAGGGAGAATCCGGGAAGAATGATCAGCTTGCGAAGAATCGCTGTTCATCTATTGCAGAATATATCATCTCGCATACGGGAGTCACACGAAATTTGATCGAAGAGCATCCTATTGGTGTAAACTGGAGTGAATTGCGCCGACTTGTATCCGAGAATCCCAGTGTGCCGCGCAAAACGGAAGTTCTCCGGATTCTTGACAACACTCCTGTATGGATATATAATTCCAGAGGGCAAGTGATCGACGGGCGAAAGAAGCGACTGATGGATCTTGACGGAGGCCGGCCATGGGACTGGATGCTCCTTCATCTTTTCCCGAAGTTGAGGAATGCCGTAGCTATCTCGCTCTATCGTAGTCCTTCGGTTAAGGAGGACTCCCGCAGTGAAGGTGAGTCCGGTATTATTGATCCGGAGGTCGCGACTGCAGATAAGGAGGGCGATTCGCAGGATAAGGGGGCTTCCGCCAGTCAGGATGAAGGTTTCGGACCGGCTGAAATTGTAAAAGGAACTGATGCCTCTCAGGAAGGGGATAAAGAACGGGATAGCCACATTCCCTCATATCGTTTTGCCTTGAAGACCAACCTACTGTATGATGCCATACTGATGCCCAATCTTGAGTTGGAATATCTGATTGATAAGCATTGGTCGGTAGCTTTGGAAGCCAACGTCGCATGGTGGAATAAATCTATTGAGAAGACATACCGCATAGCCTTAGGAACCCCGGAAGTGCGTTATCATATCAAGCCACGCGATGAATGGCATGGCATGTATGCCGGAGTTTTCGCAGGAGGAGGCTTCTATGATCTTTGTGGCAGGGGAAAGGGATATCGTGGTCCGGCTGTCATGGCCGGTGTCTCATTCGGCTATATGTGGCCGATCACTCGGAGGCTTTCTCTGGAGGCAGGAATAGGGGTAGGGTACATGTACTCCCGTTACAAGCATTATATTCCCCTGGACGGACACAAGGTGTATGTTCATACGCGAGATCTTCACTTCTTCGGTCCGTTGAAGCTTAAATTCTCCTTGGCGTGGCGATTCTATGACATAAATAGAAAGAAGCGAATTTCAGAAACCAAATGAAAAATTCGGGACATAGCATAATACTCCTTTTTGCCTTGATCATGATGTCATTGCTGACATCATGTATCGAGCCGTTATGCTACGATCATTATCCGACAGCTGCAATTTCCTTTGAATGGGAGCGCGAGTGGGAGCGTGATTATGGCATGGCTCACGGTGAGGATTGGGATGAAAAAGAGTATGGCTTCGGGTATGATGATATTCGTCCTGCGATTCCCGAATGGGTTCATCTTCTCCGCTACAGCACCAACAGCCGCTCGGATCAGGATTTCCTTGAACCGGAAGGTGGAAAAATCATCATTGACAAAGAGAAAGACAATTCGCTGCTTTTCTATAACGGTGACACTGAATTTATCGTAATCTCCGACCTTGCTTATCTTCCGGACGCGCGGGCGACGGCGACATCGCGTTCCCGCTCCTCGATTTCGTACGTGATGCAGCGTCATCCGAATGCCAGGTCGACCAATCCTCCTGACGTCCTGTATGCGGCCTATCTCGACAATGTTCCTGATATAGCCATGCATGAGGTGAAGGAAGTTGACGTGAAGATGCAGCCTCTTGTCTATACCTACGTGATCAGATACGAATTCGAGGCCGGGCTGGAATATGTAGCCCTGGCGAGGGGAGCTTTGGGCGGAATGGCGGAATCTGTATTTCTCCGCGACGGCGTCACTTCTGACGAGACCTCGATAATCCTGTATGACTGTGATGTCAAGACCTACGGTTGCGAAGCCCATGTCCGGTCGTTCGGAGTGCCCGGATTCCCGGATGAGTATTACGGTCGTTCTTCAGATACCCAGCAGGAGCGTCCTTATTCACTTAATCTGGAGGTCATGCTCAAGAACGGCCGATATCTGTTATTTGATTTCGATATTTCGGATCAGCTGAAGAATCAGCCCCGCGGAGGGGTCATCACGGTCTCCGGCATCAGGATCGAAGAGGAGCAAGGAGGCGGTCAGATGGGATCAGGATTTGATGTCGACCTGTCCGGGTGGGGCCAGCATGAAGATATTAAACTTGATTTTAAATAATATTATTCGCGATTAGAACTATAAAAATATAAATACAATTAATCAATAACTTAACAAAAATCAATAGCTATGAAACAGAACCTTTTTCTGGTAGCGCTGAGCGGTCTGGCTCTCGCTTCATGTTCGCAGGTTGATGATGTTCTCGAAGTGCATCAGAACAATGCGATAGGCTTTGAGAGTGTCGTAGGAAAGAACACTCGTGCAGTCTCCGGTGACCTGAACAAGGATAACTTTGACCAATTCATGGTTCACGGATACTACACCGAGGAAGATGTGACAACTCCCAATGAAATATTCAAGGATCAGGTTGTGAATAAGGGCGCTGACGGCAACTGGACCTACACCCCGCAGCGTTTCTGGATTCCGGATGCGACCTACTACTTCTACGCCTATTCCTGCTCCGACGATCCCTTGAAGGAAGACTATGGAAAGCTCGTCATGGACACTCAGACTCAGGACAATGATGCCGACCGTGCACTCGAGATCCAGAACTATGTCTGCAACAACGAACACCAGCACGATCTGGTAGTCGCCAAAGATGAGGGCAAGAAGGGAATGGAGAAGACTGCCACAGCAAGCATCAAGAGAAAAGTGGCTTTAAAGTTCGACCATGCCCTGTCTAAGATCAACGTAGAGTTCACAAGCAATATCCCCGGTGACTATGACGTGGTTATCTCTGACGTAAAGATCGTGAACTACTACGATAAGGCAACTTTCGATTACGCTCCGATGGCCTGGAGAGACTTCATCAAAACAGGTTCCACTACCATAGACCTCGCTTCCAATAAGGGCGATGCGACTATCGTGCCCGGTGATGCAGAAAAGTCTTCCGTCACTACAAATCCCGTCTTCATGCTTCCGATGAATTACACTTCGGACGATCCCAATAACCCCTCCGCTACTGTTGATCTTTTCTTCACCGTAACCCTGAAGAAAAACAACGGACAGGTTTACAGCACCCGTGTTCTGAAAGGCACATGGCAACCCGTATGGGAACAGGGTACAGCCTATACTTACCATATCGAACTTGACGGTGACGTGCTTCAGTTTGAACCCATCGTATTCGAAACTACACAGGATCTTTCAGATTCCTCATGGGGTACAACTCAGAACGTGACTATGGTATTCTCCTTCCAGTAATGGATAAAAGGAATTTTGTTGATCCTCTGCATTATTCCTGTCTGTAGAAAATATTGCCGGAGGACGTTGCAGACTTAATGACAAGCTGCAACGCCCTCCGGCAATCCAAAAATCCTCATCCTCCTCATTCGAATCAGATTAAAGATGTTTCATATTTCAAGACATACCCTGCGATTTGCAGCGCCATTATGCCTGATGGGAGCAATCTTCAGCTCCTGCGACTCCGAACCTGTCGCTACAGGCTCCGATGAACTACAGTTCGGGGTAAGCGAAGTGACGCGGGCTTCCGCTACGGATGCATCCAATATCACCGTGTCTCCCTTTATCGTCTTCGGCGATATGCACCCGACTTCATCTCCCTCATTCCTGACTTCAATCCTTGACGGAACTGTAGTAAGTCACGTCGACGGCTCTTGGGTCTATTCCGGTACGCAATACTGGTTTCCAGATCATGAACATTCCTTCGTTGCCGTGCATCCGGCCTCAGTGATAACCGGCGGCAATTATCAATATAGCGACTCCCGGCTCTCCTTCTCATATGATTATCCTCAGGATTTCCGGCAGGCGGCCGACATTCTGGTTGCCACTCACAGGCGCATATACGAAGAAAAACCGAAAAAAAAGACATATCCGGTTTCCTTCCGCTTCCATCATCTCCTTTCCCGTATCCAGCCCGAAGTAAAGATTCTGGATCCCTCCATTCTTAAATGCCAGGTGGTGATTACCGGAATTACTTTCAAGGACTACAGTTCGTCGGCTACGTATAATGTAACTCCCGCTCCACTGGTCGGCAACAGCATCCAGACCGATGACGGAGGAAGCGACCAAGGATGGGTCATCACCGGCACTTCTGATCTCAAGTTTTCTTTCCCGGAAGAAGGACCGGGACTTCTCAATAAAGTAATCCCGGACAATGCTTTTCATAAGATACTTGCTGACGACGACGCACTCCTGCTCCTGCCGAAGTCTACGCCGACCGTAATGGAGATGACCTACAAAGTGTATGAGCCTTCCGAATCCAACCCTGATGTCTATAACCTTATTGACGAGCAGACAGTATCGCAGACCATACCGACAGGTTTTCAGGCAGGAATGAGCTATACCCTGTCTTTAACAATGATACGCGGGCAGATACAGTTCAAAGTTGAAATCCGCGAATGGGGCGCCGGCTCAACTACTGATGCCACAGTCCCCAGAAAATAATGATACATTTCTAAAAGGGGAAGTCTCCGGCTCCCTCGCTCCGACTTTATGGCCGAACATTACAAAAAACTGACAGTTCCATGACTGTCAGTTTTTTCATGCCTTATTCCGGCCTCATCGTTATTGTCAGGCGATCTGCTCCCGTCAGATATTTCTTGCCGAAGTCGGATACTGCCCCCGGACTCAACTCTTGAAGAACAGCTTTATATGAAAATAAAGGTCAGGGGGCTACCGGAAAAGATGGTTATGATCTATATAAATTCCAGCCAAATAGGCGTTAATAGGATAAGTCTTAATCTCTGAATTTCTTCTCCTTTGACAGAAAAATGATATGAATATAGAAACTACTGCCGATGGTTCGCTCACCCTATACCGCGAAGACCTCGACGAACATTACCACTCTGTAAAGGGAGCTTTGACGGAGAGTCTCCACGTATACGTCAATATGGGCTGGAAAGAATACATCACAAGAAATGGAGTCAATAGGAATCCCGCGTCAATCCTTCCTCCCGGGCCATTGGAGGATGATACTACCTCAGACTCATCTGCATCAGCCAACTCATCTGTCAGAGTTTTCGAGGTCGGATTCGGCACAGGCCTCAACGCCGCCCTTACTGCCGGAGCGGCCCGAGAAGCCGGAGTGCAGACAGAATACTTTGCAGTGGAATTATATCCGATAGCCCCGGAGCTGTCAGCCATACTCCTGAAACAGCAATCTGAGGAACATGCCCGGGATTTCAAGGCCGTAAATGACGCCCCCTGGAATCAGGATGTACGGATAAATCCATGGTTCAAGTTGCATAAGATTTCTGCCGACCTGTTGAGGCTCCGACTCCCGGAAGATCTCAATGTCATATATTTCGACGCCTTCGCTCCCGAAAAGCAACCCGAGCTCTGGAGCGAGGCCATATTCAGAAAGATCTTCGAAGCTATGGCTCCCGGGGCAATCCTTACTACCTACTGCGCCAAAGGCGCCATCCGCCGCCTTCTCCAGCAGACCGGCTACCGAACCGAGCGCCTCCCCGGCCCTCCCGCCGGCAAAAGAGAAATCCTCCGCGCGACCAAGCCCTAACCTATCTTCTCTTTCGAGGCCTTTCCGCCTCGCGAAGCCGCCGATGAAGAAAAGAGCTTCTCATTCGAGGCCTTCCCGCCTCGCGAAGCCGCCGATGAAGAAAAGAGCTTCTCATTCGAAACCTTACCGCCCCGCGAAGCTGCCGATGAAGAAAAGAGCTTCTCATTCGAAGCCTTTCCGCCTCGCGAAGCCGTTCCGTTCAAATGCGAAGCATTTGCCCAAAGCATTTGACTATCCGTCAAATCAATCTTCAAATAACCCAAAATATGGCCCAATATCCCGATTACTTAAAAAGAGCCTTAGTCCCCAATGGCTGCAGGCGCGCTCCCTGGCATGACTACAGAAGCCGCTCAATCTATATGATAACTCTGAATACCGCACCGGAAATCCCTTCCCTTTCCGTCCTTAAGGGCATCCCCGGGGATCATGATTGGCCCCCGGTAACCGACCTGACGGAGATCGGGAAAATAATAGCTTCCAATATCTCGGTCCTCAAACAGAAATTCCCCTTTGTCAAGATCCTACGAAGGGTCATCATGCCGGAGCATCTGCATTTCGTCATTTTTGTAGAGAAAGATACCGAGATCCATCTTGGAGAAATCATCCGGCATCTGAAATCAAATTGCACCCGCCAATATCATCAGATGCTGACAGAAAGGTTGCAACGGAATGATCTCGAAATGCAGCCGTTATTCGAAGAGGGCTACCACGACCGGATCCTGATGAAAAGAGGTCAGCTTCAGAAAATGCTCGATTATGTCAGCGACAATCCCCGGCGAAGACTCTTGAGAATGGCTAATCCCGGATTTCATCGCCGAGGTAGAATTAGAATGTCGAACGGAGAAGAACTGGAGATCTACGGCAATATAGATCTTTTATGCGATCCGGACATTGAGCCGGTGAAGATAAGCAGAAAGTACAGCCCCGAGGTCCGGAGGGCCAAAAAGATATGCTGGAAGCGCAATGTTGAGAATTGCGGGGTCTTAATTTCTCCCTTCATCTCTCAGAACGAGAAGAAAGTCTTAAATTGGGCGATGGATAACGGAGGGAGGCTTATCTATATCATAGATGGAGGAATCGGGGAGAGATTCACACCGAAAGGGAAATTGCATGAACTCTGCAGCCAAGGCAGATTACTGATCATTGGAGCCTATCCCTTCTCCCATACCAAGACAGCAATCTCCCGAGCCCGCTGCCAATCCATGAATCAGCTCGCCGTCGATATCGCCGAAGGAAAATTCCAACGTATCTGAAAGCAGATCTTTCTCTACAAAAGCTTCGCTTTTGAACGGAACAGCTTCGCGCTTCGGGAAAATCCTTGAGATCCGCCCTTTCCTCAGGCTCCGGCCTTTCCCCGGTTCCGGACTTTTCCCTGCGCTTCGGGAAATTTCTTTAGATCAGGATTTTATTCCGGCTGCCGATTTTTTCCGGTTCCGGACTTTTCCCCGCTCAGGGCTTTTCTTCGAATCCGGATTTCGAGGGGGATATTTGAGATGGGATTTTTTTAGAAAAGGAAATTTTGGTAAATTTGCAGAAGGATAGGGATTTGGGGATTGATGATATGGAAGTGGCGAATGATATGATTTCGGGATTTGACAGCAGGGTGGGCGATAGGTCTTCCCCGGAGGTCGATTTCTCTTCGGCTCGCAGGTTGGAACGGAGCGGTTCGACTTGCGACGCTTTCGAGTGCGTTGTCGGACGGCGAAGGGTCTTTGTCAAGCGATTGAAGGAGGAGTTTCGGAATAATCCTGTCTATCGGGCTGCTTTCGATAAGGAATATGATCTCGGAGTGTCGCTTAGTCATCCTTCGCTTCCTCAGTATGTCGGTTTCGGAGGGGATTACATAATGATGAATTATATAGAGGGGGATACTTTGGCCGACCTTATCAAGCGTAATGACCATAGATTGCGGAACCGGAAGTTTGGCAGTAAAATTTTGAGAGATCTGACGGATGCTATCTCTTATCTTCATCATCGTAATGTCATCCATTGCGACGTAAAGGCCGATAATGTCATTGTTTCCCCTTACGATGACAGACCCTCTGTCCTGATCGATCTCGACAAGGCCTATACTTCCTGGTTGGATTCTACACCCGGTGATGCACGGAAATATGGTTGCGTGGATTGCGCGGACGGTCAGATAGATTTCCGGGGTCTCGGGAAAATCGCTTCCCAACTCGGGATGAAAAGAATCGCCGCTGAATGTCGGAAAGATAATGTTACGGGGGAGGCTATAAAGAAATTGCTGCGGCCACGCGGCAGTAAAACCAAGATGATTGTAGGGATGGGATTGGCGGTACTGATAGCCATGACCGGCTGGCTGATGTATGAGCGGGGATTTTATTCTCAGCCTGAAGATCTCGCTGAGGAGGTTGAGGATAACGCCTCCTATTCTCAGACAGGAGGAGTGATTTCGGAAGAAAATGCTGAAGGGGCAACAGCCGACAACCATAACGATAGTAAAGGCCTTTCCACTGTGAATACTGAGAACGCCGAGAACCGAAAAGATAAGTTTCCGGCATCGGACGAGGTAACAATAAAAGAGACGAACGAGACGGTAGATAAGATAGTGAAGATATATTACGGACCGCTTTATTCTCGTCTTGACTATCTGGAAGACCTTATTGCCGATCCCAAAGCCTCATCCGAACAGTTGCGTCTTGCCTTGACCTCCTATTCCAAGGAACAGATGGAAATGCAGGGAAAGATATTTAAATCCATTATGGAACGTTATGGCCTTACAGATGCCTGGGATTCTCAATCTATGCTCGGCACGAGCAAGGAATGGAACCGCTTCATGCAGAGGGATGCAAAAATCACCTCCCTGTATTCTAAAGAAATCGACCGTCGGCAAGAATGACATTTTCTTTTTTAGATTCCAGAGGTTATTTTGGGGTCTTAAATTATTTCGATGCTCGTAAGGCCTCCTTGTTTCGCGGCTTGATAGGATCCTAAATGTCGGCCTTGGCGTTCCACGTCGCCGATGATCAATTCAAATCCGACGTAGAATCCTGCTATCAGCAACCGGTCGCCCTTGCGCAGTTTGCTTCCTTGCGATTCATTCACGAGATAGAGGTTATCGCCGAGATAGCTAAGGATAAGGAGGCGTTTGGGATGATAAGTGATCTGAATCTGCTCCCCGACTTCAAGGTCAGCCGAAGTGATATTTTCCACGAATCTGAAATCCGATATATCCGAATCCTCTCCGATATCCTTGCTGAGAAGATCATAATCAGGGTAACCCAGATACTGAGCGATTATATCAAGAGAAGAAGGCCGGGAAGTAGCCGGTCCGTTGACGAATCCAAGCATACGTTTGAGGGTAGTTATACCCAACGTCTGGCCGGTCGACTCCTGAATATCCATAGCCAAGGCTTCACACTGCTGAGGATACAACAGAGGAGAATCAAACTTCTCCCGAATCATCTTTCTTATCTTCTCATTCAACATAGATAGAACTTTTCGGGCAAAGATAATATAAAATAAAAGAGAAAAAGAACGGTTGCCCGTTCTTTTCGTTCATTTATTGGATTTATTTCGGTGATTTGAAATCGGTGATTACAACGTTGTCATTTTCGACTGTTGCCTGGATTCTGATTGTGTATTTGCGTCCGCTTTCAGTGAATTTCACCGAATACCAGTTGTCGTCCAAGGGTTCGCATCCGGTCATCTTACCGGATGGATCTTGCGAGTCGCCTCTCATTGCGTAGAAAGCGTAACCCGATTCTGCCCCGCTTTCTCCCCATTCGGCATCATAGAGCTTTTTCATGCGCTGTAAAACGCTCTTGGAGAAATGGCTTTTCAATTTATCCGGATCTTTATAGCCCAAGAGATAATTGTCATAATAGTCACGGAGGAAGGCTTCGACTTTGGCATCGTTCTCCGCTTTTTCCTGTTGAAGCGCTTCGGCTTGTTGGATGGAGTCTTTACGGAGAGAATCGAGTCGGGCCTCTTCCCGGGCTTTGAGGTTCTCAGCAACTTCTTCTTGATTGAGCTCAGCAGAGTCATTGGAGTCAGCCGAGTGAGAGCTGCCGCAACCCGTCATAAAGAGAGCGGCCAGGCAGAGGTAATAGATTTTTTTCATATTCGTAGAATTTGAGTTTACATTCTCGGTAGATCTGTTGATGCGAAGTTACTAAAAAATTCGGAACAGGAGATAAGGAATGTATAGAATTTTATCCTTCTCCCATCAAGTTTCCAAGTCCGCCGGCCCAGACTATATTAGAGTTCTTGTCGAATCAACATAGAACTTCGGCCATTCATAGTGGCGCCATCCGGCACCCCGGCGATTCATTCGCCCTCGGGCCAGGACATGGTGACGGTGTTGCCGGAGCGGGTCACTTTATACCCTTGAGTATACCAGTCATCAGGTTGCTCTTTCTTCAGTTTAGCAACGTATGCTTTAGCCTCCCGGTCGTATTGGTCGAGGAGTTCCGGCGCACCGTTGATAGTCATCGCGAAGCCAAAGTTGTTTTCAGTAAAGACGCATGACGGCTCAGAACCTTCGTTGAGTTTAGCGATTACAAGCTTTACCGTCACATCTTCCCCCATTTCGTTATCCCAGCCTTTACTCGACTTATAGGAGATTGAGAATCCTCTCTTTTTAAATAAAGAAGCCCAGTTGCCTTGACTATCAGCGACTTCAGTGAATGATGGAATTGCGGAGGCGAATTCTTCAGCTTTTTGGATAGAATCGAGGCGGATAGAATCCTGGCGTGCACGTTCGGCACTGCGAGCCGCGTCTTCGACGGCTTCGATAGAGTCTGCGCGGCGTTCGGAGTCTTCGCGAGCCTGTTCGTCAGCCTTTGAACCGGAGCAAGAGGCGAAGATAAGAGTACCAGCCGCCATGGATGCAAACAATATTTTTTTCATAGTTTGTAGTGTTGTTAGATTACCATATCGCATTACAATATCGCAAAGTTAAGAAAAATTACCCGTATAAGCAGAATGGAAAGTACAAAATATTAAGATAAACCGTATCAAATTCTTAGACGGAGACGATGAGTGATGACTTTGATCGGATTCCTTGAATTATTTGAGTATAATTATTCTTAATAATAGTAATAGGCTACCTGACTTAGTCTATCAGGTAGCCTATTACTATAATATGAGAGTAAAGGTGTAAGATTATTTGATAATCATTTTCTTAGTGGATCCGTCGGAATAATTTATTATCACAACTCCTTTATAGGACTGATCTACGGGCATGCCCTGAAGATTCCATCTGAATAATTCTTCAACTCCATCTGAATGAATAGAGTCAATTCCGGTGATTAAGCTGTAGAATTGATTCCATACGGCCGAATTCTGATAGAGGCTTAGACTCTCTGACGGTACATTCAGCTTAACCTCTGCATAGGCCTTTTCATTAAACGTATTATCAAAAACTTCAGGCGGATTAGTGGCTCCGATAGTCATTTCCATAAGATCAGCATTATTTAGGAACGCTCCATTCCCAATATATTCTATGGTTGCTGGCAACGTGATCCGTTCAAGAGTTTCATATATTTTGAAAGCATTTTCTCCAATACCCTTCACGGAATAATAAACCCCGTTATAAAGAATAGTTTCCGGAATTACAACATTGGTCATGTCGTTGACTTCCGCATTTGAATGGAGCTGTGTTTTTTGATTTTCCGGCACTATTTCAGGATCTACTACTTCACATAGATAGTTCTCCATATCCGTAACTCGATAATAGAGTCCGTCATATCCTATGAATTTTTCGCTTTCGATATCGCTATTGATAAAGAAGAAATTTTGCCATTGAGGAGCTTGGGAATAAGCTTCCATGGAGTTGTTCGGCACGTGAAGAATGCAGTTCCATTTAATGATATCGTCAAGTGCTTCGTTACCACACACAGGAGGAACCGGATTATGACTTATAAGTTCTGTCATGGCAGTACAATCAGAGAATGCTTCTTCTCCAATAGTAGCAACCGATCGTCCGAATTCAAACGCTTCTAATTTGGAGCATCCAGAGAAAGAATACTTGCCGAAAGCTTTTACACCATCTCCGATAGATACTTCCTGCAGATTGGAGCACCCATAAAATTCATAATCATAAATCTGTGTTTCCGCATCAGTAATTTTGACGCTGCGAAGACTCGTGTTGCGATAGAATGGAGAATAACCCTCACGGGCAGAAGTAGCATAATTCAGTTTTCGTCCGATATAAACCTCATCTAATGGGCAATCGTTAAACAAGGGATTTGATCCATTGCTCCCGAGAATAATGGACGATATGAAGGACTCGCTACTGCCCTGTTGGAATCTGTTGTCACTGAGATCATCCATAGCTTCTATTGTAACATCGCTGATAGAGGAGCAACCTGAAAATGCATAGTTGCCGATGGAGGTTACAGAGGAGGCTATAGACAGACTCTTTGCCGCCGTACAATCTGAGAAACAATAACTTCCAATAGATCCCGTATTTTCTAAATTAAGTTCTTCGATGGAAGAACAACCGAAAAATACATGTGTCCCTATGTTGCCATGGTTTCTAAGAAAGAGCGATTTAATTGTCGAACATCCTTGGAAAGCGTTATCCTCGATCATAGATATTGTTTCCTCAATCCTCAGAGTACAAGGATAACGATTAGCACTATTTTTAAAAGCACTGGCTCCAATACTTCCATGATTATTAAGAGTGATTTCCCTTAGATTACTGCATCCTGAGAAGGATTCTTGTCCAATATCACCTTTGTTATTGGCAATCAAGGTTTCTATGGCATGACATTCATAAAAAGTTTTTTTCCCAATCTCTGTTACATTAGGTCCTAAAGTTAATTTAGCCGGTTTGTTTTGCGCGCTATTTTGAAAAGCACTTTCGCCCAAATTACCTTTATTATCAATCTCCATATCAGTAATGTTTGAGCAATCCATGAATGCTGACATGCCCACGCATCCGGAATTTTTGAGTGAAATAGTTCTCAATTGGGTGCTTCCTCTAAAGGCTTCTTTTTGGATGTCGGTTACAGTTTCAGAGATTACCAGTGTAGCAGCTTGATCTAATGCACAATTTTGAAAAGCATTTTTTCCAATATAACCAGCATTATTAAGAGTTATTTCTTTCAAGGCGGCACATCCATAGAACGCAAATTCTCCTATATTGGTAATTGAGGAAGGGATATTAGCACCTTCAAGATTCGCGCATTGATAAAAGGCATACTTAGGTAATTCCCCGGAGTAATTGATATTCAGAGATTTTAGGGACGATTGTCTATAAAATGCGTAATCATTTATTTTAGAAATGGTCATACAAATACCCTTGTAAGTTACTTCAGGGTTCAATGTGCAGACCGTGAAGTCTTCGGAATAGCTGCAATCTATAATATCGCAAATTCTCTGGGCTGGATTTACAGGGACATATATTATCCCATCTACTTCAAAAAGGGAACTTAATAGGGGATATACTATCTGATTGTTGAATTTGTAATTGATATTCGGTACAAAATTTATTTTGCCGTATACATATGTGTAACCGCTCGGAGGGGTGTTGCATTGCCAAATCACTTTTGTCACATCTATTGCGGTCTCATGGTATCCTATGTTACGGAGATCTGCGCCTATGGTGAGTGATGTTAGATGGCAATTAGAGAGGGCTCGGTTTTTTATGTCAGTTACAGCATCGGGGATAATCAGGTTTAAAACATCGTTTGAAACAAAAACGATAGACTTTCCCCCATTCTCATAGATGATCCCATTATCAATTATGGCTTCTTTGGGATTGTAACCGATAGCATAAATAAAGGGGAATGGATTCTGAATTGTAGATGGATAGGCAGCTTTAGTTAGTCCGGTACAACGAATAAACGCGTCAGTACCCACTTCTTTAACCGAAGGAGGAATGATGAACTCCTTGACTGCAGCACAATCTGAAAAAGCTTCGCTTCCAATATAACTTACGGTATTGGGAATTATAATATCTTTTAAATTTTTACAATTGCTGAAAGAGTTAGATTCTATTTTGTCAAGCCCTACCGACAACTGTAAGAATTCCAAAGAGGTGCAATTTGCAAAAGCCTTGGAGCCGACTGAGGTTACATGATCGGGAATTTTAATATCTTTTAAATTTATACAGTTGTTGAAAGACTTAGATTCTATTTTGTCAAGCCCTTCTGACAATTGTAAGAATTCCAAAGAGGTACAATTTGCAAAAGCCTCTGATCCGACTGAGGTTACCGTATTAGGAATTACTATAGCCTTTAACTTTGTACAGTCCATAAAAGCTCCTGGCTTGATTTTTTCAATCGTTCCCGGTAATTCTATGGCTTCCATTTCGCATCCGGCTAAACTACGTATAGCACCCACTCGATAGACAGAATTATCATATTCAACCTCTGATGGGATTAACAAGGTCCTAGGTACTCGATTTCCGCTTGGTTTTTTGGGCCCTCCTATTATTTCAACGGTCTTAGAACTTTCATCCTCAATCCTATATTTAAGAGTTTCTCCACCGTAGGTATAAGTAAAAGAAGTCCCTTCTTTTATTGAGGCATCCCCTGTCTCAACCTCTATTTTACTTATGAGAGTCCTTGAAGACACTTTAAAATTACACCAAAAAGGAACAGCCTCATTCCAATGATTAATAAAAGAATCGAACTCATAAAAACTTGGTGTACTATAAATTCGCACCTCTTTAATATCAGGACCATAAAAGTCGAAACTCACCTCTCCGGTATATACTCGCAAACCATCTGACCAAAGTCTGAACCCATTGCCAGATGCTTTCCAAAGATTTATTAAGATACCTTCATTGCATATTGCGGTTCCATCTGTTATATATGGACTATTGGCCGCTGTTTGTCGGGTCAACCCATAGGTATCTTTAACAAAGTCAAACGTAATGGTCTTTGCATATACGGACATTATCAGTCCGAACAGAGTTGTGATTAATAGAAAAAATCTTTTCATGAAAGGTTTAGTTTGTTATTATTGCTTTATTGAATGGACACGGCTCTTATTGTTATCAAGTTGCTTGTCGAAGTATGGGTTGCCAATCTTTAGATCAGTTGCCACCAGGCATATTTTTGGTCGGGCTCTGCCTGTAGGGCGGCTATATTGGTCGCTCTTTGATTTGGAAATTTATAGAATTCCATTTTCATCCGCATGATTCCATCTATACACAAGAACGCGGGCGTATTCTTTGAAGCCACTCCCAGGGAGGCATATTTAGGATTGAACAGAGGTTGATTAACCTGGACGTTAAAGAGGATTTCTACGGCTCGTTGTGTCAGTTGGATAAAATACGGAATCCGCACAACCTTATATCCCGCTGCTTCATAAATTTTAGTACGCTTGATGTCCGCATCTATCTGAGTAGGGTCCTGATAATGTTGCAATCCATCAAATTCCACTATCAACTTCAACGAATCACTTCTGTAATCAGGACGGCCCTTGAAAGCTTTTCCATCGGCATGTTTTAAACCCGGGACAGTCTGATCATGAACCCAATCATGAGTGTTGGGGAATATGGCCTTCAGGTAGGTATCAAGTCCGGTTCTGCACAATCCGGTTTGTTTGTCAATTCCAGCCTGAAGGGCTTGAGCTTGTGTTTCCCTCAAGTATCCCCATTGGGCATTTGTAGATTGAGTGTTTTGAATGACGGTATTGTTATCCATTATATGAGATTGAAATCGTTTCAAATTATAATTACTTGACAAATGCAAATTTCGGGATTAAATTCCATATAGGAGGGGAGAAGGAGTATTGGATTTTTAGACACTTTGTTGTGAGATTTTAGACGGAGTCTTAATTATGGCGAATTCGCCATAATTAGAAATTAGTCACGAAATATATTTGTTTATAAGATACTAAGAAATTAATTTTGCATCTGCTAATACATGCGTATTTGAATCGTTAGAGGAAGTACTGAAATAGAAAAGCTATGGTTGCGGATAATGATTTTCCTTATGTTGGGATAAATGCGGAAGGATTCCGGTATAATGCGGATTATCCTCCGAATGAACGGCGATATGGGAGTACGTATGGAGGGTATAGGAATAATGCCCGGCAAGTGCTGTTTTACGATTTCGCTGTTCAAGGGTATGATGTGATGTTTAAGTTCAGGGGAGAGAGTTATCATCTTCTCTATGAACCTGACCATGCGGCGTTGTGCGACAGTAATTATGCCGTGGAATTGGAATCGTATCCTAATCCGATGGTACTAATCAACAATCTCCGTATTAAGGGTTTTCGATTAATTGATGTGATCGATGAACTGGAGGAGGTGGAACCGGAGTGAAAGGTTATTAAAGGAATTATGGGTTGGAAGGAGAGGAGGGAGGGGTGTTGAGGTCGGCGGAGAGGTCGGCGAAGAAGTCGTGGTCGAGGATTTGGGAGAGACGGTAGAGGAGGGCGGAGTCGATGGAGGGACGGCGGAAGATGTCGTAGACGTTGGCGCGGTTGCAGCTGAGCTGGTCAGCAAGCCATGAGGCTGTGTGACCCTTGGGGAGCTGATTGAAGATTTCTTGGATGCGGTTGCCGATATGAAGCATGGGGTCTTAGCTTGAGCTTGGTCGGCTATCGTTCCGTTTGCCGTTGGAAAGATTATGATTATCTGGGGCTGCCCGGGAGGGCGAGCAGTAGGGGGAAGGGTATAGGGAAAAAGAAGACGTGGAACGATGTTCGGTTTATCTCATACCGGGCATCGCCAAACGCCCACTTCAGGATAAACAGTCAACTTCCACGTCTTTGTCGGGATATGGCATCTTCCTTCGGCGGAAGCAAGCATACGCACGGCAAGACAGGAAGCGCTTTGACTGCCCGGTCCTCTGAAGTTTGAAATTGGCGATTTCGGTATGAAGGACAAAGCAAAAACGCTTCTTATGTATGTTTCGCAAATTTAAGTAATTTTTCCCATAATTTCAAGAAGATTTTATAGTTTCGACCATGCGAAACTTGAATTTACAATAAAAAAACGGAAGTGAGGAAAGCTGATCGGCGGGATGCCGCCTGAAGAGGGAATGGGAGTTGGCGATTCCGGGATGAACGGCAACCCCGCGTCTGCGATTTTTCTTCACTACCGTTAGCTATATTTATCCGGTTGCAAAGTTAATGGATTCCAATGTCATTACCTTCCTTCTTACCCGTTCATAGCGTTCACGTTCCCTCATCGTTACATGGTGATCGCAAGTAATCCCATCGTATAGAGGGCTGATGGTTGTTGATATTTCAGGGATCCCATTATCGGGAGTCAAATAGATTCTTTACGTGTATAGTCTAAAAAATGACGATTTCTATTGTATTCTTCGATTATACACGGAAACATTTCCGGGTCCTCACCTTTCCTATCTAATGATAATCATACCTAATATTTAGATCTCTGAGGTGACTTTAGAATACTTTATTCTTTACGAAAGTTTTTTGAGACAAATTGAGGAATAAAAGCAGAAATGTGTTATCTTTGCAAATCTAAAGTTGGATTTTAGAATTGTCAAAATACTGATAGATAGTGTGATAATTACGGATTTTGGCAGTTCTTTTATGTCCTCGTATGAATTGTATATAAAAGAATATGGATAAAGAAATGGAAAAGGAATATTTGCCTGAGTGGGCGTATGGGATGGATTGCGCAGTGACGGTAGTAGACACGGATTGCAACATTATCTTTATGAATGAGCGGTCGCGTCAGACATTCGCCGCCCGCGGCGGAGCAGACTTGATTGGCCATAACATCATGGATTATCACAACGACAGGTCGCGGGGAATCATCAAGCGTCTGCTCAGTGAAGGAGGTTCGAACGCATATACCATATCGAAGGAGGGTAAGCGTAAGATGATTTATCAGACTACCTGGAGCAAGAGCGACGGTTCTTTAGGCGGATTGGTGGAACTCTCGATGATCATCCCCGAAGAACTTCCTCACTATATCCGATAAGCGTTTCAAGTTTCGCTACCGGCGAAACTTGAAACGAGGGGATAATCAAGGGGTAGGGACGCGATTAATCGCGTCCACGCAGTAAATATAAATATTGAGAAGGAAGGTATCCCTGCGTAGCCGGGCTATTAGACCCCGTCCAATAAAAAATGTTAAATTCAGGGCGGTGGATTTTCGAGGGAATTTTGTCTATCTCGGAGGGAGCAATTTCCAATTGTGACCGGAGAGATGGGCAAAATTCACCGGAAAGACACCGAGCAAAAAGTAATTTAACACTTGAGGATGGAGTTTAAGACCCCGTCCCACAAAAAATGTTAAATTCCGGGCGGTGAATTTTCGAGGG
>CAYTOR010000037.1:0-18411 GCA_964439505.1 uncultured Sangeribacter sp.
CACCGGCCTTCGGCCGACGTCCGCTCTTTGCCGACGCGCGAATTTGTTAAATTTGTGTTCTGTCAAAGAAAAGATAGATTATGGATAGATTAAAGGTCAAGATAATAAATAAGAGTCATCATCCACTTCCGGATTACGGCACGTTTGAAGCCGCGGGAATGGATGTACGGGCTTATCTCCCGGAGGGTAGCATCACCCTCAAACCGGGTCAGCGTGGACTGATCCCGACCGGACTTTACATGCAGTTGCCGCAGGGCTATGAATGTCAGATACGTCCTCGCTCGGGGCTCGCTCTGAAGCATGGTATTACAGTGCTTAACTCCCCGGGTACGGTAGACGCAGACTATCGAGGTGAGATATGCGTCATTCTGATAAATCTCGGAGAGTATGACTTCGAAATCAAAGACGGCGAGAGAATCTGCCAGATGGTAATCAAGTCCTATACCAAGGTGGAGTGGGAGCCGACCGACCGTCTTGACCATACCCAACGCGAGGACGGGGCGTTCGGACATACCGGCACTAACTGATAACCTCTAAGATGCAAATCCGTAGAAATATCATATTCGTTATTCTTCTTTCTCTGCTCGCCGGAATAGCCGGCCTGTCGGCCAAGACGGCCGATAGGTCGATGTCAGCGGCAAGAAAAAAGGCTCGCCATTATTATCTGACTGCGGCCAGATACGATGCGCAGGGGAAGCATCCGGAAGCAGCCGAACTATATAAGAAAGCATATCAGGCCGACACGACCTACGCCGAAGCGGCTCTTCAATATGGGATCCGCCGCTGGGGTATGCCGGTCGGGGATCTGGCCAGCAATCAGTACCGTCAGGAATCCAAGCGTATAGCCCGGAAATTTATTGACAGGTATCCGGGTGATCTATTCCCCAATCTTCTCTATTCCAACATTATGGAGGAATCTGAAGAACTTGAGGAATCTATCTCCGTTATGGAAAGTCTGCTGAAGCATCATCCCGGCAATTCTGATATCTTGCAGGTCCTTACCGGACTATATCTCGATGTCGGGGAGTCAGACAAGGCTATGGAAGCGCTCGATCAGTATGCGAGAATAGAGGGGGAGGATCCGGCTTACTTCGTGAAGAAAGCCGGCATGAGATTAGCCTTGGGCGACACTGTCGGTACTCTTGCCGAAGTTAACCGGATGATCGATAAGAATCCAAATGATCCAAAGAGCGTTGCTTTCCGCGCCCGATTGCAGGCTTACTTCGGGATGTATGATGAAGCTGAAGAGAGTTTCAAGACGGCGGAAGCGATGGCCGGCCCGTCGGACGGGGGTGCGATAAAGATGCAGATGGCCGAATATTATCAGATGCGCAATGACAGCGTAAATTATGATAAGAAGACCTACGAGGCTCTGATGGCCGAAGATCTCGACTTCGAGATGAAACATGACGTCCTGGCCTATTATCTTCAGGGGATCGTCGATGACAAAGCCGGGTGGAATCGCGGCGACGAACTGTTTAATGCGTTGCTCGAACAGTATCCTCACGAACCGCGCCTTCTTTCGTTGGCCGCGCGCTACAGCGCAGCCCAGAAAAACTATCGGAAAGCAATGGAGGAAGTGGATTACGCCATAGACCTGGACAAGACCAATTCCGAATATTGGCAACAGGCGATGACTTACGCCATGCTCCTTGACGATTATGACAGAATCCTGACATACTTTAACCGAGCCTTGAAAGAACTCCCGGACCCCGAACTCGAGATTTATGAGATTGCAGCAGGGGGAGCGATGGTCGGTGGGCATCCTGAAAAGGGATTGGAGATCTACGAGACAGCACTTGATAAATTCTTCCCCGGGCAGACAGCCGGGGGAGATATCAACTTCGATGCGCTGGCGCAGGATATCGATGCCAATAAACTTGCCCGACTGGCAGCCTTATATCAGGAACTGGGCGACGCTTTCTATAAATTGGGCAAAAAGCCGGAGACTTTCAAGAGCTACGATAATTCCCTGATGCTTAATGAAAATTCTCCGTTGACGCTTAACAACTACGCCTACTTCCTGATTGAGGACGGAAAGGATCTGTCGGAAGAGACTTTACAGAAGGCGGATGAGATGTCAAAGAAAGCGATTACTTTGGCTCCTGATTATCCGACCTATCTTGATACCCGGGCCTGGGTACTCTTCCGCAAAGGGGAATATAAGGAGGCCAAGGAGATCCAGCTCAAGGCCCTCGAACTTATAGAAGACTCCGATGATAAGGACGAACATGCCGAATTCAACGAGCATTTAGGGGATATTCTTTTCATGAATCACGAACCCGAAGCGGCAGTTGAAGCCTGGAAGAAAGCGCTCGAGTTGAATCCCGGCAGTGAGATCCTACGTCGCAAGGTAAAGCATAAGACCTTCTTTTACGAGTAAGTAAAATCCGGCCTACCGTAAGGACGCGATAAATCGCGTCCACAGAACCACGATTAGCCAAAGGAGTAGGGACGCGATTTATCGCGTCCACTAAGAATAGGAAAGTAGGGGCGCAATACATTGCGCCCGCGAAGAAAATGAATATAGCCCCCGCAAAGAAAAAGAACATCGCCTCAGCGAAGAATAAACTAAATGACAATACAGAATTCAATTAATAAACCTGGCAAACTACGTTACCTGATAACGTGCCTGCTACTCTCTCTCGCCGTCCTTTCCTCGTCGGCCCAAGATTTGTTGAGCGGGAAGAAAGCTACTTCCGTGGCTTCCGAAATAGCCTCCAACTACAAGACATGGACGACGGCCGGCTGGAGCGGCAAAGTCAAATCCGCGATGCTTCCGGTCACGGTGACGGCCAAGACCTTCATGCAACGTGATTCGTTGACTCTGATCTCTCTGCGCGCACCTCTGATCGGGGAAGTAGCAAGAGTGGAAATCGACCGAAGTGCTATTACGGTAGTCAACAAGATGAAGAAGCGGTATGTCCGGCTCCCCATAGCCGCGTACGGTGACTTGGCCACTACACTTCATTCCAACATCCAGGACATTTTGATCGGTAGGGTTACGCTGATCGGGGAGGGTACCCTTTCTAAATCCAACTGCAAGGATCTGGATGTCTACAAAGTGGATGAAGACATTTATCTTCTAAGCACGACACTTAACCTCGGCGAGACTTCGGTCAATTACGGATACGCTGTAGATAAACTCGGGCGCATTCTTGAAATGATGGCCACTCAGGGGAAAGTCCTGACGGGGGATTCAGGTGAATCCTCGGGAAGCGATCTGATTTCAGTCAGCAAAAGCCTTACTGTAGGAGTCGAATATGACAAGAAATCGGCCGACGCCGCCGTTAGCGTGACATTAGGACAAAAGAATTATGAGATCCTTCTTGAAGGGGTTGAGATCGAATGGAATATAAAAGGATTTGATCGGCTCAACCTCAAGAATTATACCCCGACCAACTCAATCACCGAACTGTTGAGATTCTGATCTTCCTAAATACCTTCCATAAGAGTGAGACTGACTCCTGCATCATATCGATCTTTCATCTCCCGATTCCTTTGCGTCAAACCAAGAGGAATAGTCGCTTCATGTATTGCCGTTATAGTTCTTCTAAGTCCGGTCGGTGAAATCTTAGCGGCCCGGGCGACAGCCTCGGCTGAACAAACTTCGGGCAAAAAGAAAACTACGGCGCAACCGAAGTCCGCTACCAAGTCCTCCCCAAACCCTGCCCCCGGAAAGGGAGGCCGGAAGCAAACCGGCAATAAGCAGAACTCCAATAAGCAAAATACCGGCAGGCAATCTGCCAAGCAAGGCGGAAATAAGCAAAACGGCAATAAGCAAGGCGCCAATTCTCAATCAGGTTCTCTTTCGTCGAAAGAACTGAAGAAGCAGCAACAGTCTGCTCAGGCCGAGATCAATAAGACCCGGGAGGATATCCGGAAAAATGAGGAGGAGGTAAAGAAAGGTCTCAATGAATTGTCGCGTCTTGAAGACGGCATAGCCGCGTCCAAGAAAGAGACCCGGACTCTATCGAATGAGGTCGGGAAACTGACAGGTAAGATTACAACTCTCGAAACTAAGATCAGAGCCGACGAACGTGAACTGGAACGCCTGAGGGCAGAGTATCTCAAGGCTGTAAAGAAGATGCGTGTCAGCCGGAAGCGCAATTCCGGTTTTGCCTACCTGTTTTCAGCCAAGAATATTGCGGAAGCAGAGCGCAGAATGCGTTATCTGAAAGAGTTTTCAGAATGGAAGACACGTCAGACCGCGGCCATCGATGCGCGTGTTGCTACGCTTAAGTCCAATCGCAAGAATCTCGAGCAGGCGAAATCCGACAAGAATGTGATGCTTAACCGCGAAATGGCGGCTCAGAAGAAACTGAATGAGCAGAAAGCGCGGCAGGACGTAATCATTGCGGATCTGAGGGCAAACGGCGACGTGTTGCAGACGCATCTGGCTAAAAAGCAGGCTGAGGTCAATCAACTGAAGAATCAGGTGGCGGCCGTCATCGCTGAAGAGCAGCGGCGTCTCGAAGAGCAACGTCGGGCGGAAGCTGAGCGTAAGCGAAAGCAGGAAGAAGCCGTCCGGGCGGAGCGCGAACGTAAAGAGAAGGAGCGTATAGAAAAAGAACGCGCCGAAAAGGAGCGTAAGGAGCATGAGGCTGCCGAAGCCGCACGTCGCAAGCAGGCGCAGGAAGAAGCCGATCGCAAGCGTGCGCAGGAGCAGACCCAAGCTAAAGAGACTACTCCTAAGAAGGAAACTCCCAAGAAGACCGAACCTAAAAAAGAGACCGCTCCCAAGAAGGAGACTCCCAAGAAGCAGGAGCCTCAGAAACAGGATACCAAGAAGGAGAAAACTCCCGATAAAAGTCAATCCAACAAGAGTTATGCCGAAGCCCGGCAGAGAAAGCCTCGCGGAGAGACTTCCAAGAAGGAGGAATCGAAGAAGAATGCACAGGATAAGTCTAAGCAAGGGAATGATATTCCTAAACAAGAGACTTCAAAGAAGGAGCCAAAGCAGAATTCGGGAGGTGACTTTGCCTCGATGCGCGGTTCGTTGCCGCGTCCGGTCAGCGGAGCCTGGCGCATTACCGGTAAGTTCGGACAGCACTCCTTGCCCGATCTCCCTCATGTCACTTACGACAATCCTGGCATAGATGTCGAGGTCAACAAGGGCGCGGCGGTCAATGCCGTCTATCAGGGTAGTGTGTCGGGTGTCTACATGGTGCCAGGCTTCGGAACCGTCATCATCGTCAATCATGGTGATTACTATACTGTCTATGGCAATATCTCTTCATCCTCTGTGAAGGTCGGGGATAAGGTCAAGCAAGGACAGCGTTTAGGTTCCGCAGGAGAGAATCCCGATGATCCGGGCCACGGTAGCCTTCACTTCGAAGTCTGGAAAGGGCGCGAGAAGCAGAATCCGACCGGGTGGATAAGATGACAGGTGATAGGTGATAGGTGACAGGGGTGGAGGATAGATGATAAGTAATCTTCTTTATGAAGTTGTTGACAATAGAGCGTTATAGACCTGAGCGGGCGGAGGAATGGAATGAATTTGTAGCTACGGCGCGCAATTCTACCTTTCTGTTCAACCGCGGGTTTATGGATTATCATAGCGATCGCTTTGATGATCATTCCCTTATTGTCCGCGACGGAAACCGGCCGATAGCCCTTCTGCCCGCCAATATTACTACTGAGAGTGACGGCACACGAATCCTACACAGTCATTCCGGGCTTACCTACGGAGGTTGGATCCTCGGTGAGCGTCACCCGGACGCGGGGGAGATGCTGGAGATATTCAGGTTATTGAAGGAATATAGCAGAAACCGGAATATCGTCGCTTTGGATTATAAACCGATTCCTTTCATCTATTCTGCAATGCCGGCTCAGGAGGATCTATATGCCCTTTTCAGAGAGGGAGCGCAATTGACACAACGCAATATTTCGGTCGCTATCAATCTCGACGCAAATCCCGGCTTCAACACTCAGCAGAAGAGAAATCTCAAGCGCGGAATAAAAGTAGAGACTGAGATTGGCATAAATACAGTTGAGGTTTTCCATCGGTTGCTGACGCAATGTCTGGCGGAGCGCCATGGAGTGGCGCCGGTCCATACCGAAAATGAACTCCGCCTCCTCGCCGGCCGATTTCCGGATAAGATTAAGATTTATCTCATCTACGCCTACGGGGAACCCCAGGCCGGAGTATGCTTATTTGACTGCGGAAATGTCGTCCATGCCCAATATATCTGTTCGACTGAAATAGGGCGTAAGGAAGGACTGTTGACGCGGCTCTTCGACTATCTGATTGATCCGGCGAAGTTCCCCGGTGCCCGATATTTCGATTTCGGTATCTGCAACGAAGATGGTGGTCGCATGCTCAACGAAGGGCTTTATCGTCAGAAAAGCGGTATGGGAGGTAGCGGAGTCGCTTACGACCGATACATGCTCCGATTCCAAGATTGAGCGGTATCGTGTACGAAAGATCTCTCCCTATTTTTCAGATTTGAAGATTGGGCGGTATCGTTTACGATAGAAGTCTGCTTATTTTTCAGACTTGAGGAGTCTTCGGAGCCGGATAAGGCAGATACAGGCCATGAGGATAGTCACACCCCACATCATTCCCTGGCTCGCGACGGAGTCAGACAGAGAGCATGCGAAGCCGATACCGGCCGGGATCAGACATCCGAAAATGGTAATCAAAACCCGGGGGAGATACTTGAATCCATAGAAATGGCGACAAAGGAAATAGCTGATAGCGATATCGATGGCGGTGCGGACCACTAAACTTACCCCTAATCCTATCAAGCCAAACTGTAGGTAACCAGCTACGCTACAGGCGATCCAGAGCACGTTGGCAATCACCACTTCTACCCAGACGTAAGCCTTCTTATTATCTTTAGCGATGAAGACATACCCTAAGGGAAATGTGACGGCCTGAAGAAGAGTGCCGATTGCGAGCCAGCGGATGAGGGGGATGATAACCAAAAACTCACTCGAAAGAAGTATCCGGATAGCAAGAGGGGTGAGGCATATCAATCCCAACAGCAGCGGGGTCGCCAACAGGATCACTATCTCCGCCTGACGGTTTACGATATCCTGCAACTTCACAGGATCGTTGCTGACTGCGGATATGCGTGGAAAATAGTCCAACGCCAGGGCACTGAATACTATTCCTATATACTGATTGGTCAAGGAATTGGCCGCCTGAAAAAAGCCGACATCGTCCAATGATCCGAAATAGCGTACGATGGCGTTTATGGCATAGTTCGTGGCTGATCCGACGAGAGATCCTATCATGAAAATCATACCTAACGATATGAGTTTCCTGACCAATGAAGAGTGCTCATTCCATTTAAATTCAATCTTATCGGTCTTTACCGCCTTTCTAAAGGATATCCAATAAAAAAGAAAAAGGGACAAGGCCAAAATGACCATTGCCGGGACGATGCCACGGGTGCCGAAAAAATAATAGAGCGGTACTCCGAACAGCAGTCCGGTCATGCTTCCTACGACCGAAGCCTTCGAAAGTCGTTTGATTTCGCCGATACCTTGAAGAATAGCCTGAAATCCTGTGCCGGCGATACCTAAGGCTACGGCGGCGCCCAACAGGATGAATCCCCAGGTATAGTCCCGATTACCGAAGGTCCATTCGCTGAGCCAAGGCGACAATACTGCGCAGAGGAGAGCTCCAAGAAGAGAGGTAAGGAGTATCAGTCGCCGGCAGACAGCGATAACGGCGGCATGGCGGTCAGTCTCTTGGCCTGCGGCCACCTCCTTTACGATCGAGAGATTCAATCCGAGGCTTCCGAGTTGCTGGAGGGTTGTGGAAGCCGTCAGGAAGAGGGAGGATATGCCCATACCGGCGGGTCCGAGAATTATGGCTACAAACTTTCCTCTGAGCAGATTTACAAAGATATTGAAAATCTGCAGACCTCCGAAGGCGGAGATCCGCTTCAGAATCGTCTTGTAGCTATTTGTAGAATTCTCGTTGCTCACCGTCGGGTATGATTGAAAATTTAGAGGGTAATTCAGAATCTGTGGTCGATGAATTCGGCTCCTCCGACTTCGGCGGCGAAGCGGGGGAAGCCGCTCGGGTACATCCCTTTGGCGGTCAGTCGCCAGACTTTCCGGGCTCCCATGATCAGATGTTGGTCGACAAACATCTTCAGCCAGGTGTCTTCCTCACTTTGTTTGCCTCCGATATCCACATGGCGTACCGATCCTTCCACTATGTAGATCCGCGGATCCTTATCTTTCATATAGTTTAGGAAAGTGTTGCTGTCGGAGGCGATCAGTATCTTTGAATCGGCCGGAATCTCAGCCGCGAGACGTCGGAATTCTTCGGCAACGCGAGCCATGAAGGGGAGCCGCTCGGGCTCTGGCAATACTTCTCCGGTCACATCGTAAAAATCTCCCAGTAACATCGCGAAACGGAAACTGAATGAGTAGTAGTTTTCCCCTAATCGACGCCGATGGGAATCGATAGCCTGCCGGAGTTTGTCGGTAGGGCGGAAGAGTTCGTGGAACAGTTCCCGATAAATGCCGATGCCCGAGTCAGAATTGGAGTAGACATGTATTTGACCGTGAAGGCCGTCGAGTGCCGCGCGAAGGAGGGCGTCAGAGTCCTCGTTGCCAAGATCTTGAATAACTACCGGATAAGCCGCCCCCTGCCGGAAATCCATTTCCTCTTGCGAGATGCGCCAGTCGAAGCCGGCAGGTTGAAGATATTCCTCCAGCCGGAAGGGAGAAGACCATGCGATCCGGAAAGGGATCCCGCGCCGGCGCGCTTCGGCGTAGGTAGAGAGGACACCGCGCAGACGGTCGGTAGTGCCTCCATGTATGATCCGGCCGTCAAACGGGCAGACGATCATGGATATGTCCCCCGAACCATTCCCCGAAACATTATCGCTAATATTCTCCGAAATATTTCCGGAAGTATTTCCGGTTATGTTATCGCCCTTCTCTTCCGAATCTTTATAGTACTTCCGATAGAGTGCTTCGCTCTCCGAACCTTCCGGTAATTTGCCTGACTTCAGGGAGTTGACGGATTGCCTGATGCTCAGTCGGGCGTTTCTATCAGAGATAAAATTTCGATAACGTTGGAGGGCAATCTTTACGGGATGCCCAAGCAGACTCCTCGCTTTTCTTCCGGTGGATTTTATACTGTAGCGCAGCGCTACAAACTTCAGGAGTTTAGGCAGCGGCCATTGGGCGGCGGTCCAAAGATGGCGGGAGATGCGTCCTTTCAGGGTGTCAAAATCGAGATGCTTGCGGGCAGTCTCTACAATTTCGAAGGCTTGCTCAAGTTGAGATTTGTCAAACCTGGGGTCGGACATCAGTCGCAGACAATCGAATATCTGCTGGTACATCTGGCGGTGGACCAAGAAATACTCTTCCGAATCCTTTGGATAATTCTGAGTGACCAGATCTATAACCTCGACGCAGGATTTGAGTATGTCGAGGCGGCGTAGAGATATGATATGGGTAAGGGATTCCGGATTTTCACGGTAGAGGTAAGGGACCGGTGTGAAGATTACTGACGTCGCTAAAAGCAACAACCATCGGGTAAGGGTTTCATCCGAGTTGACATCATTGTGATTCTCTCCGAATTGCCGGAAAGCCTCCAGATAGAGGTCGCGGGGGATAAGACCGCCGTTGCAGGTGACTCTCCAGACATCGAGGGTAAGGACTACGCTGTCGCGTCCTTTCATGACCTTCCCTAACAGAGGCCCATTGACATCCCTGCTCGGTATGGCCGCTCCGGGCGCCATGAAATGAATCAGAGGATATATGACTTCCGCACCCGTCTCCCGGCGTATGCGCAGTAATTCTTCAAGATAATTTACGGGCCAGGCGTCGTCGGCATCCAAAGGCGCTATCAGAGGAGCGGTGGCTGCCTTAATTCCCTCCATTCTCGGAGTGAAGGCGCTCCCCGAAGGGGCAGCGCGCGACATGACACGTATGCGGGAGTCTTCCGCTTCGTAAGCCCGGGCGATACGGAGAGTGTCGTCGGTCGACTTATCGTCAATGATAATCATTTCCCAATCGGTCACTGACTGGCGTATCACTGACTCTATGGCCTGTGAAAGATATAAAGCGGCGTTATAGGCTGGGATTATGACAGAGACTTCCGGCATAGTGAAAAATTTCTAAATTCGAGGAGGCGGGTTATGACGCATCACCGGCTTCGGCGAAATCTTCCTACCGCTTCCATCCATATCCTGAGATAGCGGCGGCGTTCCTTCCATGAAGGAGAAAAACGAAGGGCATGGGTCATCATGCGCAACGGCCAGGAAAGCGGATATATCTTTACGAAGGCGGCAGCTTTGGCGCTTATGAAATCGGGCATTGTCTCCGTCTTCATCACAGTAGTCGCTCCGGGATGCTCAGCGACCGTCAGCGGAAGATACATGGCCTTGATCCCTTTTCTGAGAAGGTCATTGAGAAACACCGACTCTTCAGCCGAAGGAAATTCAGCTCCGATACCGAATCTCTCATCGAATCTGACCCCGGTCTTTTCCATAGCCGAGCGACGGAAGGCCATACAGAAAGAGATCAGCCACCACGGAGGGGTCGAAAGATGACGCTCCTCGGCAGGATGAACTACAGGATGATTTTCCGAGTGATACCGGAAGCAGATGAAATCAATATCCGGGTAGCGATTGAAGGAATCAATTACCCTGAGAAGATATTCCTCGGTATAGATGATATCGTCGTCACCGAGCAGGAGAAGAGGGGCTGAAGATGCTTCGAGAGCCAAATTACGATTGACCGACAGACCCCTCGTAGGAGTGGGGATCACGGTAAAGTCCTTCCGGTCAAGAAGCTCCTGAGGAATGACGGGAGCGTCATCTCCGTATTGCCAGCTGACAAGATAGCTGACTCCATCGACCTCCGGATGAGGGAGCGATGCGACACGCCGGAGGCCTTCCTCGCCATACGCGGATATCAATACCTGGAGTTGAGTCATATCTTGTCGTTCCGGACGTCGGACGGAAACCTGCGTCGGTCGGAGGGACGGGGTGTCAGTGGAGATCCGACATCGTCAGTTGGAATCCGAGGCTGTCCGGTTGGGTTATTTTATTTCGTAGTTCAGTTTGCGGGAGGAGTGAATGGAATCCGCCTTACGTTTCCAGTTGAATATCGACTTGCGGACGTCGGCGGAAGTATGGTGTCGGCGGTGATAGTCGTCGAACGTTTCCTCCTTCCAATCGAAGCCATCCTTATTGACTCCCCCTTCAAACATATAATAATATGTCAGTTGCTCCATATAGTCAACCATCGGATCGAACTCCTCTTCCAGCGAGTCGAGGTTTTCCTTATTCGGGCAGATGCAGACGGTAGATTCTTTCTGACATCTTTGGCGGATGGGAGCGATGATATCGTCGTAACATTCCCGGATGACATCAAGGCTATAGTCCGTATATTCCTTACCTCCGACATCCTGTACCGGACGCAACTGGAGGACGTCGAGGTGAAGACCGTCGAGTACATCATACAGTCTGGCCAGCGAACGCGTATTTTCCTTATTCATCACATAATTCATCCTTACCTTGAAGTCCGGAAACTCCTTCTTCATCTTCTTAAGGACCTGCATCAGAGCGAGAAATTTATCAAATTTCGCTCCTCGCATCATGTCTTCATAGACCTCACCATCAAATCCATGGACCGAGAGGGTCACTTCGTTGAGTCCGGCCCGAAGCATTTCCCGTAGGGAATCCTCGGTAAGGAGTTGGCCATTGGTAGTGATGGAAATATACGGTACGCCGCACTCGGCTGCCTTTCTGATTACTGCGGGTAGATCAGGGTAGAGAGTGGGTTCGGTCGCGCATCCTATCTGGAGTTTTACCGCCCGGGAGAAGAAATTTTTGGCGATATAGTCGAGGGTCTCCGGAGTCAGTTTTCCCTGGCGGGGCATCTCCCGATACTTCCTGGAGCTTTCCGGGTCCGACATGTAGCACATCCGGCAGCGGAGATTACAGGCCATGACCGGGTCGAGGAAGACGCCTATATAGCGCTTCCCCAGCTTATGCATAAGCCAGATGCCGAATAGCTTGAGCCGTCGGCTCTTTATTCGCGTGAAGAATTTCAGTTGGCGATAGATATTCATCGGAATAAGCAGCAGTTCTGATTAATTCTCTACATAAAGATTTAAGGATGCTCAGATATACCGAGAACTGCTACTTACAGAAAAACGCTCTCAAAAGCTGAATTATTGTGCAAGCAAGGGAGGAAATAGGGCGCCTCCACCGCGCAGACCGAGGGAAGTAAAACGATAGGCCAGCCGGAGTATCAGACGATGGAATTTCGTCAGATATTTACCCGACAACGCGACTGATAGAAGGCTTCGGGCGGCCGACCGATCCCCTTCATGGTGATAATGGGCAGCCAGGATAGCGCGACGGTAAGCAAGCATCCGGAGGATATAGTCTTTCATCGGTGAGCCGCTTTTCAGTACATTGCGTTCGACCTCATCAAGGGTCTTCTCCCAATCTCCTTTTCGATGAAGGTAAGACAGACCTGTAATAGAATCCGGATGCACTCTGATTTCGGCGCATATTTCCGGGGAGACGCTAATCTTTCCTCCTGCGAGCAAGAGTCTCATTCCGAGTTCCCAGTCGTCCCATCCTCCCATTTCGGGATTCCAACCGCCTGCGGCGCGGAAATAATCCGTATCGGCGGCGTAGGCCTGAGTCGAAAGGAGACCTTGGACCAGATGATTCTCCAGAGGTCGGTCGGGATGAATCCGGCGAGGGCGGCGGCTGCCGTCAGGATTTAGAAAGAGCAGGGATCGGGCCGAGATTTTCATATCGGGATCCGATTCGAAATCCTTAATAAAAATTTCGATAAGATCCGGACGCATCAGATCGTCGGAATCAAAGAAATAGAGTAAGCGGGTATCGACAAGGCGTTCGGCTGCTTTTCTGGCAGCCGCGGCTCCCGGATGCTTTTCGACGATGACGTCTACGCGGTGACCATGCGCCCGTTGCTCTTCGGCCCAACGCGAGATTACCTCCAAGGAGCCATCCGTAGAATTATTGTCGACCAGAATTACGCGATCCGGCCAACGGGTCTGGGCTTCGATCGAGCGCAAAGTCTCGCCGATAATCCCGGCCCGGTTGAAGACAGGGACAATGACGGTAATGTCGGCGGTCGGAGAAGGGGTCACCATACTTCTTGCTTTGTACTTCTTGATTCTTGCGTAGTACTTCTTGATTCTTGCGTAGTACTTATTACTATAAGATATCGGGCCTGCTGTTCCCTCGAGGAAGGGGACGGCAGGCCCGGCATTATAAAGTCAGTTAGTAGAGGAGATCGGGTCAGGACGACCACGAGTATTATTTTTTACGCCTGCGCACTGATTTGGCAGTATTGCTGTTGCCTGATGACGAAGAGCTTGAGGTCTTCGGTTTGGCAGTGGAGCGTTTCTTTTTGACGGCGCGTTTCTTGGTGGCTTCGCGCTTTTGCTCTACGGGAGCGCTGTCGTCGACAACGTTAAGGATAGGCTCACCGTCTTCGCCTACGAGCTTTCCTTCCTTGGCCGCCAACTCACGCTCCTTTTGAGCGAGATACTCTTCGCGAGTCGGCACCCAAAGGTGCTTACCGTATTCACGAAGACGACGGTCGATGCTGTCCTGTGCCTGTTTCAGTTCCTCCTCGTCTGGATACATCTGATTCATCGACAGGTTGCGCAGGTTCTGAGTCTTGTATATGTCTCCGTCATACATCCCGAGGTTGAAATAGTCATCCAGAGAATATGTAGGGAGATTATTATCGTCAGTAAGGAAGATATACTGGTTTGCGAGGAAGGGTCGCAGGGCGTCGAACTTCACCCAGAACATGGGGTATCGGGTATCGCCTCCGAAGTCGCCAATCTTATTGAGGACGGGGCAGATCGCTTCCACTCTGGTCTTCATCTGATTCGAGCGGCGGTCGAACTCCCATTTTTCCAGGATATAATAGTTGAGGACCTGTCCGGTCGGGACGTCGGCTTCCTCGATAGTGACTTTGGCATTCTTGCCGGAACCCGACTGCTGGTAATAGATATCATAGCGGTCGAGCATTTCCGGGACGTTGATCCGGTACTGGTCGGTGAAGACCTCGCGGCCATCCAGATATTCGTAGGCCGGGATAGTCCCGTCGCATACCAGACGGAGCATCAACCGGAAGAGGTTTTCCTGGCCGTCGATGACATCCTCGGGGAAGTAGAGAGGAGTATTGGCATCCTTGGTCAGGTCGATCTGTCGGTAGATTCTCCTCATGTACTCAACGTCGGCATCGTGAGCGGACTTTTCGACATAGAAATCCTGCATGCGCGGAGTGACCTGGCCGTTTGCGGCTTCGGTCTTTTTCTTGTCGCGTTCACTTCTTCTGCGGACAACGCCTCCGGATTCGACCTGCGCAATAGCGCCGGCGGCGATCAGGGCGAAGAGTGCCAAGGATAATATTTTCTTGCTATGTTTCATCTTATTTACTGATGGATACGGTTGGAAAGCCGGATTAGCGGTTAGTTAAGTGCGACTTCCATGGGGGAAATGTCGCGGGTTATTCCATCGGGGCCTTTAGCCTTGATATTGGAAATGAAGAAAGATTTTCCGGGTTTGAGACGTTTGAACTGCTCCTTCTGGCGCTCGGAGAAAGATGCTCCTGCGCTGACTTCCGGAATAGCATTGCCCATGGAGTCGAAGAATACGGTCGAGAAGCTGACAACGCTGTAAGTCACGTTGATGATTCCGTCGTCGACGGAAGCTCCGAGTCCACCGGCATTCATCAGCTGGGCTTTGGAGATGCGTTTGGGAGTGCCCTTATAATGGACGGCATTTCCCGAGGCATCGCGCAGCGCGATGTAGGCTGTCGGATCGGGGAGTTTGCGGACTTTCAGTTTCATGGAGCCTACTGCCTGACGTCGGCCGTCGAGTTCGGCGGAGACGGATATCTCCACTTCCGACCCCACCTGACTTACGCGGGCTGTCCAGGTATCACCGTTGCGGGTGAGGGTGCCGGCGGAGATAGTGGCCTGGACGGCATTCATCGGGACTCCCGGCACGCTTATCGATATCGGGTTGTCGATACCTGCGTAAAGGACATTCATCATCGTCGGAGAGATAGTAGCCATAGGCTCGATGACGGTATAGGAGGATTTGAAGGGGCGCCGATCCGTAGTCCCGTCACCTTTAAAGACCTCTATGAAACCGGAGAATTCATGAGTGCCGACGGAGTTGGCGGTAAACTCATAGAGTCCGTTGGGGGAGTTGAGTTTGTTGCCTCCGACATAGATTGTCGGGCGCTGGGTAGTATCGATCGCTGCCAGGACGATATTTGCCGAATACTTTCCGCCGCGGATAATCATGTTGGAGCGCGGGATGACGTACGCATTCAGTTCGTTGACGCGGATATCTCCGATATCAACGTTAGTGATGAGATTGGTCATGGCCTCCGATTCCGCCTGGCGGATATCGTTCTGCAGTTTGGTGAGAAGAGTGACGGCGGCGATAGCCGGCATATTCTCAAACATTTTCTGCTCCCAAGAGTAGGGTCCTACGGTACCCGGAGGGGGAGTGACGGTCGTCGACAGCATCGAGTTGACGTGGGCGCGCTTCATCGAGTCCGGGATGAGGGTCCCGACCAGGCTGCGATATTGCTCTACTGTCTCGCGAAGTTTCTTTCCCCGCAGGGTAGTAGGGTTGAGCATGGTGACCGAAGCCGCTTCCAGGTCATCGAGGTTTAGGATATTCTTATAGTCGGCGCCAGGGCCGTCGGCCTTTTCGGCTATGAGGGTCTTAAGGGTATCTATGGAGAGATAAAGTTGGGTCGAGCGGGCATGGAGATCCTTACCCTTCTCATACCACGGGCCGGCTTTCGCCGGATTCTTCTTATATAGATCCTCGAGATATTTGAATTGCAGTTCGTTTTTTGCCGACATGCTCAGGTTGGTGCGCTGGAGCCCATCCTGAACCTGGCTGAAGCCATTGAGGACGTCGCTGCTGACGTTGAGGGCCAGCATTGCGGTCAGGACGATATACATCAGGTTGATCATCCTTTGACGGGGCGACATTCTTGCTACGTTATTACCACCTGCCATGTGTTAGTTTTTTTATCTTTAGGCCCGGAGCCAAAGTTCCGGGGCGGAGTTGAAATTTTGAAATCGGAATAGTTCCGGTCAAAGAAATCGGAAGAAATCCAATCAAGAAACCGGAAGGGTTCCGGGTCGGGTGTCAGGCGTCTTTTTCCTCAAAAGGATTGACCAGATTCTTTCCCTGAACAGCGCCTGCACCGCCCATCATTGGGTTATACATATTGATGGTCATGGCGGTGATCATCTTTTCGTATACGCTGTTGAGCTGCTTCATGTAGCGGGCCATCTTCTCGGTCTCCTCGCAATAGTGGGCGCTTTCGGCCGCTGATTTCTCATACATATCGCGGATATCCTTCAGGCCGCGGTTGACGCGGTCGATCGATTCGAGCTGAGAGGAAATCGACTTGAGTTGGATCTCGTAGATAGTGTTGAGTCCGCCGATGTTGCGGTTAAGGTCTTCCATGCGGTCGACGTAGCCTTCCGCGGATCGGGAGATGGAGTCTGAATTCTGCGTGATCGCCTGATAGGAATTAAGCAATACCGCTGAGACATCATTGAGCGACTTGGTCGTCTCCTTGAGTTGGGTCATCTGCTCGGCGATACCCGAGAGTTGGGAAAGATAATCCTGAGTAGCGGCAGAGAGGTCCGCCATCTGGGAGATTTGCTCGGAAGCCTGGGCCAGACGTGAGATTGAATCGCGCAGCGAGATGGTGTCTTCTTCGGAAATATCGAGAGTCTGAGACAGGGCTGCTACGCCCTGGGCTGCGTTAGGACCTTGCGCGCCGGCCGGCTGACCGCCTGCGACTACCATTGCCGCCGTGTCGATATCACCGGGATAATACCCCGCTTCAGCGGAGCCTCCGGCCTGACCGGCAACACCGCCACCTATGACGACTCCGCCGCCGCCACCTGCGAAATTCGGGCGATCCTCCGGATCCTTGGAGTCAAGGACGGGGAAGACGTCTTCCCAGGCATATTCCTTGGGCGGACGGTCGAATGCTGTCAGTATAAACATGGCGATTTCGGTGCCCATACCGATACAGAGCAGAGTGGCTCCCCCGGGGAGGTGAAGGATCTTGAAGAGGGCGCCCCAGATGACGATCGCCGCTCCGATAGAGTAGGCAAAGTTGAAGAATCTCTGGCCCTTCTCTCCGTGGAGGAAGCGCTCGATGCCATTGGCGTATTTTCTGATTTTAACCATTTGATGCTAAGTAATTCTTGAAAATGAAAAAATATTACTTACGGCGCTTCTTCTGAGTGCCTTTGGCGAATCCTATCTGAGAGCGTACGCAACGGAATCCGATGTAGGAGCGCTGTTCGTTCTGATACTCCCACATTCGCAGGTCTGAACGAAGATTCTGAGCTACGTCCTTCCAGCTACCGCCGCGGACAATCTTGCGTTTCATCTTATAGGGGTCTTCCTTAGCCGCGTCATAGCGGTATTCGGGGTTAAGGTCGGAAGTAAGCTTGTTGAGACTCTCCGTATATGCGGTCGAGGTCCATTCCGAGACGTTACCTGCCATATCGTATAGGCCGAAATCATTGGGGGCGAAAGTTCCGACGGCGGAGGTGATCACGTGGCCGTCGCGGACGAAGTCGCCCTCCATCGGTTTGAAGTTGGCGTAGAAGCAGCCTCGTTCGTCGTAAGGAAGAGTCTCTTCCCAGGGATAGGAGGATTCGGAGTTGCCTGCGCGTGCCGCGTATTCCCATTCAGCCTCCGTCGGCAGACGGTAAGGCTCGATGTAGACTCCCTCGCGTCCCAGAGAGCGGCGCAGATAATCAGTGCGCCAGTTTGCGAAAGCGTTTGCCTGCTCCCAGCTTACCCCTACGACCGGATAATCGTTATAGCCGGCGTGAGAGAAATAGAGACGGGTATAAGGCTCGTTGTAGGCATTGTCGAAGTCATTGATCCAGGCGGTAGTGTCGGGATAGACGTTGACGATGTAGGTATTGAGGAAGTCATAATTTCCGGTGAGGGGCCGGGAGACTGTCTCGCGGATGATCTCGCCGTCATCGGTAAGATAGGCCGTATCCTTGGAGATGATGGGGAGAGTCTCGTCGACGGGGATGTCGGTATTATACTCTCTGGAGGCCGGGTCAAGACGGTTTTTGCGTTGGGCCGCTGCGGTATGGTTGAAGATTTCGTAGCGATAATTGAGCTGGGTCGGGTCAAGTTCGCGGCGCCCGGTGATGGGGTTTGTGCGATAGACTGATTCGATAGCCCTCATCTCATCTTCATTGGCGTTGCGCCAGGGGATTGGCTTATTCCAGTTGAGGTATGGTTTGATGGGATTTCCCTCCTTGTCCTCCTCGATCTTGAAGGCCTCGTTGCCGCCGAAAGCGGGGTCGGCAAGGCGTTCGCGGATGATGGAGTCGCGGACCCAGAAGAC
>CAYTOR010000038.1:0-18204 GCA_964439505.1 uncultured Sangeribacter sp.
AACCTCATCAAGCAGCTTACAGCTCCCGTACGTTGGACCCAGGACGTAGAGGCTATGGTCGCTGACGGAGCCGACGAGTTTATCGAACTCGGTCCAGGCGCAGTACTTCAGGGTCTGGTCAAGAAAATAGCTAAAGGCGTAGTTACTTCCGGCAAGCAGTAATTGCCGATCGCCTGCAAGAAATATCTCCCATTTAATCCTGTTTTATGAAACAGACTTAGTACCGTCCGTTTCATAAAACAGGCTCTATTATAACCACGAAGTCAATGAATATAGCAATAGTCGGCGCCTCCGGCGCCGTGGGACACGAGTTCCTGCGAGTACTTGCCGAGCAAAACTTCCCCATCACATCCCTGCGTCTCTTCGGCTCGCCCCGATCCGCAGGGTCCGTGATCCGCTTCAAAGATAAGGACTATACTGTCGAACTCCTCTCGGAGGATTCCGATTTCTCCGGAGTCGATATCGCCTTCACTTCCGCCGGTGCTTCCACTTCTAAGAAATACGCCGATGTCATTACCCGCCACGGAACGGTAATGATCGACAACTCTTCCGCCTTCCGCATGGATAAGGACGTCCCCTTGGTAGTACCCGAAGTGAATCCGGAAGACGCCCTCGATCGTCCGCGCAACATCATAGGCAATCCGAACTGCACCACGATTCTGATGGTAGTGGCACTAAAGCCGATTCAGGATCTTTCTCCCATCAAGAGAGTAAGGGTAGCGACTTACCAGGCCGCCTCGGGAGCAGGACAGGCAGCGATGGACGAACTCGTAAAACAATACGCTGAAATTGCAGAAGGCCAGTATCCGACGATAGAGAAGTTCGCCTATCAGCTTGCCTACAACGTCATTCCCCATATTGACGTCTTCATGGAGAACGACTATACGAAGGAGGAAATGAAGACCTTCTACGAGACCCGCAAGATCATGCACTCAGACGACATCAAGGTCTCGACTACCTGTGTGCGTGTTCCGGTACTTCGGGCTCATAGCGAAGCGTTATGGGTAGAGACGGAATCTCCCCTCGAGCTTTCAGAAGTGCGCGAAGCCTTCGAAAAGGCACCCGGACTGGTAGTGCTCGATGATCCGGCGGAAAAGCAATATCCGATGCCGCTCGACACTGCCGGCAAGGATCCTGTCTACGTAGGCCGACTCCGGCGCGACATAGCAGACGACTGCAGCCTCAACTTCTGGATTTCCGGAGATCAGATCAAAAAAGGGGCAGCCCTCAACGCCGTCCAGATCGCCCAATGGCTCCTCGCCAACGATCCCCGCTTCCGCAAATAACCCCCCTCTCTCAATCCCCTCTCCCCGACCAATCCAACACCCTTTCCGTCGAAGCATTCCGCTTCCTCCCACGGAAAGACACACTATTAATTAGAATCCCTATTAAGGAACCCTTCCAAAAGCAAGTCCTTGCTTTTGGAAGGGTTCCTCTTTATCTATTTTTTTATAATGAAATAAGCAAAAAGACTACATATTCTGAGATAATCACGGAAGTAAATATATATAAGATGATATACGCAACTGTTGCCGATCTTCCATAGTAACAGACTTGAGCATAATGACCTTTGACACTTTCGAAACGGCACCACCGATCTTTGATGCTGGAGTGCCTCCAAATACTGCTTTGTTCTTAGATGTCTTCATACTAAAGCTTGGTTTATTTGACAAAGTTACGACTTTTTCTTCTAAGTTACAAACTTTTGTAACAGAGATTCTTTTTTACATTAAACATTATTACAGCCGAGTAAGTTCTTAACAATTTAAAGAGCACGATTTTAAGATATCAAAAGATTACTGCTGGAATTAGAATTTCACACACTAAAGATTGAAGCGTCCCGTTTTTAAGAAAAGACCATTGGCAGACCAACCCGAAATAGTAACCTATCTACAAAATGCACTATGAGTAAATGGACCCTTCCATGGAAGCCATCTAAATTATAACTTTCTTAATGCGTAAAACCCGGAAATTGCCGGTTAACAATCCATAATAACCATTTGATGAATTTCAATCCCATACGTTGCATTATTGCCGCTTTCTCCGTATCACTTGGCGTAGCCGGAAATGCTCAGGAAAAACCTGTGAACATTGACAGGCAATCTATGACGGGCTCTTGGTATGCCTCCGGACTATACTCTATTAATATAGCCAATAACGGATATACTTACTCTCGCATTGGAGTCTCGGGCGGATATTTGGGAAACTGGGGAGGCTACGCCAAGATTGACTTCGCGTTGAACGGAGACCGGACACCCAATATATCTGCGGGCCTTACCAAAAGGATAGCGACCTTCCACAGCAGGAAACTATCAACCCCGTCAACTCTTCATTTTTACTTCGGACTCGGTTATGGTAATGTAGAACATGCCAACGAGTATCCCGAACATGACCATATCTACCACCCCGACGGTTCGTCGGAATGTCTTCCCGATACAGAGAGAATTATCAAATATTGGGATCGCACTGCGGGTATGATTGCGGAAACAGGTCTCATCTACCGCTATCGCCATTTAAATTTTACCCTCGGGTACAGCATCACCCCCGACGTTTTCGGTGGACTCTACGCCTCCGGCAACTCTGCCAATCACTCCATACAACTCGGCGTCGGCTACACCTTCCGATAAACCGGTAAAAATTAACGACACAAACGCCATATTAAAGCCTAAGATTTCAATAAAAAACTTCCAGAAAGATAACGTTATCTTTCCGGAAGTTTTTCTTATCTGGAGCAATCCCCTTCTAAACCAATCGGTGATGGCATGGGGCTTATTACTTCTTTATACATTTGAAAGTGACGGGTCTGCCATCCACTGAGAGGTATAGAACATAGAATCCGGGCTCCCAATCAGATACATCTATTGGTGTACCTGCAGGGTAATCCTTAGCATTATATTTCATTTCACCCAAGGAGTTTACGATTGCCACATATTCTGCCGTAGTAAAGTCTCCATCTATATACAACAGCGTATCCATGGGATTGGGACCGATATGAATGCTATTCGACACGCCCGACATTCCAATACCTGAAATAACGGTTTTATCCTGATTCCAATTAATAGACCTCTGGCCTATTCCGCTTTTACCATCTGTATCATATATATTAGTCAGGTCAACACTGAAAGTATATAATCCGGTCGACGAAGCGGATTTTCCTAAGTCTATTAGGTATGTTTCTTCAGACTCGGAGGTAATGAAGAAGTCCATGATATTTACGACTTTTCCATCGCAGCGAAGAGAGACATCATCCGAAGTTAACGACTCTGGAGTAATAGGTTGAGTAAAATGCAGCCTTACAGATGAGACGTACCTTTCATTATTTGACAACTCCGTATAGACCGGCTCCATGGAAACTAAATCTAAGTCAGAATCATCTCTGTCGGCAAAACGTAATACATAAGCCGACGGAGTCGAATCATCGATAATAAAATGAAGTCGATTTTCATATATTGGATCATGACCGTTAACGAATGTACGGTCCGTGGTCCAGAAATTGTCTGCCTGGATCTCTGCCCCATCCCTCACTCTGGTTACGGAAATTACATTACCGCGACCTTTGGTGGGATCATTGATTACTCCATAGGTCCAACCGGGACAGATGGAGGAGAATGTGAGCTGATAGGTATTTAGTCCTTCGGGAGTCAGATTAATATTAGATGCCGGCCCAACACTCTCCGTTTCTCCGCCGTCAGAGAAATATAGATGATCCGGAGTATTCTCGGGATCTCTGTCGTCGTTGACTAAGAATCCTCGCACCGGTATTTCCGAATCTTTATCTATGCCGAACCCGTGAATGAGTTCATGGATATTTACAGATTCTACAAGGGAAAGATCGGGATTACCATAACTTGTAAGATGGGTAGAAGTAGTTTCATAATTAGAGAAGTAACCCGGCAAGGAACTGCGCAGCCACCACTGCGCATAAGCGCTTTGTCCGGCGGCTATCTTACCAAAGTCATTAGTAATTGATTCTCCGAAACTGAGGGCGGCTACTCCTCCATTGAGCTGAGAACTTTCGATCTCCAAATCTATCACTAATCCTTTCTCATTATCTATTACTTGTGGTTGCTGAGTCATGAAGCGCAAGTTATTGGCATCACCATAACCCTTGTTTGATATAACAAGAGCAAATTCAGCAGGTTCGCTACGCTCAGTTATTTCAGAGGTCAATGGATCGTCTGCAATCACGTCGCGCTGCAAGAAATAATCGAGAGTGAGAATAGGTGATGGATTCACTGTCAGAGTCACGGGATTGAGTTGATGGGTCACTCGAAGTCCAGTAGCCGGATCAATATAAGAAAAGGAACCTCCGAAATTGTATTTCTTCTGCTCGTAAGGAGCGGCGTATTTACTTGGAATAAAGAGAATCTCGGCAGTTCCATCTTGGCCGGGTTCCAGAGTCCATCCACTATTCAGATCAAGGTCACCATGGAATCCGGTCATAGATTTCAAGGTTGTTTCAAATTCTCTTCTGGTAGTGGTAAAGCCGGCTTCATCTGTAATCTCAAGATTAAGACGGAAGTCACGCAATCGTGCTGAAGTATGACCATTCTTCAATTTGAATGAACCTGTGAATCCTTGGCGTGTCATGACCATAGTCTGCTTGAAAGAAAGGGTGACAGTCGAACATATCGCATCCGAGTTATCAGAAGGTTTAGATATTTCCTGACCGAAAACCTTGATGGTGATTTCTTGACTTATTCCGCGGTAATTTATAGTAGCCTTGGAAGTACCCGGCTGGAGTGCGACAATTTTGCCGTCTCTCCATTCAGCAACTTCATTGTCAGTAAAGACGATGTTATCCGGTTCAATACGCGATTGAGTAGTGTCGGCCCAATTACAGTAGACGACAGGATTCACATTCTGACCAGTTTCGAGATAGAGATCTTCTGATTCGAGACTGACTGCTTGAGTATTGATGGAGTCAAGTATGACATCTTTATAACGGTAATAGATCTCTCCATCTCTGCCCTTCATCAAGACAGTAATCCGGATGCCTCCTTCATAATAATTGGGGACGACAAATTCAAACTCATTTCCTTTAATCATCATTATGTCGTCTCCGATGTTCACTACAGCCATATAGTCGGAGTAACCTTCGATAGGATTATAGTTACACTTGACAGTCCGAAATTCATATTTCTCCGAATCAGCTTCCCCTACTCTTAATTTACTTGACATCATATCCATCACCCTGTCCGAAATCCTATCGATTTCTTCTTTTCTCAACTCATTTCCTGCAATTGTTACATCAATTTTAAAAGCTAATTCATCCTTCATTGGTATCATTATGGCCTGCTTCACCATTCTTTCGGTATGCCAAAAACGTCTTGGCTCAGGATTAAACCAGTTTGTGGAATATTCCGATTTCTTATAATCTTTAAGCTTATCCTCTATAAGACTCAGAAGTCTTTGATCAGAAGAACTCCATGGATGCATCATTCCCGCTCCTATAAGAGAAGAGGCTTCGCACCCGCCTGATTGACTGTCGGAACCAACTATAAAGTCTCCGGGCCATGATTGAAGTAAATCATCAAGGTAATGAGATACATATTCCACACCTAATCCGGCAATAAATCCCAGAGGACCGGTAAAGATAGAGCTTGCTTTAAGGGCATTCTTTACGACTATTCCACCTGCAGAAACAATAACATTAGCAGCAAAAGTGGCTACCGGACCAAATGTCTCGGTGCCTGTAGCAAACACCGGTATTTGCGGTTGACTACCTGCATAATTAAGACTCAATATAGCTTCCGAATCAACTGCAATATCTTCATATATGCCATAATCAAATTTTAACTCTCCGTTAGTAGCAGAATACCATAGGGCAGCAAAGGAACCTCCGAAGATAGGATGTGCGAGTACGGTATTTGCAATTTCCGAACCGGAGTGGGGGGTATTGACTGTAATCAGGCGGTTGATGCGATCCGCATTCTCCTTACTATGCTGGGCGTATATACGGGCCAAAAGTCCTCCGATGCTGTGTGCAACGATATCTACCTTTCCTATGTAGATACCATTCTCGAGCCCGCGTAAGCGCAAGGTATTAATTCCCTCGGGTATGACATTAACGCTTTTTGTCAATTTACTCGTATTCCAAGCTTTATAGTCTACCCGATATATAAACTCAGGAAGATACCCCTTCTGCAACAAATCGTTGTTGAGATCTTCCCAGCATTTTTCGGTATCCCCAAGACCATGAACCAAAAGAATCGCCGGACGGAAGATCTTGATTTCCACAGGTTCGGAAACATAATTTATGACTCCCGTCTCTCCCCGTAACTTACAGTGGAAAGTCGCTGAATTACGGATCACGTACTTACCTTCTTCAGCCATCCACTCGATAAAATCATCAGGCGCCGTGTAGATAGCTTCCATAAAATCAGAGCCCTCTATTGTCCCTATATCCTTGGATAACTGCCAGGAACACTCTGTCATTTCAAAACATCCGTCAAGATTGGGGATAAGAGAATTCTTTGTGTCAAGGGCAATCCTGAGTTGGGAACTTCCATCAGCAGTCAGACCTTTTAACGAATATTGCTTCCCGCTTGTCGGTACTAATTTATATTTCAAGACAGGAGCTTCGTTGCAAAACTGTCTTTGAGGTTCCCCATCAATGTCTTTTTCAATCCATTCGTTGGCTGGATCCTTATAATTAAAATAGTCTTCACCAAAGGGATCGTTATTATGCTCTCCTGAATCTCCGAAGGCATTAGGATTAAGTTTATCACAAAAATTCTTTGGATTAGAAGTAGTCTTTGTAACCTGATTGTCGGTAAAGAACAGATCTGTAACAAAATTTACAACATGCGAGGGTTGCAAATTGGAAGCACCCGCATTCCCATTATCTGTATCATAGGTTCCGCTGAGGGTTCCTGTGGATAGTAGAGGAAGATCAATGCAACTTCCGTAACTTCTATCCTTAGAATAATAGAGATCTTCTATGTGCCTGTCACATTTATAACGCCCCTTTGCGTTTGCTTTCATTCTGATACAGGACACAGTCTCCCCTAATGATCTGGTAGGTATATCATGGGTCTCTTCTGGAAGAAGGCGCCCGTAGAAGACTGCTGTCTCTCCTCCTTTGATCTCAGGGAGGGTCGATTCATCCTGCCATTCGAAGCGATATCCTTCGCTTAGTTCTACTGATACTTCTACGTTATCCATGCCGATTATACCCTTGTTCTCTACAGTCACAGGTATGATATCGTAGACATCAGGACGCTCCTGAGGGAGTGAAATTTCAAGCATTGGCTTCGGAACGCTGGTATTGAATTTGGCTGTGGTCTCGAACATATACTCATCCTCGACTTCAGTTTCAACTACATCCCATTCATATGAAACTGCATTATATGGGAGGAAGGCCTCATGCTCAAGTGTTTCACCCGGATTGAGAAAGACAGAGGTACTATACGATGAATGATTTGGAGCTGTCACACTTAGAAGATAATGACCTGCAATCTGTTGGGTGGCGAAAATTCCATCGGAGCCCGTAAATCCTTTATCGATAACCTCACCCGTTGTCGGATGAATCAAACTTACAGTTGCCCAGGAGAGATGGGGTTTTTCCTCCGAATAATAAGTAAATTCATCCGTTGCATCGACTTTGAGCATGGCCAGTTCATCAGTGACAGGAGTTACTTTGAATGGAATCGTCAAGCCGTTGCCTTTGCTGCAGTTGATTGCCAATTTACCTGAGCGGGCCAGATTGAGTTCCATATCTTCAACTGAATTGAAGCGAAGGATAGCCGTTGCGGTCTCACCCTGCTTAAGCGAGGGAATTTCTTTTGGAGTGATGGTTTCTATCCATCCGGGAAGGCTGAAGGTAATGGTTCCGGTCTCTCCTTTGCCTATGTTATGCAGTTCAATCGGATAATCAAGCGATGATCCGAGGGTCACATTTGCAGCGATATCAGTGACATTACAGGAAAGTGTGCCGCTTGCCTCGTATACGTAGACGTAGGCCATTAAAGGTATTTCTGCCCCTTCTGCACAAGTGATAGTCATCGGAATCTTCTCAAATTCTATGCCCTCGGTAGCGGACTTTCCGGAGATTCGAAGTTTTACAGTGGCTGAGGCACCTGCTTTAATACCGGATGGTGAAGACGTCGTAATCTTGACAGCAGAGGAAGTTTCCGGCATTATTATCCTTATACCGGTATAGTCTAAGTTCCCCTTGTTGGTGATTGAAATTTCGATTTCTTCGCTTTCTCCCACCCCAAGTTCCGTTATTGATTGGAATTTGTCAGAGGTAAGACCATTGACATCGAAGGACGCTGTTTCGGGGGCTGAATTATCGCCGGGGAAACCGGCACTTACTGTAAAATGACCGAGATCTTCTTTAAGAAGATTATAGACATAAGTAAAGTCTCCCTTCTCATCTGATTGAGTAAGAGCCTTAAAAACGTTGGAACCGTTTTTTATCCGGATTTCAACATTGGTATTTCTTCCTGCTTCCGAATCTGTCGATCCGGTAATCTCTACTTTCCCTTTCTTCTCATATACAATTCTATCAGTCACCGCAACAGCATGGAATGACGGGAGGATATTGAACGATAAGGCTCGGGAATCATTATTTAAATAACTCAGTTCTTTTACAACATTGTCGCTGTTAACCCTTCCGGTTATGGTTGCGCTACAGATTTTGGCAGGGAGAGTGATGCCTTCGGCGGAGATCTTAAGAGTCTGTCCGGGATCAACCGGGCCGGTTGTTGTGAGGGTTCTTACCGATGCTCCGTTCATGATCAGATTTACCTTGACTCCTTCAGGAAGAGTAACCACTCCATGGTTGCCAATCGAAACAATCAGATCTATCTTCTCTCCAGCCTTAAACTCCATGTCCTTCCGATCACTATCAGCAAGTTGAATAGACATTACTGCATCCGGCAGCGTAGAGTCAGTTATTGAAACACGGCAACTTCCCGGACTCAGGCCTTCGGCCTCTGCTTTAAATGAGACTATCGATGAATCATCCTGAATATCATTTTTAGGCACATCTACCTTTACGGATATCTCCTTCATGCCTGAAGGGATTTCTACTGTTTCAGGAAATTCAACTACGCCGGGACTATCAGAAGAAAGTTTAACAATCAACGGTTCAACAGGCTCAATGTTGCGGCGTACGGTAAGCTGATATCCGGAGTTTCCTTCCTTGAAAACAAGTGAAGACGGCGTCAAGGACAGATGAGGACCGTCATCATCCGTCACCGTAATTTCTTTGGTGATAAAACCTCCGGACAGATTATTTGCATAACAATTGCAGGGAGATGAGTAGACAGCGGCAGTAATAGTGAATTTTTGATCGCCGTCAACTTCCGCGTTGTCTACAGTACGGATCATAAATTCCACACTTTTACGTCCCTTTGGCATAGATATATTCTGATTTGACAATGAGAGTCTGTCTCCTCCGTTATGTGAAAGGCGTATGCGGGCTTCCTTATCAACGTTGTCAAGGCGCGTCAGGGTTGCGAGCACTCCCAGTTGACCATCACTTTCAGATATGATATCGGGTGAGAAAGTCAATTCGAGTGTCGGCATGTCGTCATCCATCAGACTTACATCAAGCTCAACCCCGTTCATGTTTTCGCAGGCGAATAGAATCGTGGCCGAGGACTCAAGTTCAGCCTCGGCATTGTCAATGGCCAGAATAGAAAAGTGTGCGGAAAGATCCCCGGCAGGTATAATAATTCTATCCGGGATGCTTAGTTTCTTAGGACTGTCGGATGTAACTAAAATTTCTGCATCATAGTCAAGTATATGGGGAAGAGTAACGACACAGTCATACGTCTGGCCCTCATGTAAGTCATAAGACGACAGTGCAGCCTTTAGCCCTCCGGGGGTATCATCAATTATTGTTATAGGTAATCCTACCTGCTCATATCCTTCAGCAGAAGCTTGCAAAATAATTCTATTTGAAATATCATGCTTACCATTAGCCTGAACTTTGAAAATTCCGTTTACTGACCATTGACCTTCAGGTATAGTCAGGGCTTCGGGTATACTTACCCTGCTATCCTCATCGGATAAATTTAAATAAATTTTTTGTGATTCAGTGCGGTCGCCACTTCTGCCAACTGTAAAATTAATGTAGGAGTTCCCCTTCTCTTGAAGGGTTATTGAAGGAGAAGTAAGATACAGTAATCTTGCCACATTGATCAGATTGGTGGAATAAGAAGAATTGTTGGTTTCGGTAGACTCAGATTCTCCGCTGTCAGAGAATGGAATAATCTTGACCAATATCCTGCAAGCTCCTTCGACACCAAGATAATCAGGAATTTTGACCGCGAGGGACCGGGGCAAAGACGTTCCTATCTTAATGGAAGAGTTGGAGGATGAGGTCCCGAGGAAAATCTTGGTATTTCCGTTGGCATCTGTGATGTAGATTTGCTCACGGAATCCATCCCTACTGTCAAGAGTACCAACATTTGTTACATCCCAGGTGCAAATCAACTCTTCGCCGGGTGAAATGGAGACCTTATCAAAATTGACATTTCCTACGGAAAGGTCCGGAGAATGAGAGATAAGAATTATTCCTGCCCCTGCTTCAACCTGACATTCCGTTGCGTCCTGACGGGTCGCTACCACATTATTGAGGGTTAGCGGATATTCATTGCCTTGAACGCATGACGGATCTACCGTCGCCTTTAATTTCAACAACGTTCCTGTTTTCCCTCTAAAGAGTGAATTGGTAGGAGAATAGTACATACATCGATGATAGCCTTTCCATTTCTCATCTACCACCACGATATGGTCCGACTTCCGGTCTGTCGGAAAATAATGGTCCGTATCGATGATTATCTTATCATCCACATAAATGTCAAACTGAATAGCAGTGAACTCATCGTCACCTTCGACCACGATTGGTATCTCTATAGTTTGCGCGCTGGCAGCCGAAATTTCAGGAATCGATACTTTTAATGATGCCCTGACCTGCACTTCAGGCAAAAGAGTCAAAAAGACTAAAAAATATAATAACCGTTTCATTTCTTGAAGTTAATTTTCTTGGTATAAATGCCGGTCTCGGTTTTCGCCGAGATAATGACGACGCCCTTGAAGTTTACATAAAATTGAGAGGTTCCGTCAGCTTCGGCTTTAGAGGTCTGTTCAGCGATGACAATACCATCTGCAGCCACTGCGGTCCAAATAACTTTTTCTCCGGGAATAACAGATATAGTCAATACTCCATTTTCAAAGAAAATCTCCGGAGTATTATCAACCGATGCTTGAACACCGCTTATTACTCCCCTATCTATCGAAGTGGCAAGCATTGCCGTATTCTCATCGCAAAGAGCTGAATAGGAAATGTTGACTCCGGAGGAAGAGAATTTTGCCGGAATTACATTTTTCCCGACGGGCAGAGTTGCTCCCGACAGTGAATATCCGATAATATGGAGACCCCCCGAACATGGACGTGTATGGCATACGAATCCACTATCTCGAAGGCCTGACAGGTCTATATCAGTCACATTATCTATGATCAGATCGAAGGCCGCGATCGGGCGTGACGTTGTCAGAATGATTCCATCCTGCCCGCAACTTACATCCGCATCCGCCATTTCTGAAGTTGCCATTATATCTTCATCCGCATCCGGAGTTCTCAAATGTGTGCCTTCGGGTTGAGGGTGTTCGTCATTCATAAGAATATTTACCATAGCCACAACATCACTGACATTGATATATCCATTGGCTGTCACGTCGGCAGCGGTGAAGTTCGAAAATTGAACGGGGAAATAATTGCAGGCACTCCCGATTATACATTGAAGATCTGAAATATTGAGATATCCGTCAAAATTAACATCACCCGGACTAAAAATCAGTCTTGCGCGACATTTTGTTTCCTCCTTACCGGACAAAGTCATTATAACCTCATTATCTCCTTTGTATCCAATTACATCTTCCAGGGCCTCCTCGTTAATCCTCAGTCCGGGGTCCTTGAAGTATAATGGGACTTTATAATGATCATAAGCAACCCCCTCTGTGTCTATCACATCCGGGAACCAAGCCATGATGTCTGATGGAACCGGATAATTCCTAAGGCCATGATAATACCGTATTATAGTCGGAATCTTATCCAAGAAAGTCTCAGAATCTATGCCAAATTGAAGATCTAACGTGAGGTCAATATCCTGATCCTTGTAATTCAAATAAGTGAAGGATCCGGTAAGAGCGGGATAGAGATCAGAGATTCTGTTGTGGGATACATTCAATCTCTTAAGCTCGGAGCAACGATTGGCAACATCACTCAAATTTCCCGATAAAAGGTTGTTGGAAAGATTCAATTCTGTAAGTTTATTGCATAGTTCCGAGTTCTTTTCAAGAAGGCTACCACCTATTTCTGAAATGTTTCCTTCCAACTGATTATTACTCAAATCGATCTTAGTAATTTCAGGGAAGAGGAAAACAGTTGTGGGAAGCCGTCCTTTTAATCCATATGAAGACAGATCAATTTCAGTGACACGCGAATTTAAGGTGCGAATGCCCTCGAAGTACATATCTTCGGAAGGTTCGTCATCAGTATTCCAGTTTCCTTCCCAACCCATCGTTTCAAGTTCTGATTTAAGAATCTTGAGATTCCTCCAATCCTCGTCATGGATGGCAGAGATAATACAGATTACATTATTAAAATTCCTCCATCCGGTAGCTGACTTATAGGCAGCTAATCCTGCATCCGGAATAGTCAAGGCAGCTTTGGAATAAATGGCTGATTCGAAAGTATTGGCGATACAGATAGGTGGAGTGCTTGAAAGCGATTTTATCGAAGATAAATTAGAGCAACCATAAAACGCGTAACTACCTATTTGCTCTACGCTTTCCGGAATCACGATACTTTCTAATACAGAGCAATACCTGAAAGCACCATCTCCAATCTTTGTAACTTTCGACGGAAGTTTTATACTTTTTAGAGACGTACATGATTCAAACGTATAATTATTAATAGTTTGGATATCTTGAGGCATCTCAACATATTCGAGTGAAGAACAGCCCTTGAAGGCTTCTGCTCCAAGAGTGGTTACTTTAGAAGGGAGTTTTATACTTTTGAGGGAACTGCATCCTTGAAAAGCATTACCTCCAATAGACTGGACATCTTCTGGAATTTCAATTTCTGAGAGTGATGAACAACCGCTGAAGAGAGAAGATCTAATTTCGGATAGCTGGGAAGGGAGAGAGACATGCTTTAGGGAAGAGCAGTATTGAAATGCCCCCGATCCCAAATACTCTATATTGGGAAGGTCGGCTTTTGTAATTTTTCTGTAAGCTAATCCCTGAGCCTGTATCTCTTTAATTGAAGTGGGTAAAGAAATATCACCATACGAATCATCCCATACCGATCCTTTGAGTGCATAACTTCCTATTATTTCTACATTGTCGGTCAGAACCAGGTGCTCATAATCTAACCGTGCATCTTCAAAAGTACTTTCAGGGATTTCCCGGATATCAACCTCCAATTTAGCATATCCTAAACTCGCATTTTGGAAAACTCCTATACCTAAACTTTGAATACTATTGCCTAACTTTATATCATATAATCCACTGTGGGAATAGGGTGTATAAGAGTTTTTAAAGGCATAATCTCCTATAGTTTCAAGTGTATTAGGCAATCCATAAAGTTGCCTATATTGGCACGCTCCTTCTCCGATATGCTTTATTTCTCCAAAAATCAACATGCCGGAAGCTACTTGATCACAGGCTAAAGAATATGCGTGTATGGTTTCAATGTTGTAAAGATACGTATAGGCATTTTTACAATTATAGAAAGTATAGGGAAGGATTTCAGTAATTAGAGATTTGTCATACCAATAATTTGAAGTAAAAGAGATTTGTGATAGGGAAGTGCAATTATAGAAAGCCCGCTCTCCCAAATATGCCAATTTAGGATGATTCAGGAAAACACCTGTTTCATTTAATGCTGGATTGAGGGAGTAACAATTCTCGAAAGCGGAATTACCGATATATTCCAGTTGCCAATCACTTTTGCGATAACCTGCCTCATAATCATAACTATCAGCAAATATTTCTTCCGGATGATGAGCAAAGAATGGAACTGTAACAAGACTATTACAATTCATGAAGGCGCTGTTACCGATAATTCTCAGATTCCGGGGAGCCGCTCTGTTCATTTTTGTTTCGTTATCTCCTGTCCAACTATTCCACTCCTCATATTTCTCGTAGACCGCTATCTCTTCAAGATTATAGCAGTTATAAAAAGCATTTTCGCCTATTACTTCGATGCTTTCAGGAAGAAATACTTTTTTAAGGGGATGCTCGGGCGTCCATGAACTCCATTCATTTTTATCATATGAAGAATTTACAAACGCCCATGGGGATATCTCCGTTACTTTAAACCGACCCCATCCACTGCCATAATCACTCCAGTATTCCCCCTCAACCACCGTAGGTATGATTATTTCCCCATCTGCGGGATAACTATTGGCAGAGTAGACTCTACACGTGGATTCGTCTATTATCTCGTATCCTATTCCATCTACGTATAAATCAGAATACGAATAGATTCTACCGCTCCACATAAATAAAATGATTAAGAGCACTCCTAACTTCAGCAAACCATATTTACAGGCTTTCAAATTAGAAAACTTCAATGATAGGTCTATCATTTTGATTCAGTCTGCCATTTATCTCTCTTTCATGACATTAGGTTAATAAAAAAGCGTGAGAGCCATACCATTGCCCGCCACGCGACTTGAGGCCTACCACAGCCTTCCCATGCTGACGAGCAACGAAGACCTCACGCCGATATGATATACCCGTAAGCAACCGTTCATCCTCACGGAAAAACGGGTTGCCCGGATATCTTTCATACCCATGAGCATCCATCGCTGCTTCATTCCTGACATGGGATTGAAAAGTGGTAGTTTCAAGTCGCCAAGAACGAGCGCAAATAAACGCTTCCAAAATGATCTCAATTCCCGCCGCTATTCTACAAGGTATATTCCCTGAAAAACCCTGCGGCGTGAGAACTGATCACAAAATTAATAATTTTTATGAATCAATGCAATATTTAAATATATTTTTGAGATTTTATTTTCATTCATTCCTCATTTTATGCCGAACAGGGCCATGGCTTAGATGCCATGGCCCTGTTGCTATAGGATGGGTGGGGGGGGGTTACTTCCAGTCGTCGTCCTGGCCGGGTTCTACCCAGGTGGAGGAGACGTAGCGGAATTGACCTTTGCCGATTACTTCGTAGACGATCTGGCTCTCTTGCGGAGCACCGTCGTAGGCGGTGAAGTTGATAGTGTAGGTCACGGTCATGCCGTCTACGGGTTCGGCATCGGCGTGCAGCACGCTGAGGGCCGCGGGGAGGGTCTCAATGCTGAAGCGTTTCTTGACAAGCAGTTCGATCTGGTCGTTGTCAAGTCCGTCGTAGCCGGTATAGCCTTCGGGAGCATGGCTGAGTGCGGAGGCTGCGCGAACGTCGACATTGCCGTAGTAAGCGGATGCGCCGGAGTAGAATTCAGCGTTCGCACGGTAGTCGAGGAAGTATTTTCCGGAGGTCATCGAAGTGTCGCCCATCGGCACACAGATATTCTCATATACCCATTTTACGATCTCCATGTAGTACGTATACGAAGGATCGGTATTGCGAGCGTAGGGGAGTGTGATGACAACGGAGGGATTATAGACCCATTGGTCGTCGTTCTTGACAAACTGACAGGTGGTCTGGCCGGCGTTTACCTTCCATTCGCCTCCGCTGAGCATATATTCGCGGGCCTGATAGGTCTGGCCTTCGGACGTGTAGTAAAGATATGCGATTGTCTTCACGTCCTCTTCGGGAGCATAGGGATAGTTGACCTTGAGATATGTAGGCAGATATTGCTCGGGCTGAGAGCCGGAGAAGTTGGCATAACTGAGTCCCATCTTCGCGTAGTCAGACGGATTGAGGACGGAGAGGTCGCTGACTGTTGTCCAGGCGGAACCGTTGTAGAGATAGATGGCGTTCTTGATCTCTGTAGCCACTGCGGATGCCGGTGCACGAAGGACTTTGCGCGCGGAGACTTTCGCTCCGGGAGCTCCTACAGAGGTGATCACGACATTGTAGTATTTACCTCCGGAGATGGCCATGAAGTAGCCTGTGAATTGATAAGTCTTTCCGTCTTCGAGCTGGGCCTTGATGTAATCGGGCACCATGTAGCCGCTTCCGATAGCTGTCTCCGCTCCTTCAACCGTCATGTTGTAGTAGTTGCCGGAAATGGAGAGAGTGCCGGTAAAGGTCACGTATTGGGCTGAGAAGGGGAACTCGGCGAGGATGGCTTTATCCATATCGGCGCCGGTCACTGTCTTGGGTGTGGGATATGTATATTCTCCTTCGCCTACTATTTCGTAGGAGTCGGAAGTGATACCGATCTGGAGGCCTTTATTGTAAGAGCTTACAGTCCCCTTGACTGTTACGTTCGAGAAGAGCGCAACGGCTGTCTGATCGAATCCGGATGCCTGATAGCAGAGAAGGCTTCCGCTGCGGTCGCTGACTACGAATCCGCGGGCATCCAGACCTGTAATGACGCCGCGAATCTCCACCTCTTCTCCTTCAGTGAGGTCGGCGATGACGGAAGTCATCTCCCATGAGGGAACTTCAGGGTTGGAAGTAGTACCGAATACGGGATTTACCTGCGATTCGTTATATGTAATTACAGCATACTGTCCTGCTTCGGCATTCACATTCTTCTTAAGGATAGCGGGAAGCGAGGCAGCCGCCGGCTTTTCGGGCGCGAATCCGTTGATGAAATCGTCGTCAGAACCCCATATTCCCTGATAGTCCTCTTCAGTAAGGGTATAGGTCAGCGTACCGGCATTGATAGCCTTTACTTCTTCGGGGAGCTGGTCGGAGACGTTAAAGGTCAGCTTTACGGCGGATCCGTTATTGTAGGTGAAGTAAGGAAGGTTTTTGTTGGTAGAAGCCAACAGCGCGGGGAGGTAGCGCACGGCCTGTTCCTGCGACTGGAAGCAGCCGTTTGTCCCGATGGCGGCGAGGGCTTCCGATTCGCCAAGCTCTTCGGCTATGGCCTTGTTGGCATCCAGGGATGAGAGGTTCTTGTAATCATCCGTCGTCAGGACGTACTCCGCATTGGAGACACCGCCCGCAACCGGAGGCACCTCGAAACCTTCGAGATGATCGTTCCATGCATTTTCGGAACATCCGGCCATTAGAAGCGCTGTCGCTCCTAAGCCGAGTATATATCTTTTAAGTTTCATTGTCTGATTTTGATTTTATAATTTAGAAGGCGACTTTCAGACGAAGAGCGTAAGTGCGGCCGAAGGAGTAGAATGTGCGGAACGCATTCTCCCATGTGCCGTCGACTGTAGCCTCCGTGTAGGCGTCCATGACGTAGTTATAGCCGGCGAGGTTATATACGTTGCCGAAGATAGTGGCGTCCAGACCTCCGATCTTGAAGTTATAGCTTGCGGAAAGGTCGAGCTGATTGCCCCATGGAATTCTCCAGGGCTCGGCCACGTTGATAGTAGCTCCGGGCTGATAGCTGGAAGCGGAGATCGTAAAGTCAGAGTAGTTGCGGGCTGAAGCCGTCCAGTCGAGTCCTATGCGGAAGCCTTTGAACGGACGTACTACGAGGCCGAGATAGCCCGTAGACTGAGCCGAACCACCGACCTTGCGACCCTTCTGGTTAAGGGTAGCGTGGGCATGGTCGGGTGCGAGCACGCCGGAAGCGAGGTCACCGCGAGTATTGGCAAGAGGCTGACCGTAGGAGTTATAGAAGTAGCCCGTAGCGTTTGAATCGAATACCCAGTCGCCTAAGGAAATCATACCGTAGAGGTCGAGCCAACGGAAAGGCTTATAGACGGCGTTGATTTCGATACCCATGTGGCGGGCGTTTACACCCTGCATATTAAAGAAGGCGTTGTCGCCGTTCTGCATGTCGACTACGCGCGATGCGGTCTTGTCGAGCCATTTGGTGAAGTAGGCATTGACGACGGCAGTAAATACAGGTGAGTGATATTCATAACCGACTTCAACAGTGCCGCATTTTTCGTTGACGGCGTTCTTGTTGACAGTATTGGAAGTCTCGTTGGCGAAGAAGACCGCCTTGGAGAAATAGGGAGCGCGGGTCAGATAGCCGCCGTTGACGTAAACGTTATTATGGCGGTCGATATTCCAGTTCGCACCGGCCTTGATGTTGCCGGCCATGAAGTTCGGCTTTTCAGACATGGCGTGCTCCTCATCGTAGTAGAGAC
>CAYTOR010000039.1:0-17919 GCA_964439505.1 uncultured Sangeribacter sp.
GTAACCACAGCGAGCGAAGCGAGCTCACCTCAGCGCCTCCGCCTCCTCGGCGATCTTGCCACTCCCCATCGAAAAAGCCTCAGCGTTAAATCTCTGCTCCTCAGCGCCTCAGCGTGAAAAAAACCTGAAGAGGAGCGCTAAGAAGAGGGGACAGAGAGAGGCAAAGAAAACGTAACCACAGCGAGCGAAGCGAGCTCACCTCAGCGCCTCCGCCTTCTCGGCGATCTTGCCCCTCCCCGCCGATAAAAAACTCTGCGATAAACCTCAGCGCCTCAGCGTGAAAATAAAACAGAGAAGGGGCGCAAAGAGGAGGGGCCGGGAGGGGCCGGGTTTGGATGTTTGAGAAAAAGTTTGTAATTTTGCTGTATGGCTTCACGGGATAAAGATATGATCGACGTATTCTTCGAATTGGTGCGCTCGGGACTGTATGGTACCCCCATATCGCCCGACCGCCTGCCCCCCTCTATCCCCTGGAAGGAAATCCGGGACCTCGCCCGTAAAAACGCCGTGCTGGGCCTGATAATCGAAAGCCTGCAGTTCCTCCCTCCTGATCTCCTCCCACCTCCCGATATCGCCGCCGGCCTTAATCAGCACGCCCTCGCCCTCATCCGCTCCAACATCACGATGGACCGCGAAGCCGCCAAACTCGTGAAGCGCTTCCGTGAACACGGTATCGAGGGGGTCGTGCTCAAAGGCCAGGGGGTCGCCCGCTATTACCGCATCCCGCAGATACGCCAGAGTGGTGACATAGACTTCTACGTCGGCAAAAGCCTCTATCAAAAAGCTATCCGCGTGGCCGAGCGATATCTTGCCGACAAGACCGGGCACGATGACGAAAACGAACAACATTACGTCTTCTATATGGAGGGCGTCCCCATCGAAATCCATCGTCTCGCCTCCAAGATATATACCCCCTCGCGCAACCGCCGGTTTCAGCGCTGGATCCTCTCCCAACTGGAGAATCCGGAGGCCCGGCGGTCGTTGATGATCGACAATACCGGGATCTACGTCCCCTCCTACGATTTCGACGCCATCTATATCTTCTACCACGCCTGGCGCCATTATATCGTCGCCGGTTTAGGCCTGCGCCAACTCTGCGACTGGACCATGGTGATGAATCACCGTTCTCAAGTAGGGACGCGATTAATCGCGTCCACGCAGAAGGGAGAATCCTCCAATTCCGTCAACCCCGACGTCAACCCCGATGCCGATCTCGTCCGCCATTTAAAATCCTTCGGGATGACGGAAGGGTGGAAGATCTTCGGCTGCATCGCCGTCGAATACCTCGGTCTCGATCCAGCGAAGATGCCGCTCTACGACCCTCACTATTCGCGCAAAGCGGCCAAGGCCTTGGCCGACATCCTCGAAGGGGGAAGTTTCGGCCATTATTCCCGCGCCTTCGCCGGACTGCCGGGACGCGACCAAGGCTGGCGCTACGGAGTGAAGAAAGCATGGCCCGTCATCTCCTCGTCGCTGTTGCTGTTCCGTCTCATCCCCGTCGAAGCCGGGTTTATGCTGATCGACCGGATGTATCGCGGCACCCTCGACTGCATCCGTCGCGCCCGACGCAGAAAAAAATAGTAAACGTCTTGCAGAAATATTTCCGTTATCTTTGGCGTCTGACCGAAGGTTTCCATTGCCTCGCCATCCTGCGTACCCTGATCGGCATCGTCCGCGTGGGGATAATCCTCGTCGTCATATGGCTGAGCAAAACGGCCGTTGACTGCGCTACGGGTAAGATCCCGGTCTCGGTCTCCACCCTTATCTTCTGGTTCTCGCTGCTCGCGGTCGGTATGCTCGCCGACATGCTCCTCGCCCGCTGGGTCAACTATCTCGAGACGCGCACCGACATGCTGCTTACCAACCGCGTCACCCGCCGGCTCTACAATATCCTCCTCGCCGTCCCTTCGGCCGACGGCCAACAGCCTTTCCATAGCGGGGATATGCTCAACCGCCTTACGCTCGACGTGCGCACGGTCTCCAAGTTCGCTCTCTCCCAACTCCCGACGCTGATAGTGCTTTCGGTCCAGATCATCGCTTCCTTTATCTTCTTGGCGTACCTTAATCCATGGTTGGCCCTCGCCCCGGTCATCATCATGCCCGTATGTCTGTTGGCGGCCAAGCTCTATTTCCGGCGTCAGCGGAGCCTGACGGCTGAGATCCGTGACGGTCAGAGCCGGATGCACGTGGCCATTCAGGAGGGGCTGCGTCATCGGTTGCTGCTCCGTACCCTCGAATGTCAGGATGAGATGGACCGAAGGTTGGGAGGGATTGTCGATAACCTGAACGCGTCCAATAAGGAACAGAGCCGCCTGTCGGCCCGGAGCAGCACTATCGTGCGCCTGGGGTTCGTGGCGGGTTACCTCGCCGCCTTCGGATGGAGTATCTTCAGTCTGCGCGCCGGGATTATCAGTTTCGGAACGATGACGGCCTTCATCCAGCTCGTCAACCGTATCCAGCACCCCATAGCGGGCCTCTCCACCTATATTCCGGCCTTTATCTCGACGTCTGTAGCCCTGGACCGCCTCAAGGAGATCGACCTACCGGTGGAGACGCCGCCGGAAGAGCAGCGATTGCCGCGGAGTGGGGTCCGGGTCAAGGACGTATCCTTCCGCTACCGCTCGGAGGGGCGCGACATCTTGTCGCAGTTCAGCTATGACTTCCGGCCCGGTAGCCGGACGATGATCGTAGGACAGACGGGAGCCGGGAAGACGACCCTTATCAAGCTGCTGCTCGGTCTGTTGACGCCCCGGAGCGGAGAGATAGAGATCTACAACGACCGGGAGGCGGTCGAGGTGAGCGGGGCGACGTTGTCGAATTTCATCTACGTACCTCAGGGTAATTCCTTGCTCCACGGGACGATACGTGAGAATCTGCTTCTTGCCCGCCCGGATGCCACCGAGGAAGAGATAGCGCGGGCGTTGCATACGGCCGCTGCTGATTTTGTCTACGAACTGCCGCGGGGGTTGGAGACCCCCTGCGATGAGACCGGTGGAGGGTTGAGCGAGGGTCAGGCGCAGCGTGTAGCGATTGCGCGGGCGCTGTTGCGCCCTGGCAGCATACTCCTTCTCGACGAATTCAACAGTGCGCTTGACGCCGGTACGGCTGCGACGCTCATGGAACGCTTAGCGGCCGACTGCCCCGACTCCACCATCATCTTCATCGCCCACCACCAATCTGCCATCGCCCCGTACTGCGACGCCATCCTCCCCATCACCTAACCCCCTTTCCCCATATTATGACCCGAGAAGATATAATGACACGAGAAGACCTAAACGAATTAACCGGACAAATAATTAAGGGCGCAATAGAAGTGCATCGGATCATCGGCCCGGGACTCTTGGAAGAGGCTTATAAAGTAGCCTTGGCCCACGAGTTAAGACTTCAAGAGCTGAAAGTTGAGGTAGAGGTGCCTATACCGATGAAGTATAAAAACATTCGCTTAGCTACGGCTTACAAGGCCGATCTGATAATAGAGAACGAGATAATAGTAGAATTGAAGTCAGTGGAGAGAGAAAACCCCGCCCATGCCAAGCAACTGCTGACCTATCTGCGCTTGGCCGACAAGCGCCTCGGACTGCTTATCAACTTCAACCATGAAGTACTCAGAGAGGGGCTACGCCGCATCGTCAACCGCTTCTAAGGCGCCCTTCCTCGCCGCCCCTCCCCATCGAAAAAGCTTCAGCGTTAAACTCTGCCCCTCAGCGCCTCAGCGTGAAAAAAACCTGCGTGAAAAAACATCGCTATAGCGGGGCGCGTTACCACGAGGGAAAGGGCTCACGCTGAGGCGCTGAGGCGCTGAGGCCGTGCTTCGGGAAGGGAGGCGATCCAAAGCTACAACCCAAACCCACAACAATGGGGCGCCAAGCCCGCTGAGTAGGCGGAGGCGCTGAGTTTGGCCGGCTACGCCGGCACGAATACCATCGCCTATGGAATCCATTCCAGCCATCGGGAGTGAGAAAAAAGAATTTGAGGGACCATAACTAAAATGGAGGAACTAGGGCAAAGAATAAAAGAATAACGGAGTAGGACGAAGAATAAGTAACCACAGCGAGCGAAGCGAGCTCACCTCAGCGCCTCCGCCTCCTCGGCGATCTTGCCACTCCCCATCGAAAAAGCCTCAGCGTTAAATCTCTGCTCCTCAGCGCCTCAGCGTGAAAATAACCGCGTAAAAAAACGGCGCGAAAGAGGGGCGCCAAGACCGCAGGGAAGGGGGGAGGGGAGAGGCGGAGGAGGGGAGCAGTAATAGGGGAGGGGCAGAAAATTTTTGGGGAAGGGTTTGCCGTATTGGAAATTTTTCGTATCTTTGCACATTATTTCGGTCTGTGGGCAATCTCCTGGCAATCTCCTCGATGACCGCCGGCCGACACTCAGGCGATAACTTCTTCAAGATAGTGCCACTATTAAACGAACAATCAATCACCATAATCACTCCAAACGACAAGAAACAAAGCAAACATAATAAAAGCTTCAACCTATACACTATGAATTTGAAAAATTTACTTAAATTCTCGCTCTGCGGCGGCCTTCTCGTGGGCACCGCTGTAGCATACGCTACCGTCGACGAGCAGGTGACGCTCCCGTTGATCGGCGAGAACGCGAAGATGTCCTGGGACAACTTCGTGGCCGCCATCAATAATCCCGGTTCTATCGTCGGTAATGTTCCCGACGATCACGACACCAAAGTAACTCTTAAAAAGGCGAAGGACGCCCAGGAAGCTGCTGAAGGCAAGGAGAAGTTGGCCAACGACACCCTGAACATGGCAACCGAAGACCTTGGCAAGGAAAAGGCAACTCTTGCTGAATGTGTGTCAGATACAGTAAACAAATACACTGCTCTTACCACAGCCAAGACCAACCTCGAGAACGCAGCCAACTCCGATCAGGCCAAAGCATTAGCCGCCGACACCGTAGCTAAGAAAAAAGCCTACAACGACTCAGTAGCAGCCATCCCCGTCAAGGAGAACAAGATCGCCAGCCTGACAACTCAGCAGACCAAACTCAACAACGAGTATAACACTGCCAAGACCGACCTTCAGACTCTCAAGGTAGAACTTCAAGGCTTGCAGAACCAATTGGCAGGTCTTCCTAAAAAGACATCAACCACCACTACCATTAAGCCTTGGCTGGAGAAGATCTTGAACGTTGCTGTTGCGTTTAATGCGGATTATGAGGCAATGAATACTGAATCAACTCAGAAGATGTATTATTGCGAAGAAGTAACCACTGGTACTATTCCCAACACTTCCATCCCCACAAAGACCACTAAATGGTATATCGCCTTTGGCGAAAAACCTTCCGATGGTAAGTCTTGGACTGAGGCTTCTCCTGTGGAATTCCTCCTCTTTACTTATGCGAAAGATGCACAGGGTGAGTATACCGCCGCCTTAAAAGCCAAGCCTAATGCTACTAAATTATACTTAGGAGCAGATTATAACGGTACCTATAGAGATCTTACGATTTCCAGTGTAGAGGACATTATCTCCACTGCTACCAATACTCTTCAGACTATGAGTGAAAGTAGCACCTACACCACTACTACTACTGTAACTCTTGACGAAGTTGAGGAAGCATTTAAGGCTCAGGCAGCTTCTCTGCAGGCTCAGATCGACAGCTATACCGGTAAGGAAGCTACTGAGGGTTCCGAAGCTATCAAGGGTAAAATCCCCGAGCAGGAGGAACTCATCCAGAGCCTTAACGATCAGCTGAACTATCAACCCACTGGTGCAGATGACCAGAAGAAGGCCGGTGTAAGCGTTCAGATTCAGACTCTTCAGGATCAGATTGACACTCTTAAGGATGAAACCAGCGAAAACCCTAATACGCTCAAGAATCTTAAGCAGGCTTGGGATGACGCGGTCGTTGCCTACAATAACAATCTTGAGTCAGCAAAGACCGCTATCACTACTGCAGAAGAGAACCTGAAGGCTTCCAAGCAGTCTTGGATGGAACAGCAGGGTAAGGTTGTTGAGGCTACCGAGTACGAGGCTACTTGGAAGAAGAACGTAGAGGACGCTGAAGCTGCCGTAGCTGCCGCCAAGACTGCTGTCAAGGAAGCTGAAGATGCTGTAGCTGAAGCTGAGCGGATCGCTAACGACAACGCTTACAGCCAGTATTTCGAAATCACCCTCAACGAGGATGTAACCGCTAACAAGCAGATCAACTTCTCCGCTCTCCGTATCAACGGTAACGGTCACGTGATCACCCTCACCAACGACGTTCCCGCCCTCTTCAACAGTTTCGCAGGTACTCTTCACGACGTAGCTGTAAACGGTAAGGTCTACAATACCCGCGACGCCGCCAACGCCAAGACTTACAACGTAGCCTGGTGGAACAAGGCTAACGCTACCGAACCGGGCCGCTACTACAACGATGAAGGCGCTTACACTACTTACTCTGACCTCGGCGCTCTCGGTTTCCAGGCCCGCGAAGCATTTGGTGTAGATTTCGATAACCAGACTCTCGCATTCCTTACTTCCGAATCCAAAGTCTACAACATCACTATCTACGAAGGCCCCAACTCGACTTCTCAGAAGTATGCTGTAGTTTACGAGGATCAGAACGGCAACGACCGCTTCAAAGGTGTTAACCTCCCCGAGGAAATGGAGAACATGTTTGTCGAGTCAGCTACTGCCGACGCACGCGATCTCAATATCCCCAACCTCATCTACGACGGCTATAAGTGTGACTACGTCTACATCTCCGACAAGAAGCAGTTCTATGCTCCTAAGGATATCACCGCAAAGACTCTCGTTTATGACCGCGTCTTCAAGGCCAACAAGAATGCAACATGTCTTCCCTTCGCACTGAAGAGCAACATGGATGAGAACATCAACTACTTAGCTACTTTCGACACAGAGGACGACAACACAATCTGGTTCACCAAGACTGAAAACACTATCCCCGCCAACACTCCCGTTCTTCTGAACGCCAACAAGGACTTCCGTTTCGGCGATCTCTCCAACGTAACTATCGCTCAGACTCCCACCGATCAGAAAGTAATCGACGAGGGTTCTGACGAGCACGCCAGCAAGAGCTACGGTGTCTTCAAGAGCGTTCTCCCCGGCGAGATCCGCGGCGAAAGCAACAACAACCGTATCTACGGTCTCTTCAGCGGTCAGTTTAAGAACGTCTCTTCCACTACGAAGATCACTCCCTTCCGTATGGTCATCTACTCTACCGAAGAACTCGATCCGGGTATCAACCATGCTCCCCGTCGCATCGCTCTTAAGGATGAATACGGCAATGTTGTCGACGACACAGTTACAGGCGTAGACAGCGCAGCTGTTACAGGTCTGAATATCGCCGGCGCACAGGGTCAGATCGTCTTCACTTCCGACAGCAACTACGGTCAGGTAGCGATCTATAACCTCGAAGGTCAGATGGTAGCTATCGCCGACGTACAGGAAGGCACAACTTCCGTCAACGTTGCCAAGGGTATCTACCTCGTCAACGGCAAGAAGGTAATGGTGAAGTAATTTCCCGATAATCCAATTCTATAAAATAATTAAAAAGGATGCGCTTCGGGCGCATCCTTTTTAATTTCCAAGTTTAGTTTTCGGATACTTTGACCGATTGGAATCTTAAAATTTCAAAAAAAACTTTTTGGGTAAACGTTTTGTTATATCATAAAATTTGAGTAATTTTGTAACTCAAATGCAGATGTGGTCTATTTCAGGCCGCCACATTACCCAACTCCAATCATTGTAATATAACTCTTAAACCGTAATAATTATGTTCTACGAAAAACCCGATCTCGAAGAATTAGAGCTCCTCTTGGAAGGTTCGTTCCTTGATGATGCCACTGGTGGCGATAAGGATCCCGGCGATGGTGATGGAGAAATGGACTAATCATCCTGAGAAAAATAATATGAACGCTGACTTTTTAAGCCGGCGTTTTTTATTTGGTGTCTCGAAGACCACCGGCCGGAGCATGCGCCCCCTTATATGGGGGAAGGACCATTATGTCGTCGTGACTCCTCTGACCGGGGAACCGGAGATCGGTGACATGCTGCTGTTCGAGCATCGTAGTCCTGACGGTCGCCGGAAGAATATCGTCCATCGCCTCGTCGACATCCGCCCGACGCATAATCACCGTTACGTCATGCGCGGCGACAATAATCTGCTGACCGAGGAAATCGACCGCGGGAGCATCATCGGCAGGGTCGCAGAGATCCACCGCCTCAGCGGCTACCGTCCATGGCACGCCATCGCGAAGCGCAGCTTCGCCGTGACTGACCCGGCCTACCGCCGCTACGTCCGCCTCTGGACGGCCCTGACCCCCCTCCGCCTTCCCTACTACCGCCTCCGCAACTTCCTCCGCAAATCCCTCTATCCCCTCCTCCCCAAAAAATAACCCCACTAAAATCTCCGCGCCTCCCCCAGAATAACGGCGTCCGGTCGAAGAGAAGAACTCAGCGATAAACCTCTGCCCCTCAGCGCCTCAGCGTGAGATAATTATCGCGTGAGAAAGGGCTTGATTCACCTGCGACAAACCGTCCTCCGGCAGCAAGGGGTCCCGAGCGCCGGAGAGGGGCACTTTAGCACAAGGGAAGGGGCTCACGCTGAGGCGCTGAGGCCGTGCTTCGGGAGGGGAGGCGATCCAACGCCTCAATAGGGGCGGTAAGCCTATCGGGTCAGTAGGTGACGTTGATGCCGGCGGCGCGGATTTGGGCGGCGATGTCGGCTAATTCTTCTTTGCTGACTTTCTCCAGGCGCTCTTCCGGAGTCGAGCGGTCGATCGAGTAGATCATGACGCTCTTGGGGCCTATCTCTTTGTAGGCTGCGATTAGGGCTGCCACCTCTTCAGGTGTAGTATTGTCAATCCGGCGCCCGTTATGTTCGCCGCGCAGAAACATGGTCTGGATGATACCTTGGCCGGCGAATTTCTTCAGCACCGGAATCAGTCGCTCGATGGTAAATGACTTCTCCGTCGGGTTATCGATCAGGCGCATCGTAGGATCGATAGCCGAGTCGAGCTTGAGGATATTATTGTCGACAAGCCTCAGAGCTTCCTCAACTTCGGGGTTGAAGATGCGCGTAGAATTAGTCAGGACCGAAGTCTTAGCCTCCGGATAATACTCGTCGCGCAGACGATTCACGATCTCCACTACCTCCCGGAAGCGCGGATGCAGAGTCGGTTCGCCGTTGCCGGAGAAGGTGATTACATCCAGTTTCTCTCCGTTCGCCTTCATCTCCTGCAGTTTCTCCTTGAGGTCATGTTCGAGGCGCTGCAGGGTCGGCAGGCCTGTAGTACCGGTTCCTTGTGCGTTATAGCCCGCTTCGCAGTAGACGCAGTCGAACGTACAGACCTTGCCGTCGTCGGGAAGAAGATTGATGCCCAGGGAGGTACCGAGCCGGCGGCTGTGGATCGGGCCGAAGACGGTAGAATGGAATAATACGGTTTGATTTTCAGCCATCGATAAGTCCTTTCTCTTTCATGAGGTTGATGATATATTCAGCGTCTTCGCGGGCCTGGGTCGGGTCGATGCCGTACTTCTCAACGAGGAGACGGGCTGCGTCATCGACCTCGAAATCCTTACCAAGCAAAGCATCCCAAAGCATGGTAGCCGAGCTGTTGAGAGTTATCATTTTGCCGAAAGTATCAGCGTTGCTGCCCTCGGCCAAAACGACATTCTGCCCCATAATAGAGCGCAGAGTAAAACCTTTCTTTATCTTCATCTTTATCTATTTTATCAAATTTCTTCGCTAATTATCTCGATTCTTTTTCGGGATTTTTATTCTCAATTCACCTGCGACAAACCGCCTCCGGCAGCAAGGGGCGCCAAGCGCCGGAGAGAGGGCTCGCCTCAGCGTGAAAATATATCGGCGCCCAGTCCAAGGGAAGGGCTCACGCGGAGGCGCAGAGGCGCTGAGGCCCTGCTTCCGAAAGGACGACGAGGATGGGGCGCCAAGTCCGCAGAGTAGGCAAAGGCGCAGAGTTGGGCCGGCTCCGCCGGCGTAATACCATCGCCTACCGAATCCTCTCTTAAGCCAAGTTGATTAAGACAAATTGAGGAGGAGGCTAAAGAAGAACCTCTCTTCAGCGAGCGGAGCGAGCTCAACTCTGCGCCTCCGTCTTCTCGGCGATCTTGCCCCTCCCCGTCGGTAAAAACCTCAGCGATAAACCTCTGCCCCTCAGCGCCTCAGCGTGAAAATAAAACTGAAGGAGAGGGCCCGCTACCCGGGGGAAGGGGCTCACGCAGAGGCGCTGAGGCCATGCTACGGAGAATTCAAGGTGAGGACGCCTTGGAGGCAGACGAGGGCCGCGTCGGCATCGGGGCGGCAATACATCTCACAGCAGGGTGCTGTCTTCACTAAGCGTTCGATCGACCGGTGGCGTGCCGACCGCTGGCGCTCGTCGAAGAAGGGGAGGAAAAACAGCGAGGGAGTCAGCGAGGCGTAGGCCATCAGGGGATTGGTGATCGGCCGGAGTTCGTTGTGGTCTGAGCGGCGGATGCGGACGAGGGCCCCGACGGGGACGGCAACGTTACGGTAGCAATCGGTCTTACCGCTCCAGGGGCTACCGTAGGCGACGGGAGAACCGTCCTCTGCGAACCGTATCAACGGGTTATCGTCGTTGAGAAGTTCCGCACCGATTACGTTTTCTAACCAAAGTCGGGAGTGGGTACTTTTGCCGGTGCCGCTTTTCCCTTGGAATAGATAAGCTTTGCCGCGACAGGCGACGGCGGAGGCATGCATCATCAGGGTGCCGTTGGGAGTAAACGCCATCATATAGGCGATCATGACGGCATGCGACAGGAAATGGCTGTCGTCGAGATCTCCGCCGCTATTGAGGATAATCTCCGCTCGAGAGAAGTCCGGCGAAATGAAGAGGCGTGCGCGGATCCGGAGGCTTTCGATATGGGAGAACTCCATCACAAGAGCGCCGTCGACAAGTCGCGCCGCCGCGCCGTTGACCAGCCCTATCTCCTGATGAACCGGTTCGTAGATCCTTTCTCCGGGCAGTTCGTCGGAGATAGCCTCCGACCGGATAGTTATCCGAAGGAGCGAGTCAGGCTTAGGATCAAACTCTGGATCAGGCCTCGGGACAGGGTTGAGGTTAGGATCGAGGTTCGGGTTGAGGTCAGGGTTGGAGTCTGACTTTGGGTCCTTGACGGCGAAAGGGCTGAAACGGTACTGCAGCAGGCGCCAGGCCTGCAGTTCAGGATCCACCTCGATGCAGAAGGCATTGTCAGCGATTCTATAATGCTGTTTCATTTCGCAATTCGGTCTTTTAAAGTCTTAGCTAAGTATAAATTACATATAGTCAATATAATAGCTATAACCAAATATCAATGTAATAACAATACAAAGATAATAAAAGATTCTCCAATACGCAAATCTCAGAATCTTATTGTTTAAATCGTCCGGATGGCGGTTTGTCGTCAGGTGAAGAGGAGCCGAGGCGATAGCGAAGCGCAAGCCGAGGCGATATGAAGCGGAGCGGGGCAATATTCGGCGCCCGGGGAGCGTTATTACTTAAACCGTAATTGCTTAAATGAAGAGGACGCGAAGGATTTCTCCGGCCTGTCGGGCCGGACGCAACCGCATATCCCGAGGATATGCGGCGGTCTTGTTTATGGCTGTCGCGGCGCTGCTCAGCCTCGCTTCCTGCTCGACAAAGAAGAATACCGCCATGTCGCGCCAATGGCAGGCCTTCACTACCCGTTATAACGTCTACTATAACGGTGACGAGCACTATAAGGAGACCCTCAAGGCGATGGAAAACGCCTACGAGGATGACTATACCCGGTTCGTCCTGACCCATCCGGCCGACGCTCGCGCCGACAATAAGATGCCCCAGCCTTCGGGCGATTTCAAGCGTACTATCGAAAAGATGCAGAAAGCCATCCAGCTCCACAGCATCAAGAAGAAGCCGGCCAAGAAGAATTCTTCGGAGAAGGAGAAGGCTTTCCGCGCCCGCGATGAGTTCAATCCCTTCATCCATAACGCCTGGATGATGATGGGTAAGTCGCAGTATCTCAACGGCGACTTTTTAGGGGCTGCCTCCACTTTCTTCTATATAACGAAGCATTTCACCTGGTTGCCGGAGACCGTCACCGAGGCGCGCCTCTGGCAGGCGCGGGCATATTGCGCCCTGGACTGGGACTACGAAGCGGAGAATGTGCTCCATCAGGTAAAGGAAAAGCAACTCACTACCTCCTCCCTGCGCAATCTCTATAATCTGGTCGAAGCGGATTATCTTGTGCGCACGGAGCAGTACGAGCGGGCAGTGCCGTTCCTTTCGGCGGCTGCCAAATCGGCGAAGGGGAGCCAGAAAAACCGTCTCTACTTCCTTCTCGGTCAGGTCTATTCCCAGCTGCAGAAGAAGCAACTCGCCTACGAGGCCTTCAAGAAGGCGGGAAGCGGGGTATCGACCAATTACCGCACGAAATTCAACGCGCGCATCAAGCAGTCGGAGGTCTACACGGGTACCAACATCGCCTCCGAGGTACGCGCGCTGCGCGCCATGACGCGCTATGAGCGCAACAACGAATTTCTTGATCAGATATATTACGCCATCGGCAATCTCTATCTCTCCCGCCGCGACACGGCCGAGGCCAAGAAGAACTATATCTTAGCGGTAGAGAAATCCACCCGCAACGGAATCGACAAGGCCCTGGCTCAACTGGCACTGGGCAACATCTATTTCCAGGAGCAGGATTACGTCAAGGCGCAGCCCTGCTATTCGGAGGCTGTGCCGCAGCTGCCGAAGACCTATCCCGACTATGACCTTCTCAAGCGGCGCAGCGACGTGCTCGACGAATTGGGGGTCTATGCCGGCAACGTCCAATTGCAGGATTCCCTGTTGGATCTGTCGAAACTCTATGAGGAAGAACAGATGAAGGTAGCAGAGCGGCTGGTAGCAGAGCTCAAGAAGCGCGAGAAGGAGGCGGCCGCGGAGAGTGCCCGTCAGGAGATGATGGCCAACCGCGACGAGAATTCCCTGATCGACAAGAACGGTCCGACGACCCCGACGATCACCGGCGGTGACAATTCCTGGTACTTCTACAATACAATGGTAAAGAACGCCGGCAAGACGGAGTTCCAGCGCCGTTGGGGCGCGCGTAAGCTCGAAGATGACTGGCGCCGCCGCAACAAATCCTCCTTCTCCCTCGATCCCGAGGAGGATGAGGAGGACACCGAAGCCCAACAGACCGCTGAAAATCCGGAAGGTCAGGAGGACGCCGATAAAGTACAGGATGCCGATATGGCCAAACGTCAGGCCGATCCCCACTATCCGGAGTATTACCTGAAGGACATCCCGAAGACCCCGGAAGAGATCAAGAACTCCAACGATATCATCCAGGAAGGGCTCTACAACATGGGTATCATACTCAAGGATAAACTGGAAGATTATCCGGCCGCGCGCAAGGAGTTCGATCAACTCGATTCGCGTTATCCCGACAATACATATCGTCTGGACGCATATTATAACCTCTACCTGATGGATGTGCGCGAAAACAACCGGTCGGCCGCTGAAAAATGGAGGCAGAAGATCATCGAGGATTTCCCGGATTCACCCTACGGTCAGGCGATGCTCGACCCGGATTACTTCATGAATCTGCGTGAGATGCACGCCCGCCAGGAGGAGATGTATGAGCAGGCCTATCAGGCCTATCTGGCCAACAAGAACGACCGCGTGCATTCGCTGACCGAAAAGATGGAGAAGGATTATCCGCTTTCGCCGATCCTTCCTAAATTCGTCTTCATCGACGCCCTGTCGTACATGACGCAGGGCGACAACGACAAGTTCAAGGAGCGTCTGGAGTATCTGTTGGAGAAATGGCCCGATACGGACATGACCCCCATGGCCGGAGCCATCGTAAAGGGTCTGCGTGAAGGACGCGTGCCGAACGCCGGCATGGAGAATACGCGCGGCATGCTCTGGGATACGCGTCTCACCACCGGAGACAGCGCCGAGGGAGGCGTTGACAATCCCGATGGAAAAGCCTCTTTCGAACGCGATCCGAATTCGCCGCAGTACTTCGTGCTCGCTTTCCCGAGGGACTCCATCAATGCCAATCAGTTGCTCTATGATGTAGCCCGGTTCAACTTCTCCTCCTTCGTGGTGAAGGACTTCGATCTCGAACCGATGAGTTTCGGCAACGTCGGACTGCTCGTCATCAAGGGTTTCAACAACATGCGCGAGCTGGAACACTACCGCGAGGTGATGGCCCGCAACGGTTTCGAACTCAGTCCGGACGTGCGCCCGATTATAATATCGAAGCCCAACTTCGAACTTCTGCTCCGCGAGGGACGTTCTTTCGAGGAATACTTCCGGTTCGAGGAGCAGAGCGAGGTCGAAGCCAAGGAGGAGGAAGTGATCGGCGAACAGCTCCCCTTGGAGCCGCTGCCCGAAGGCACCGAACCTCCGGAGGAGGAGAGTGAGGAGGAATCGGAAGAGACGGCGCCGACTGCTGAATCTCCGGTTCCCGAAACCGAAACCGAGTCCCCGGCTACGGAAGCTGAAGCTACCGAAGAAGAGTGATTTCTTCCATAGCTCTATCCCTCTAATAATAATATTCCTAAATTACCCATAGCCATGAACCGCATACTCTGGGCCGATGATGAAATCGACCTCCTGAAACCCCACATACTTTTCCTCAAGGCCAAGGGCTATGAGGTAGACACCGTCAGCAACGGCCTGGATGCCCTGGAGGCGCTCCAGCAGACGCCTTATTCCCTCATACTTCTCGACGAAAACATGCCCGGGCTCTCCGGTCTGGAGACCCTTACCCGCATCAACCGCGAGCATCCCGACCTGCCCGTCATCATGATCACCAAGAGCGAGGAGGAGAATATCATGAACCAGGCTATCGGCAACCAGATAGCCGATTACCTCATCAAGCCGGTCAACCCGAACCAGATACTCCTGTCGCTGAAGAAGAATCTGCATAGCGTGGAGCTCGTGGCCCGCGAGGCGTCATCCGGATATCAGCAGGAATTTCAGCGCATATCGGGATTCATCAATATGGCGAATTCCGTGGAGGAGTGGATGGAGGTCTATCGCCAGCTCGTCTATTGGGAGATCAAGCTCGCGGAGTCCGATTCGGCGATGGATGAGATGCTGCTGCTCCAGAAGCGCGACGCCAACGCCAATTTCTGTAAGTTCGTAAAGCGGAACTATGAGGATTGGGTCAATTCCGAAGAGCATCCGCTGATGAGCCATGAAGTCTTCCGCAAGGCAGTATTTCCCCTGCTTGACGCAGGAGAGAAAGTCTGCTTCATACTCATTGATAATTTCCGTCTGGATCAGTGGAGAGTGGTGCAGCCCCTTATCTCAGAGTTCTTCAACGTCGAGGAGAATCTTTATACTACCATCCTGCCGACCTCGACCCAGTATGCCCGCAACGCGATTTTCGCGGGACTGATGCCGCTGCAGATAGCGACGATGTATCCCAAACTATGGGTCGAGGAAGATGAGGATGAAGGACTTAACATCCATGAGGAGGAACTGATCCGCACCCAGATCCAACGCTTCCGCCGCAAGGATAAGTTCACCTATACCAAAATCAACGACTCCCAAGGGGGCGAGAAATTCATCCGGCAGATAGGCAAGATGAAGGACACCAAGCTCCATGTCCTGGTGATGAACTTCATCGACATGCTCTCCCACGCGCGTACGGAATCGAAGATGATCCGCGAACTGGCCAATTCCGATGCGGCTTACCGTTCGCTGACGGAGTCCTGGTTCCGCCATTCGTCGTCAGTGGATATTTTCCGCAAACTCGCCGACGAGGGGTATAAGGTAGTGCTTACCACCGACCACGGCACCATACGCGTCGACAATCCCATAAAGGTCGTAGGCGACCGGAATACGAACACCAACCTTCGCTATAAGGTAGGCAAGAATCTTAACTATAATCCGAAACAGGTCTATGAAATGAAAGATCCGAAATGTTTCGGACTCCCGGCGCCCAATATCTCCAGCACCTACATATATGCTCTCAATGAAGATTTCTTCTCCTACCCCAACAATTATAATTATTACGTCCAGTTCTATACCGGTACATTCCAACATGGAGGCATCTCGCTGCAGGAGATGCTCGTGCCACTCGTCACTCTGACACCAAAATGAAACACAAAACTAAAATAGGAGAGGAAAGAGGTAGCGCGACCGGAAAAGCGACCCGAATCGCGACCCGGATCCTGATTTGGATCGGCATTATAGTTGCGATTCTGATTGCGGCTATTGCGGCCTTGGCTCAGTCGCCGGCGGAACTGCAGCGCCGGCATGAGGCGGTAAAGGCCGTAGCGCAGCGGGCTGAGTCGGGGGATGCGGAAGCTCTCTATCAACTCGCCTCGCTCCATGAAATGGGCTATGACTCTATCCCGCGCGACAGCATAGTAAGTCTGGAACTGCTGACGAAATCCGCTGAAGGAGGCTATGCTCCGGCAGCCAATCTTTTGGGATTCAAGCTCATAAAGGGAGATGGAGTTGAGAAGGATACGCGTAAAGGACTCCAATGGATAGAGAAAGCTGCTGAAGCCGGCGATCCTAAGGCGCTGAGTAACATCGGTTATCTTCTGCTCCACGGCGAGGATATCGGTCATGACGAGCAGAAGGCCGCCTACTGGCTGACCCTCGCCGCTGACAAAGGCATAACATCCGCGCAATCGATGCTCGGCGACCTCTACCGCGACGGCAGGGGAGTGGAGCAGGATTCGGTTAAAGCTGCCTCGCTCTATCGGCTGGCTTTCGACAACGGGCTGACAGACGCAGCCTATAAGCTCTACGAACTGACGAAATGCCAAACCGACAGCCTTAACGCTGCGGCCAAGATCCGGGAGGGACTTTACTACTTCAATCGGACTGCGCCCTCGGTAGGATTGAGATTCTTCCGGGAGATAGCGGATTCGGCGGGAGTGACGCCGGAGTTACGCGCCCAGGCCAAGGCACTGATAGGGGACGCCTATTCGAGAGGGCGGGGAGTGGCCTACGATTATAACGAGACGATCCGGTATTATCTGGAAGCGGCCCGCGAGGGGAATCCTTCGGCAGCCTTCGTGATCGGGGAGATGCTTGAGATCTTCCCGGACGCTTTGACCGATTTCCTGTTGCCTACCGATCCCGAGGAGTATTCGACGGCGGCGTTCTGGCTCGAAGAAGCTGCCGAATCGGGCATCCGGGATGCCGGCGAGGCCATGCGGCGATTACATGAGATTCCTTCTGCGCCTGAGATTCCTTCTTTGAAGGAATAACTGAACAGCTTCGCGCTATCGCAAAATTCCTTCTGCGAAGGAATAACTGAACAGCTGACGCGCTATGGATGTTATAGGATTAAGATAGGGATATCGCCTTATCTTAGACCTTAGCGGCTTCTCTTAGCCGTTATTGCCTTATCATAGGCGATATCTGATCAGCCGGCCTGAGATTCGGCCCGGCGCTAATTAATATAGATAACTTCTCATAGAAATAATAACTTTACATAGAGATAATATTATGAAAAAGACAGTATTTTTGGCGGCTGTAGGTGCCGCTCTCCTCGGCCTGGGTGCTTGCTCAGGCGGTAAATGCCCCGGTGGCTCTTGCGCTGCTGAAAAGCAGGATCAGACCTTCACGGGCGTAGTTCCGGCAGCCGACGGTCCCGGTGTCCGGTATACCCTCAAACTCGATTACGACGACGATCACGGCAACCGCGAAGGGGACTATGACCTCGTGGAGACCTATCTTGAAGCGGATTCAACGAGTGTCAACGGTGTCCGCGACAATATCAGTTATCGTTCGGAAGGTGACTTCACGATAGTCGAGCAGGGCGGCAAGAAATACCTTAAGCTCGTCAAGGACGCCAAGGATTCCAATCCTCAGGCTGCGGCTAACCTGAATTTCGAGGTAGCTTCGGACAGCACGTTGGTAATGGTCAACAGCGACCTCCAGCCTGCGGTAAGTTCCGACCTCAACTATACTTTGAA